>JAFWVC010000005.1 GCA_017518415.1 Clostridia bacterium
CCATATATATCCTATTCGCAACTATAAGGGAGGGCCCCGCTTTGGCCGACATTCGTTCCGAAATTGAAAAACGCCGCACCTTTGCCATCATCTCGCACCCGGACGCGGGCAAGACCACGCTGACCGAAAAGCTGCTGCTGTACGGCGGCGCGATCGCCACCGCCGGTATGGTCAAGGGCAAGCGGTCGATGAAGCACGCCGTATCCGACTGGATGGAGATCGAAAAGCAGCGCGGCATCTCGGTCACCTCGTCGGTGCTGCAATTCCGTTACGGCGGGTATTGCGTCAATATTCTGGACACCCCCGGGCACGAGGATTTTTCGGAGGACACCTACCGCACGCTGATGGCGGCCGACTCGGCCGTCATGGTCATCGACGCCTCCAAGGGCGTGGAAAAGCAGACCAAAAAGCTGTTCAAGGTGTGCGTGCTGCGGGACATCCCGATTTTCACCTTTATCAACAAGATGGACCGGGAGGCGCGCGACCCCTTTGAGTTGATGGAGGAGATCGAGCGGCTGCTGGGCATCCGCACCTACCCGGTCAACTGGCCCATCGGTTCGGGCAAGAGCTTTAAGGGCGTGTACGACCGCGGGCGCGAGCGCGTGCTGGCTTTTACCGCCAACAACGGGCAGCATCAGGTGGAGCAGACCGAGTGGGAGCCGGGCAGCGAGGCGCTGCGCGGCGCGCTCGGGCCGGAGCTGTACCGGACCCTGCAGGACGATATCGAGCTGCTCGACGGCGCCGGCGGCGCGTTTGACCTGGACGCGGTGCGGCACGGCAAGCTGTCGCCGGTGTTCTTCGGCTCGGCGCTGACCAACTTCGGCGTGGAGCCGTTTATCCGGGAGTTTCTGCAAATGACCACCTCCCCGCTGCCGCGCCGCTCGGACAAAGGGGAAATCGACCCCTTCGACCCGGATTTTTCGGCCTTTGTGTTCAAGATCCAGGCCAACATGAACAAAGCCCACCGGGACCGCATCGCCTTCATGCGCATTTGCTCCGGGCAGTTCACCCGCGGCGAGGAGGTGCTGCACGTGCAGTCCGGCCGGCGCATCAAGCTTGCGCAGCCGCAGCAGATGATGGCGCAGGAGCGGGAAATCGTGGAGGAGGCCTATGCCGGCGACATCATCGGCATCTTTGACCCCGGCCTGTTCTCCATCGGCGACACGGTGTGCGCCCCGGGCAAAAAGTTTGCGTTTGAGGGCATCCCCACTTTTGCGCCGGAGCATTTCATGCTCGTCAGCCCGACCGACACCATGAAGCGCAAGCAGTTCATCAAAGGGATGATGCAGATCGCGCAGGAGGGTGCCGTGCAGATCTTCAAGGAGTTCAACGGCGGCATGGAGGAGGTCATCGTGGGCGTGGTGGGCACGCTGCAATTCGACGTGTTCGAGTACCGGCTGAAAAACGAGTACGCCGTGGACATCCGCATGCAGCCGCTGCCCTATCAGTATCTGCGCTGGATCCAGAACGAGACGGTGGATCCCAAGGCGCTGGACCTGACGTCCGACACGCGCTGCGTGCAGGATATGCGGGACCGGCCGCTGCTGCTGTTCACCAGCGAGTGGAACGTGCAATGGGCGGAAGAACACAATAAAGACCTGCGCTTAGAGGAGTTCAGCCGGGGATGAACATTCAGATTTTCGGCAAAGCCAAGTGCTTTGACACCAAAAAAGCCGAGCGGTTTTTCAAAGAGCGGGGCGTGCGCTTTCAGCAGGTGGACACGGCCCGTTTCGGCCTGAGCCGGGGCGAGCTGCGCAGCGTGGCGGCCGCCGTGGGCGGCCTGGCCGCGCTTGTGGACGAAAAGCAGCCGGACGCGGTGATTTTGCGCTATCTGGCCGGCGAGCAGGCCAAAGAAGACAAACTGCTGGAAAATCCGGCCTGGCTGCGCACGCCGATCGTGCGCAACGGCAGGCAGGCCACCGTGGGCTATTGTCCGAAGGAGTGGGAAGAATGGATCCGGCAGGGATAAAAGGGCTGGCGCAGGCGCTGCTGCCCTGGTACCGGGCGCATCACCGCGCGCTGCCGTGGCGCGACGATCCGGACCCGTACAAGGTGTGGGTGTCCGAGATCATGCTGCAACAAACGCGCATCGAAGCGGTGCGGCCGTATTATCAGCGGTTCATGCAGGCGCTGCCCGATGTGGCGGCGCTGGCGGCGGCCGATACCGACACCTTATATAAACTGTGGGAGGGGCTCGGCTATTACAGCCGGGTGCGCCACCTGCATCAGGCGGCGGTGCAGATCATGCAGGCCGGCGGCCGTATGCCGGACGCCTACGAGCAGCTGCTGAAGCTGCCCGGCGTCGGCCCGTATACCGCCGGAGCGATCGCCTCCATCGCCTTCGGCCGGCGGGCGGCCGCGGTAGACGGCAACGTGCTGCGGGTGCTGGCCCGGTTGACCGGATATGAGGGGGACGTGCTGGCACCCGCCGGCAAAAAAGAACTGTCCGCCCTGGCGTGGGAACTGCTGCCGCAGCGGGATGCCGGGACGTATAATCAGGCGATCATGGAGCTGGGCGAAACGGTGTGCCTGCCCGGTGCCGCCGTGCGCTGCGGGCAATGCCCCGCGCAGGCGCTGTGTGAAGCACGGCGGCAGGGCAATGCCGCGGCGCTGCTGGTGCGCGGGGCGCGGCCCCCGCGCCGTATGGAGCCGTACACCGTGCTGATCGTGCTGAGCGGGCCGCGGGTGCTGCTGCACCGCCGGCCGGAAAAAGGGCTGTTGGCCGGGATGTGGGAGTTGCCGCCGCTGCCGGGGCATCTGTCGGCCGCGCAGGCGGCGCAGGCGCTGCGGCAGATGGGTATACCGGCGCAGCCGGTGCGGGAACTGCCGGCCGCCCGCCATCTGTTCACCCACGTCGAGTGGCAGATGACAGGGGCCCTGCTGCGTGCCGCCCCCTTCGTGCCGCCGGACGGCTTTTGCCTGGCGACCGCCCGCCAGTTGGAAGAGGATTTTGCGTTGCCCGGTGCGTACAAGGCGTATCAGCGCCTGATTCCGGCGCTGCTCAGCGATCCGGCGTGACCGTCGCTTTTGTTCCGAAAAAGAGGGAGAATCTTTCTCTTTTTACACTTGAAAAGCCGGACAGGCCGGTTTTATAATGAAAAAGGAGCGGATCGGCATGAAAACGGTACTGGTCACCGGCGCCTCCCGCGGGATCGGGCGGGCGACGGCGCTGGCGTTTGGCCGCGCCGGTTATACCGTGGCCGTGCATTATCACACCCGGCGGCCGGCGGCCGAGCAAACGGTGAGGCAGCTGCTGGACGCGGGCGCCGACGCATTTTGTCTGTGCGCCGACGTCGCACAGGAGGAGCAGGTGCGCGACATGGTCGCGCAGGCGCTTGCGCGCATGGGGCATATCGACGTGCTGGTCAACAACGCCGGCATCGCCGGGCAGGGGCTGTTTACCGAGCAGGACGCCGCCGCCTGGCGCCGGATGCTCGCCGTTGATCTGGACGGCGCCGCCAACTGCTGCCGTTGCGTGGTCCCTCACATGGTGCGGCGGCACAGCGGGGCCATCGTCAACGTATCCTCCGTGTGGGGGCTTGCCGGCGCCTCGTGCGAGGCGGCCTATTCCGCCGCCAAGGCGGGGCTGATCGGCCTGACCAAGGCGCTCGCGCGGGAGCTCGGGCCGTCCGGCGTCCTCGTCAACTGTGTGGCGCCCGGCGTGATCGACACCGAGATGAACGCGCCGCTGGGCGAGGATACGCTGCGCGGGCTGGCGCAGCAGACGCCGCTGGGCCGTCTCGGCCGGCCGGAAGAAGTGGCGCAGGCTATCCTGTTTTTGGCGCAGGCGAGTTTTATCACGGGGCAGACCCTGACGGTAGACGGAGGGTTTTTATAAACGTGTTTACGCGCAATCAAGGGGGGCTTTGCATGAAAAACAGATGGGTCGCCGCGGTGGCGGCCATCGGTCTGGCGGCCGGGCTGACGATTTTTTATCAGCCGGCCGTACAAGCAGCGGAGGAGGAACCGTACGTGAAAATGGAATTGCCGGAAGCGACCGGCCTGATCCTGTCCAATGCATTTGGAGATTCGATGCTGTTTCAGCAGCAAAAACCCATCGGCGTGTGGGGCGTGGATATCCCCGGTACGCAGGTGCAGGTGAAGATGGAAGGCAAAGAAGGAACGACCCGCACCGGCAGCGCCGCCGCCGGCGAAGACGGCTTCTGGCGGGCGGAACTCGACCCGCTGGACGCCTCGTACGAGGAGTTCACCCTCACCGTCACCGGCAGCAGCGAGGTGGCGTTCCGGCACGTTCTGGTGGGGGAACTGTTTTTGGCGGCCGGGCAGTCCAACATGTATCTGCCCACGTCTTATCTCATCGGTGCGGCCGAGCTGGCGGACGACAACACCCGGCCCCGGCTGCGGATGCTGTCGATGCCGGCCAACCCGGCGGACAACGGCGCCAAGTTGTCGACGCCTCAATTCAACTATAAAGGCATGAAGTGGAGCAACGGCGCCAACCGGAACGCGATCTGCAATTTTTCGGGCGTGGCGTACACCTTTGCCCGCAAGCTGTACGATGAGCTGAACCAAAACGGCGCCGAAGTGCCCGTCGGCGTGATCGACACCTCGCTCGGTTCGCTGGCGATCGAGTGCTATCTGTCGCGCCGCGTCATCGAGAGCGACGAGACGGTCAAAACAGCGCTGACCCCCGGCTATTATAAAAAAGAAGAAGCTGTTACCAACGACAACTATCTGCAGATGTCCACCTTCTACAACGCCAAGATCGCGCCGCTGTCCGGTTTTGCGGTGCGCGGCTTCCTGTATTATCAGGGCGAGGCAAACAACTGGTATCCCAAGCAGTTCGCGACCCTGCTCAACGCAATGGTGCACGATTTTTCGGCCACCTTCGGCAGCCCGGAGCAGACGCTGCCGTTTATCTGCGTGCACATCGCGCCGCACAACGCGCAGTTGATCGACGGCAACAAGTATTCCGGCCTGCCCAACGAGCGCTGGGCCGGCATCAACGAGTCGATCGACAAGGTGTATCAGCAGAACAAGGGCAGTTTTGTGCAGGTGCCGATCTATGACATCCCGACGCTGGCCGAACCGGCCGCCTTCCGCAACGAGAAGGATCCGGCCAGACGGACGCTGACCAGCACCGGCGCGGACCACCCGATCCACCCGATCACAAAGCGGCAGGTGGGTGAGCGGTGCGCCGAGGCGGCCCTGGGCCTGCTCTACGGCAAACAGGTCGCCTATCTGGCGCCGACCGTGCGGCAGGTCACCGTGCAGGACGGCGCGGTGCAGGTGCAGTTCGACAACGCGGGGGCCGGGTTGAAGCTGACCGACGACGTCGGTGTGCTGCGCGGCTTTTCGCTGTGCGGCAGGGACGGCGTTTACGTCCCTGCCGATGCCCGCATCGTCTCCGCCGACACGGTGGAGGTCTCCTCTCCCTTCCTGTCGCAGCCGCAGAACGTGCGCTACGCGTACACCAGCGTCAACGGCAAGGCCAACCTCTGCAACAGCGACGGCATGCCGGCCGTCCCCTTCCGCCGGGACAAAAAAACGGATGTCCTCGACAATAAGGACTGGGCCTTCTGCGACGATACGCAGATATGGGTGGATACCGGCATGTTCTTCGAATACGGGTCGCTCGACGGGCTGCTCTCCCGCGTGACCGATTCGGTGTATCTGCCGATGACGCTGCGCGGCTCCGGATCCTTCGATGCGTTTGTGTCGGCGCCGCTCTCCGGCGGCACGGGCACCTTTGCCGTCCGGCAGCTGCCGGACGGGACACGCTGCGTAGCGTATCGGTACGCAGCCTCCGAGGACGGCACGGCCGGTTTCGGGCCGGTGCTGCAGTATCCCAGCCAGAACAACTCCTTCTGCGGGCTGCGGTATATCTCGATCGATCTGGCGGCGGCCGACGGACGCAGCAAGGCCGTGCAGGCCCTGCGCCTGCAGGATTACGAAGGCAGCCGGTATACCGCCGCCCCGGTGGGCGAAACGGCGCTGCCGGGCGACGGAACGTACTATACCTTCACCTTTGACCTGAACACACTGGCGGACGCGCAGGGCGCGGTGCTGACCGACGCGCAGCGGCGGGCGCTGCTTGACCGGGTGCAGCAGCTGCAATTTACCCTGACGGACGATCAGGCGGGCGAAGTGAACCTGAACAACATCCGCTTCGGGCTTGCCGAAAGCGACCGGCTGCCGGCTTATCACACGGCGCAGACGCTGCCGGAAGAGGCAAAGCAAACCACGCCCGGCTGGCTGCTGCCGGCCGGGATCGCCGCCGCGGCCCTTGCCGCAGCGGGCGCCGCGCTGCTGGCGATCCGCCGGCTGCGCAAAAAGAAAAACAAGTAATGGTACGGATTCTCTACGAGGATGATCAGCTGCTGCTGGCGGAAAAGCCCGTCGGCGTCCTGTCCGAGCCTTCCCCGGGCGGGGCGGACCTGCTCACGCTGCTGTCCGCACAGACGGGCGCGGCGCTGTTCCCGGTCCACCGGCTGGATAAAGGGACCGGCGGCGTGATGCTGCTGGCCAAAAGCAGCGCCTGTGCGGCCGCCTTATCGGAACGGATCCGGCAGGGGGACGTGACGAAGGAGTATCTGGCCGTGGTGCGCGGCACGCCGGATCCGCCGGCAGGCGAGATGACGGACCTGCTGTTCCGCGATGCGGCGGCCAACAAGACTTATGTGGTGCGCCGGATGCGCCGCGGCGTGCGGGAGGCAAAGCTGGCCTACGAGGTCCGGCAGACGGCCGGACCGCTGGCGCTGGTGCGGGTGCGGCTGATGACCGGGCGCACCCATCAGGTGCGGGTGCAGTTTGCTTCCCGCCGGCTGCCGCTGGTCGGCGACGCCCGGTACGGCGGCCGGGACGGGCGGTGCGCGGCCCCGGCCCTGTGGAGCAGCCGCGTCGTTTTTACCCATCCCTTTACCGGCGCGCCGGTCGCAGGCGTTTCGACGCCGCCGCGGCAGTATCCGTGGGATCTGTTTGAGGAGATGCCGGGCGATGAATAAGGACAGGATCAAACTGATCACGGCCATGCTCCTTTTCGGTACGATCGGGCTGGTGCGCCGGTATATCCCCTATTCTTCCGCTTTGACGGCCTGCGCCCGCGCGCTGATCGGCGCGGTGCTGCTGGGCGCCGTGATACTGCTGCGCCGTAAGCGGGTCGATTGGGGCGCGGTCAAAAAACAGGCGCTGCGGCTGTCGGTGTCCGGCGTATTGCTGGGTATCAACTGGATCCTGCTGTTCGAGGCGTATCGCCACACGACGGTGGCGGTCGCCACCGTTTGCTATTATATGGCTCCGGTATGCGTAATCGCGGTTTCGCCGTGGATTCTCCGGGAGCGGGTGCCGCTGCGCAAGTGGCTGTGCGTGCTGGCCGCGTTGGCGGGCGTCGCGCTGACGGCCGGCGTTCAGCCGGAAGGGACGCTCGGCGCCGCGGGCGTTTTGTACGGGCTGGCGGCTGCCGTTCTGTATGCGGCGGTAGTCCTGCTGAACAAAAAAATAACCGGCCTTGCCGCCCTGGAGCGCACCATGATGCAGCTGGCGGCCGCCGCGCTGACGCTGCTGCCGTACGTCTGCCTGACGCAGGACGTGACCGCCCTGACGTGGGAGGTCAAAGGGGTCCTGTGGCTGCTGGTGGCCGGTGCGGTTCATACCGCGCTGGCGTACGCCCTGTATTTCGGCAGCATGGAGCGGCTGAGCGCGCAGTCGGTCGCGCTGATCAGTTATATCGACCCGGTTACGGCGGTGCTGCTGTCGGCCCTCCTGCTGCGGGAGCCGCTGCCGTGGCCGGCCGCTGTCGGCGCGGTGCTCGTGCTGTGCGCCGCCCTGCTGGGCGAACTGCCTGCGAGGGAAAAATAACTGCCGCCGGTTTTGTCCGGCTACAAGAACAGGCGGTATCATCAAACACATAGCACCCGGGCGGTCCGCCCGGGTGCTTTTGCGGTATGTTTTTAATATTCTCTAAGCAGTTTGTCCATTTCGCGGGGAGTTAAGTTGACCTTATATTCATTTTCATAATATTTTTTGAGCTCTGTCGCTTTTTTATAGAAATCAACATAAACCTTATTTTTTCCAGATTTTGTATTTGCTTTTACCAAAG
>JAFWVC010000046.1 GCA_017518415.1 Clostridia bacterium
GAATTATTCTGAATTAGCAGGGCATGAAAGTAATTGTGTCGGTGGGAGAAAAATCGATGAGTATTATATACTGCTATATACATCCGGGCTATTAACCAAAATTGTTTTCAGCAAGTTTTTTGTTTTTCGCCCAACACGCTTTCTCGGATTATCCGGAACAAGAAATGCCCGGTTCCTCAAATTCATATCCTTATTGAATGAAACAAAGTATAGAACGAGAGATTTATCATGATTGCACACTGACTCACCGCAAAGCTGTGATGATATATGATTACCTGGCTGATAATCAAGTCCGTTATCGGTGTTCGCGCCAAAGTAAAGATCCCGTCGGCAACTGCCGACGGGATCTTTGTTTTTTTTACGGTTTTCGGCGGTTTTCGCAAAAGCGCCGGTCTTTGCCCTTGCCTGCTCCGGCTATGTATGGTATAATCCTATCAATAACACGGTACAGGTGAGGTGATCGGTTTGGAAAAGGTCGTGGTCGGCATGTCCGGCGGCGTCGACAGCGCGGTGGCCGCGTATCTTCTGAAAAAAGCCGGGTACGACGTCGTGGGGGTCACGCTGCGTACCTGGCAGGCGGACGACGGCTCGGAAGGCCGCTGCTGCGATATCGAGGACGCCAGAGCGGCGGCAGCCGTCCTGGGCATCCGGCATTTTTCCGTCAACGGCACGTCGGATTTTCAGCGGCACGTCGTCGAACCGTTCACCCGGGCGTATCTGCGCGGCATGACGCCGAACCCGTGCGTGGAATGCAACCGGTACGTCAAATGGGAAAAACTGCTGTATTATGCGAAGGTCGTCGGGGCAAACTATGTGGCGACCGGGCATTACGCCTGCGTAATCCGGCTGCCGAACGGGCGATACACCGTCAAAACAGCCGCCCACGCCGAAAAAGACCAGACCTATATGCTGTATAAACTCACGCAGGAGCAACTGGCAGCCACGTTGATGCCGCTGGGGGATCTGGCCAAAAGCGAGGTGCGGCAGATCGCGCGGGACGCGGGCCTGCCGGTTGCTTCCAAGCCGGATTCGCAGGAGATCTGTTTTGTGACAAACGGAGACTACGCGGATTACATCGAAAAAACCGCGCCGGCCGCCTGCCCGGGCGAAGGACTGTTTGTGGATGAGGACGGGAAGGTCCTCGGCCGGCACAGGGGGATCATCCACTACACCGTCGGCCAACGCAAGGGGCTCGGCATCGCGCTGGGCCGGCCCGCATACGTCAAAGAGATCCGGGCGGACCGTAACGAGGTCGTTTTAAGCGACGAGCCGTCGCTGTACAGCCGCGCCCTTCTGTGCGGCGACGTCAACTTTATGAGCCGCCCCGCGCCGGAGGAAGGCGAAACCGTTCCCTGCCTGGCCAAGGTCCGGTACAGCCACGACGGGCAGCCGGCCGTCCTCACGGCGGTCGACGGGGGCCGGATCAGGGTGGTTTTCGAAAAGCCCATCCGGGCCGCCACACCCGGACAGTCCGCCGTGTTCTATGACCGGGAGGGCCTGGTCATCGGCGGCGGCGTCATCACCGAGGTATCGCCGTCACCGGACCGCTGAAAAAGAAGGGAAAGCGCCCGGATCCGGGCGCTTTTTTGCAAAGAGATCTGTTTGGACTCTCCCGCCGGCGGGAAACTGACGGAGGACGGATTTGAGAGGAAATCTGCTTTTCCGGTTGACAAAGAAAACGTATTTTGTTATACTGACCCTGCCATCATTTTGTCGTTGAGGAGGGATCCCCCGATGCATTTTGCCCATACGGTCCGGCGATGGGTCGCCGTGCTGCTGTGCCTGCTGCTGTGCGCCGGCTGCGCGCCGCAGCCGTCCGATTCGACCCCGAAGGAAGATGAGAACATGACGCCGGCTTTGGAAAGTTTCATCAAAACCGTACCGGAAACGGTCGAGCCCTTCGTGGTGCCGGCCTTTGACATCCCCCCGCAGGCGGACAACGTCTTTTCGACCGACCCCTGCAATACCGACCTGGTGCTGGCCCCGCAGAACGACGGGGCGCAGAACTCCATGGCGGACTTTATCGGTGCGACGATGATGACGCCCGCCTATCACCTGGCACAGGGCATGAGTATTCTGGAAGAAGGCGGCGCCCGGGTCCAGCAGATGGGCGCCAAGGCTTTCAAGTTTTACCTTTGCCGGGACGTGGCCAGCAATTATTATCAAATCGACGACTGGGGCGAACTGGACAATTCCAGCCCGATGACGATCGCGCAGCATCGCTACTACCGCGCGCTGTTCGCACAGGATATCGACACCTTTGTCATCGGCGTGTTCACCTGCGCCCCCGCCGAGGAACTCGGAGGCAAAAACCCGGCCGCCTACTTTGCCTACCAATTCACCGAGGAGAACCGGCAGCGCGAGTATAAAGAACTGTACGAGTTGACCTATTACCTGTGCAAAACCTACGCGGGCACGGGCAAAACCTTCATCTTCCAGAACTGGGAGACCGACTGGTGCGCCGTCGGCGCCACCGGCGGAGAATACGCCGCCACCACCGAGCCCGACCAGGAGATTCTGGACCGCATCACCCTTTGGTGCAATACCCGGCAGGACGCCGTGATGGCTGCCCGCCGCGACGCCGGCTGCGAGGGCGTGCAGGTGTACCACGCGCTGGAGGTCAACCACGTCCATAATGAAGACCTTTCCTTCCGCTGCCTGGTCAACACGGTGGTGCCCCGCACCTACTGCGACTTCTACTCCTTCTCCGCCTACGGCTCCACCTATGAGGACGACACGCTGCGCGCCGCCCTCGATTATCTGCAAGCCGCCATTGCCGGCAACCGTACCGGCGGACGCAGCGGCCTGTTCTTCGGCGAATACGGCTACCCGGAATCCGCCAATGCGGACCACAAGCTGCAGAAGATCGTCGAGCGGGTGCTGCGCATTTGCCGGGAATACCGCGTGTCGCACGTGTTCTTCTATGAGATGTACGATGTGGACCTGGAAAGTTACCGTTACTACCTGATCAACCGCGACGGGCTGTATCACGATGCGTACAATCAGCTGTACAAGGCCATCCGCGGGTACGACAGCCCCGAGTATCTGGCCTGCCGGGACAAATACGGCCCCTTCACGCCGGACAGCCTGCCCGTGAGCATGACGGTGCTGGAAGACAAAATCGTCCGGCAGGCAGGGCTGTGCTACCGCTATCTGCCGACGCTCGGCACCAACCGCATCGCCGTTTATAAGGGCCGCCCCTGCATCATTTCCGTCACGGAAGTCGGCAAGCAGTCCTCCCCCATCTGCTTTGACGCCGATGAAACGCTCATCCCGCCCGATATGCGGGAGCTGCAAATTTCCGTTACCCTGTACGACGGCACGCCCGACGAAACGCTGTACCTGTATTATAACAGCACCGGCAGCATCGTGCAGTACCGGCCGGTCCAGCTGAAAGGCAACGGGGAATGGACCACCGTCACCTTCTCGCTGTATGACTGCGCTTTTACCACCGCGTATCAGGGTGCGGCGGACTTCTTCCTGTGCACCAAGGGCGGCAGCCCGCTGTACGTGTCGGAGGTCAGCGTGACGTCCCCCTCCTGAAAGCCCGGATATAACGCCGAAAGGCAGGCCCGCAGGCCTGCCTTTCTTTTTGTTATACCGTCCCGGTCACCGTCAGCGTCGTGACGCCCGGAATGATGCTCCAGGCGCCGGTGTCGGGGTTTTGCTGATAGGTGGCCGCCGGTACCGTGATCTGCCCGGGTACCGTCGCCAGCGTCCCGGTGGCCTCGTCATAGGTGTACTGCGCCGGTGAGGTCAGCACCGTTCCGTCGAGCGTGACCGTGATGCCGGACAGCACCGGCTGGAACACGTCCGTCACCATGATGTTGTCCGCCGCATCCGCAGCGGTATTGCCGCTGTTCTGGATGACGAAGGTATAGGTCAGCGTGCTGTTTTCCGTCACCGTCGGCGGGTCGACCGATTTGCTGATGCTCAGCGTCGGATCGGGCGCGACGTTCACCGTCTCCTGTGCGGTGTACAAGGAGGAAAGGCCGGCCCCGCCGGCCGTCACGGTATTGGTGATCGAAGATCCGTCCGTCAACGGCGCATAGGCGTTGGCAACCGCCTGATACGCCAACAGCGCGTTGCCGCCGGCCGGTACGCGGATGCCGGTCACCGTCAGGGGCGGGCCGGCCGTCGCAGCGGGCGTCGCCTGCAATACGCCGTCGACGTAATACTGCAGGGAATCCGCCACGTAATCCAGCGGTACCAGCGTTTGCTCGTCAAACGGATAGGCTCCCAGGTCGTCCGTCAGTGTCAGGCCGACCAGATCCGCGGAACCGCTGTTGATCAGGCTGATCGTATAGGTGATGATGCTGCCCGCGCCGTAGGTTCCGTTGAGCGCGGTTTTGGTCAGATGCAGCGTTTCCAGCAGCTCGCCGGAAACGACGTTGGACAAGGTGCTGATGCCGTTATAGCTCAGCGTCGCCTGATTGGTAAAAGTAGCCATACGCATCCTCCTGCTTGATTTTGAGAGGCGGCCGCCCTTCTTTGTCAGTATATGACGAAAGGCCGCGGACGGACACCGCCCCCGCCGTAATACGGCGGGGGCGGTGCTTGATTCGGTTTTTCAGCGCTTATGGCACTGGTCATGCAGCGCACAGTGGGCGCAGCCGCAGCCGCAAGACGTTCGTCCCTGCTTTCTGCTCCGGATCCGCCCGGCAATGATCGCCGCCGCGGCCCCGGCCAGGATCAGCGAGATCACGATCGTCGCCGCATTTTGCGCCAACCACTCTCCCACGACAATCCGCCTCCTTTACGCCTGCTGCGGTTTTGTCCGCGCTTTTTTGAAGAAGAGCATATAGATCATCCCGGCCAGCAGCGCCGTCGCCGCGATCAGCCCGACGACGTGCGGTTCGCCGATGAACAGGCTGCCGAACTGGTTGATCATCAACGCTACCGCATAGGCAAAGCCGCATTGATAGGCGATGGCGAACCAGGTCCATTTGCGGCTGTTCATCTCCCGCCGGATGGCGCCGATCGCCGCGAAGCAGGGGGCGCACAGCAGGTTGAACACCAGGAACGACATGCCGGTGATCCGGGTGAAGACAGAGCCGATCGTCTGCCAGACGGTCCCGTCTCCGCCGCCGTACAGGATGCCCATTGTACCGACGATGTTTTCCTTGGCCACCAGACCCGTAATGCTTGCGACGGTTGCCTGCCAGTTGCCCCAGCCGAGCGGCGTAAAGATCCATGCGATCGCTCCGCCGATCTTCGCGAGCAGCGATTGATCCAGTTCGTCCTCCGCCAGCATACGGAACCCGTCCTGCGTAAAGCCGAAGAAGCTGGTGAACCATACGAAGATGGTCGACAGCAGAATAATGGTGCCCGCTTTTTTGATAAAGGACCATCCGCGCTCCCACATGGAGCGCAGCACGTTTTTCAGCGTCGGCATATGGTAGGCGGGCAGTTCCATCACGAAAGGCGCCGGGTCGCCGGCAAACATCCGGGTCTTTTTCAGCATCACGCCCGATACGATGATCGCCGCCATGCCGATAAAATACGCCCCGGTGGCGATCCAGGCAGAGCCGCCGAAAACGGCGCCGGCGATCATGGCGATAAAGGGTACCTTGGCCCCGCAGGGGATAAAGGTGGTCGTGATGATGGTCATCCGGCGATCCCGCTCGTTTTTAATGGTCCGGCTGGCCATAATGCCCGGCACGCCGCAGCCCACGCCGATAAGCATCGGGATGAAGGATTTGCCGGACAGGCCGAACTTGCGGAACACCCGGTCCAGCACAAAGGCGATCCGGGCCATATAGCCGCACGCTTCCAGAAACGCCAGCATCAGGAACAGCACCAGCATCTGGGGCACAAAGCCGAGCACCGCGCCCACGCCGGCCACGATCCCGTCCAGGATCAGACCGGACAGCCAGTCGGCCGCACCGACCTTTTCCAGCCCGTTGCCGATCAGTACCGGGATACCGGGGACCCACACGCCGTAATCGGCCGGATCCGGTTCCTCTTCATAGGTTTGCAGGGTGGCCAGCGCCTGCGTATAATCGGCCGGGGTCGCCGTTTTCTCGATGGTTTCCAGCGTTTCCTCGTCTTCCATGACGTAGGTGAAGTCGCCCGTCGGCGCGGCGCCGTGTTCTTCCGCATAGGCGTCGTACGCCTGCACGATGGCGTCGGCCGTTCCGTATTCCTCAGCCGCCTCCTCGTACGCCGCGGAGCCGATCCCAAACAGGTGCCATCCGTCGCCGAACAGCCCGTCGTTGGCCCAATCCGTTGCCGGTGCGCCGACGCCTACCATGGCGATCCAGTACACGATGAACATGATCGCCGCAAAGATCGGCAGCCCCAGCCAACGGTTGGTGACGACCCGGTCGATCTTGTCGGAGGTGGACAACGCGCCGGCATTTTTCTTTTTATAGCAGGCTTTGATGACCTGCGCGATATAAAGGTACCGCTCGTTGGTGATGATGCTCTCGGCGTCGTCGTCCAGCTCTTTTTCAGCCGCCCGGATATCGGTTTCGATATGGGCCAGCACGTCGGGCTGTATATTCAACTGCGCGAGTACCTTTTCGTCCCGCTCGAACACCTTGACGGCATACCAGCGCTGCTGCGCCTCGGGCAGGTCGTGCAGAGCCGCTTCTTCGATATGCGCCACGGCATGCTCCACCGGGCCGGAAAAAACGTGCGGCGGGATCTTGCAGCCGCTTTGCGCGGCGGCAACGGCGGCGTCGGCCGCCTCTTTCAGGCCGGTCTCTTTGAGCGCCGATATTTCGATGACCGGGCATCCCAACTGACGGGACAGCTCGGCCGTATTGATTTTGTCGCCGTTCTTTTTGACGACGTCCATCATATTGATGGCGACCACGACCGGAATGCCCAGCTCCGTCAGCTGGGTGGTCAGGTACAGGTTGCGTTCCAGGTTGGTGCCGTCCACGATGTTGAGGATCACCTCCGGCCGCTCGCCGATCAGATAATTCCGCGCGACGACCTCCTCCAACGTATACGGCGAAAGGGAATAGATGCCCGGCAGGTCGGTCACGATGACGCCCTCCTGCTTTTTCAGCTTTCCCTCTTTTTTCTCCACCGTGACGCCGGGCCAGTTGCCGACAAACTGGTTGGACCCCGTCAGGGCGTTGAACAGCGTCGTTTTGCCGCAGTTCGGGTTGCCCGCCAGGGCAATGTGTATACTCATATCTCCTCATCCTTTCCGATGGGTCTGCTCCCGGTGCTCCGGGGTGCCGGGCCCGTTACTCTACCTCAATGGTCTCCGCGTCCGCTTTGCGGATGGAAAGCTCATAGTTGCGCACCGTGATCTCGATCGGGTCACCCAGCGGCGCAACTTTGCGCACATAAATATCGGTCCCTTTGATGATCCCCATATCCATGATCCTGCGCTTCAACGCCCCTTCTCCGGCCAGCCGGATGACCTTGACCGTACCGCCCACCGGTACGTCCCGCAACGTTTTCATGTCCGATCCCCTCCTTTTTCTGTGGCAATTGTCTTAAACCATTACTTTTTGCGCCAGCCCGTTGCTGACGGCTACGCGCGCCTCTTTCACCCGGACGATCACGTTGCCGGCCAGCGTACTGACGACGCAGACCTCGCTGCCTACCGTAAAGCCGAGGCTTTCCAGATGCTTTTTTACCTCCGGCGTACCGCCGATTCTTCTGATGATCTGCGGCACGCCCACCTCTGCATAGCTCAACGGCATCATCGGTTTTCTCCTCCTTTTTGGTTAGCAACCGCTAATCTTTGGCTGAAAAATATCGGTTAGCATCAACTAACCGATTATCATTATAGTTACCCTTCGCTAACTTGTCAAGAGCTTTTTTCGTTTTTGTTCGATTGTTTTTTTCCGGCGGCAACGGCTTGCTTTTTGCCGCAAAGTGTGGTACGCTGAAAGCAGTAAAAAGGAGGGTGATCGTATGGCTCTGCTGGAATCCGGCGAAATGTATCTGGAAACGATCTTGATCCTGTCCCGAAAATCGGCCGCCGTCCGGGCGATTGACGTGGCCAATCAGATGGGATATTCCAAGCCCTCGGTCAGCCGGGCGCTCGGCCTGCTGAAAAAGGACGGCTTTATCGAGGTCGATGAAGCAGGGCAAATCACTTTGACGCCGGACGGCCGCCGGCAGGCGGAAACGACGTACGAGCGTCACCTGCTGCTGACGGATCTGCTCATCGGCCTGGGTGTGGACAGGGAAACTGCTTCCGCCGACGCCTGCCGGGTCGAGCATTACATCAGCGACGCGACCTTTGCAGCCATCAAGGCACACGCCCGGCAGCACCGGCCGTAACGGCGGTTTTTCGGCCCCGGACGTCATTCTGCGGGCGGCGCCCTTTTTTCGAAACGGTTGAAAAATAACCGGCGGAGCCGATCGGCTTCGCCGGTTTTCTCATATCAGCAGCATGCGGTCATTGTCCAGTTCCTGCCCTGCCGTCTGCCGGAAGCGTTCCAGCAGGTCCGGCACCGTCAGGCGGGCGCGTTCCTCGCCGGAAACATCCATCACGATACGGCCCCGGTACATCGTGATGGTGCGGTTGCCCAGCGCCAGCGCGCTGCGCATATTATGGGTGATCATCATGCAGGTCAGCTGATGTTCGCGCACGATCTGTTCCGTCAGCGCCAGCACCTTTTCAGCGGTACCGGGGTCCAGCGCCGCCGTGTGCTCGTCGAGCAGGAGCAGCTTGGGCGGGTTGAAGATGGCCATCGTCAGCGTCAGCGCCTGGCGCTGCCCGCCGGATAACAAACCCACCGGCTGATCCATCCGGTCCTCCAGCCCCATATCGAGCAGGGCCAGCCGCTCCCGGAACAGCTCTTTATCCTTGCGGGAAACGCTGCTGAGCCACCCGCCGTGCCCGGCGGCCAACGCCAGGTTTTCCCCCACGGTCATGCCGGGCGCGGTGCCCCGCATCGGGTCCTGAAACAACCGGCCGATCTCCCGCGCGCGCTTATACTCAGGCAGCAGCGTTACGTCGCGCCCGTCGAGCAGGATGGTGCCCTCGTCGGTGATAAAACTGCCCGCAATTGCGTTGAATAAGGTGGATTTGCCCGCCCCGTTGGCCCCGATGACCGAGATAAAATCTCCCGCCTGCACATGCAGCGTGACGTCGTCCAGCGCCTTATGGCTGTCCGGCGTGCCGCGGTTGAAGGTCTTGGATACGTGCCTGAGTTCCAGCATCATACGCGCCCCCTTTGCCGGCGATGCAGCATCCGGCGGCGCAGCATCGGGAATTGCTCCTTCATATACGGGATGGAAATGGCCGCCACCACAATCACCGCGGACACGAGTTTGAGCATAAAGGCCGGCATATTAAAGCGCAGCGCAATGGTATACACCAACCGGAAGATGAAGGCGCCCAGCACCATGCCGAGGATGCGCATCGGCATCCGGCGCCGGCCGAGGAAGGCCCCGCCGATCAGCAGCGACGCCAGCGCCACCGTGACCATACCGGTGCCGATATCGATATACACGGATTTGTTGGCCTGCGCCAGCAGGCAGCCGGACAGGGCGGTAAACGAGTTGGACACGCACAGCCCCACGATAGTGGTAAACGACGGGTTGATCGAGGATGAACGCACCATGTCGGGGTTGTTGCCGGTAGCGCGGATAGCCAGACCCAGCCGGGTGCGAAGGAACAGCCCCAGGAACAGCGCGACCAGCGCGACCGCCGCCGCCGCCACGAGGATGACGCTCCACCCGCTCAACGGGGTGCCCTTCAGCAGATCCCTGACGCGGGTAAAGACCGTTTCCGTCTTATTCATGTTCAGCAGCGAAGAGCCGCTCATCACCGCAATGTTAATCGAATACAGCCCGGTATTGACGATGATGCCGGACAACAGGCTGTTGATGCCCATTTTAGTCTGCAGCAGCGCCGTAATGAAGCCGGACAGGACGCCCGCCCCCATCGCCGCCGGCAGCGACAGGTAGGGGTGGCCGGCAAGAGCCACTACCGCCCCTACCGTGGCGCCCAGAGTAAAACATCCGTCGGTCGACAGGTCGCACACGTTGAGCATGGAATAGCTCAAAAACAGCGCCAGCACCGTCAGCGAGCTGATCAGGCCCAGTTCCGCCGTGTTCTGCAACAAAGCTAACAACGCATGTTCACCCCCGTTGTGGTATCAAAAAGATGTCTCTTAATCGTCTTTCAGGTCGTCAAAACTTTCCGCCGTCACGATCTTCTGGATGCGCAGGCAGTACGGCGCGAAGGCCGCCGCAATGGTATCGTAATCGTACCCCAGCCGGGTGCAGATATCGGTGTTGACGGTCGCGGTACCGTTGTCGAAGGTGCGCACCGCCACGTCGGCCGGCTTTTTGCCGTCCAGCAGGATCTCGGCGACCATTTCCGCCGTTTCGGTACCCAGGTTGGCGTAATCCACGCCGTAGCCGAGGAACGCGCCGTTGAGCGCGAAGGAGTCCGCCCCGGTGTAGTGGGGGATGCCGGCGGCAGCCAGCGTTTCGTAAATAGCCAGTTCCGCCTGCATGACGGTGTTGTCCGTCGGGGTAAAGACGGCGTCCACCCCGTCGTTGACCATGGCCTGCGCGGCCGCTTTGATCTCTTCGACGTTGGTGCCGGTATGCTCGACAACCGTGACGTTCTTGCTGGTCAGGTACTGCTTGGCGGCAGCGATCGCCGTTTTGGAAGCTTCCTCCCCGAGGTTATACAGCAGGCCGACCTTATCGGCGTCCGGGTCGGCGGCAAAGATCAGGTTCATGACCGCGTTGGTATCCAGATAATCGGACGTGCCCGTGATGTTGGCGCCCGGATGCTCCAGCGAATCGACCAGTTTGGCGCCCACGGGGTCGGACACGGCGGCGAACACCACCGGAATATCTGTATCTTCGGTGGCGGCCTGCATCGCCATGGCAACCGGCGTGGCTACGCCGATCATCAGGTCTACCTGATCGGCCTTGAAGTTGGCGATGATCTGACTCAGGACGTTGGCATCCGCTTCGCAGTTGTCATACTTGACGGTAATGGTCACGTTCCTCTCGGCCGCGATGGCGGAGAGTTTGGTCTTGATGTTGTCGACGATCTGGTTCAGGGAGGCGTCATCCACAAAGTTGCAGATGCCGACGACGAATTCGTTGTCTTTCTTCTGGGAGGAGCAGCCGGCCAGCGTGCCGAGCAGCAGAACGGTGATCAGGCAAAGAGCAATCAGTTTTTTCATGATGGATTCTTCCTTTCTTCTTGTCAACAATTTGTGTAGATGGTTGTCGGTATCGTTCAGTTACGGTCAGCTTCGGCGGGGCCATCGGTCCCGGTTCCCGGCGGCCGGCGGGAAGAAACCGCCGCGCCATCGGTGGGCGCACCCGCGCCGCCTTGTTGTGAGATACACAGTGGTTTCTCCCCTTTCCGTCAAAATAAAACTGCCCCGGTATCCTGTAACGGATACCGGGGCAGGAATGCAACTCCTGTGGTGCCACCCGGCTTGACGCTGTAACCAGCGCCCTCTCTGCGCGTACTGACATACGCCGGCTTTTGTTAACGAAGCGCTCCTGCTCCGGCTCACATACTCGGAAGGCTGCCCTTCTTTTCCGCTCGCCCTCGGAAGTCCATTCGGTCCGGTTTGCTGCTGCCGCCATCCCACCGCCGGCGGCTCTCTGTAAGCACAGGGAGGGGACCTACTCACTCTTCCTCATTGGTTTATGCCATTGTATCACGCCGGTTTCGGTTTGTCAACCGGTCATTTGAAAAAAATCCGACATTTTTTCGGCCGGCCGATCCGGCGGCAGCTTCCGCTCCACAATATTTTGTGTACCCCCTTGACAGAAACCGCCGGAATCCTTACTATATATATGAATAGGCCCGTCGGCTTGTTCAGATATTGTACGCTATAACAAAGGAGGAACATACGATGAAAAAATACGTCTGCCCCGTCTGCGGTTATGTACATGAAGGAGATCAGCCGCCGGAGTTCTGCCCGCAGTGCAAGGTACCGGGCAGCCGCTTCAAACTGATGGCGGAGGAAAAATCCTGGGCGGCCGAGCACGTTGTCGGCATTGCCAAAGGGACCGATCCGCGCATCGTCGAAGGCTTGAAATCCAACTTTCAAGGGGAATGCTGCGAGGTCGGCATGTATCTGGCCATGGCGCGCGTCGCCCACCGTGAAGGCTACCCCGAGATCGGCCTGTATTGGGAAAAGGCCGCGTATGAAGAGGCCGAGCACGCCGCCAAGTTTGCCGAACTACTCGGCGACGTGGTGACCGACTCCACCAAAAAGAATCTCGAAATGCGCGTCGACGCCGAAAACGGCGCCACCGCCGGCAAGACCGAGCTGGCCAAGCTGGCCAAAGAGCTCGGGCTCGACGCCATCCATGACACCGTGCACGAGATGGCCCGCGACGAAGCCCGCCACGGCAAGGCGCTCGAAGGCCTGCTCAAACGGTACTTCAAGTAATATCAGATAACCCAGGAGGAAAAAAGCATGGATACCTGGAAGGAAGAATCCCGGTTTTCCTATGCCTCGGGCCAGGATCTGCCGTACATCGTCATGCAAGTGACGCTGAAAGAAAAGTTTTTCGGCACCGGTTCGGGCAATTTGACTGATTTGGAAAACGTCATCAACGCTCAGGTTGCAAAAGGCTACCGTCTTCACACCATGGCCACCTCCAACGGAGGCAGCAAAGGCTTTGGCGGAGGAGACCGTATTCAGGCTACGCTTGTCTTTGAACGCCGGGATCTGCGATAAAACCCATACGGCAAGGCGCTCAAACGGTATGACAAGAGATCCGTCCCCGTGCCGGGGCCGGTGCCCCGGTATATCATATTATTTTAACAAAGGAGTGTTTCTGTTATGTTGATCAAAATCCTCGTGGCGGTCGTGCTGGGCGCGGTGGCCGGCTTCCTGGCCGGGAAGATCATGAAGTCCAAAAACGGCCTGCTGATGAACATCATCCTCGGCATCCTCGGCGGCGCGCTGGGCGGCTGGCTCGGCAGCCTGATCGGTCTGGGCGGCGGCTGGGTCATGAGCCTGATCCTCGCCGTGGTCGGCGCCTGCCTGATCATCTGGATTTACAGAAAACTGTTCAAATGATGCGCAAGAGGAGACGGTATGTGTTCCGTCTCCTCTTCCTGTTTCTCCGTTCTTTTACAATTCTTTCTTGTTTTCTGTTTCATCCTTGATTTTTTTTGCATATTATGTTACAATATAGGTACATCATAGAAAAGGAGCGTATCGTCATGGGAAAATTTGTCATTACTGAAGTCAAATCCGGTATCAAGTTCAACCTCAAAGCCAGCAACGGCGAGATCATTGCCAGCAGCGAAGTATACACCAGCGAAGCCGCCTGCCTGAAAGGCATCGAGAGCGTGCGCAAAAACGCGGTCGACGCCAAACTGGAAGACCAGACGGTCGAAAACTTCGAGAAGGTCACCAACCCGAAGTTCGAGGTGTACGCTGACAAGGCCGGCGAATATCGTTTCCGCCTGAAAGCCCGCAACGGCGAAATCATCGCCACCGGCGAGAGCTACAAGACCAAACCGTCCTGCCTGAAGGGCATCGAATCCATCCGCAAAAACGCGCCGGATGCCGAAGTCGTCAAACAGTAATCCGCCACGCCAAAAGGGGGGTGGCAATCAAGAAGCACTTCACAAGGGAACTGCTTTGAGACTGCAACCACCGGACCCAAAAGGAAATAAAATCAGCGTGATCGCAATGATCATGCTGATTTTTTCTGGATTCCGGGGTGAAAATCCGATACTCGTAATAACCGCAGACAGCAGCAGAACCGTCCGACAGGCGGGAGGTTGTCGATCTAATCCGTTTCCTGTATTATTGTGTTCTTCTCTCGATAATCTTTATGATCCGGGGTCTGTTGTACCGCTGCACAATCACAAAGATCATATCCGTTCCCGCCGCAAACGCCGAGGTTACGGCGAAAACGCCAATGCTTCCAAACCATATACTCGCCAGTATCGGAAGAAAACTCAGCACGACAATTGTCTCATGTACCAGTTCCGACTGACACGTTGCCTGTGCGATCTCGTCCCAGGAGTGCTTTTGCGGATCGAACAGATCGGGATTGTATGTGGGTATCTTACCTTTCCAATCCTTCACATGAAGCCTTTTATAAAGAGCCGGTTCCCATGGTTTTAAGTTGTACCGGGGTTTTCTGTAATCTGCCCTGTTTCTCATGAAAAGGTTATACAATAAACCGGTTAGTAATCTCATGGCAAAATGATAGCAGATTGTTCCTGCTGTGACGGCGAGTGACAGAATGATTCCTACGGGATAGAACCGGAACAGAACAACAAACAGTATCGTTGCCATGAGTGTCCCGATGGTGATCCCTTTGATAAGCTTCTGCATGATGTATCCTCAAATATCGATTTATCGTGGGGATTGTAACAATCTATCCGGCATAATCAATTCTGCTTCATTTGTTGTACTCAAAAATCCCGAAGGAGGCCCCCTCCTGACGAAGAGCCTCCTTCGCATCCCCTTTGCTTTTTGTTTCCGTTTATTTCTTCGGCGCCGCGTCGTCGGCGGCCGCCTCTTTGAGGGAAACGGCCATCCCCGCGAGCGACTGGATCTCGGACGGGATGATGATCTTGGTCGCCTTGCCGTCTGCGGCCGCGGCGAACGCTTCGATCGCGCGCAGGCGCAGCACGTTCTCCGTCGGGGCGGCCTGATTGAGCAGCCGCACGCCTTCGGCGGTGGCGTTCTGCACCTTGATGATCGCTTCCGCCTGGCCTTCCGCTTCGAGGATCTGTGCCTGTTTCTTGGCGTCGGCCCGCAGGATGGCGGACTCTTTCTCGCCCTCGGCGGTCAGGATGGCGCTGCGCTTTTCACCCTCGGCCCGCAGGATCGCCTCGCGGCGCTCGCGCTCGGCCTTCATCTGTTTTTCCATCGCGTTCTGGATTTCTTTGGGCGGCAGGATGTTTTTCAGTTCCACCCGGTTGACCTTGATGCCCCACGGATCGGTCGCTTCGTCGAGGATCATGCGCATCTTGCTGTTGATGATGTCGCGGCTGGTCAGGCACTGGTCCAGCTCAAGGTCGCCGATGATGTTACGCAGCGTCGTGGCGGACAGGTTCTCGATGGCCACCATCGGCTGCTCGATGCCATAGGTGTACAGCTTCGGGTCGGTGATCTGAAAGTACACGACGGTATCGATCTGCATGGTCACGTTGTCCTTGGTGATGACCGGCTGCGGCGGAAAATCCGCCACCTGCTCTTTGAGGGACACCACTTTGGCCACCCGCTCGAAAAACGGCACCTTCATGTGCAGGCCCACCGTCCAGGTGGTCTTGTAAGCACCCAGCCGCTCGATGACAAAGGCCTTGGCCTGCTGCACCACGCGGATGTTTTTGATCAGGACCCACAGCAGCACGACGGCCACGCCGATGATGATCCAATGATAATACTCCATACCTTTTTCCTCCTTTTATTCCGGCCGAACGATCAGCCGGACCCCTTCGATGCGTTCCACCACGACGCGCGCGCCCTGTTCAACCGTCTGCGCATCGTCCTGTGTGCGGGCCGTCCACTCTTTACCGTCGGCCTGCACGGCGCCGGTCGCGGCAACGTTGTCGATCCGCTCGGTGACGACGGCCGTATGC
This sequence comes from Clostridia bacterium, assembly GCA_017518415.1. Taxonomy (GTDB): domain Bacteria; phylum Bacillota; class Clostridia; order Oscillospirales; family Acutalibacteraceae; genus RGIG6098. Next base: position 15,524 of record JAFWVC010000046.1, read on the forward strand.
CCGAGAATGCGGTCGGCATTGGTGGCCTGCACCTTGGTATTGACGTACTTGCGGGCCAGCGGCCTGGTCAGCAGCAGCGCGGCGACCGACACCGCGATAAACAGCACGATCTGCAGCCACAACGGCCCGCCCAGCAGCGAGGCGATCAGCGCCGCCAGCGCGCCGGCCGCGAACCAGATAGAGACCAGCCCCACCGTCGCCGCCTCCGCCACGATGAACACGACCATCGCGACGCTCCAAAAAATGTTCATGACCATAGGCGTACCTCCCTTACAAAAGTGGCAGAAACCTATGGATAGTATACATCTTTCGGTCCGCAAAATCAATACCTTTGCCCTCCGGCCGCAAAAAAAGCAGACCGAGGGACGCTTGCGACAGAGCAGGTGTCCCTCGCGGTTTGTTTACAGATTCAGTCCCAAAGGCTTGTAAAAATATTGAACCCATTTAACAGTTACAACTGCACGAGGCAAAAGTTAGTCTCCGCCTCGTATGATGCTTTTGATTTGAATACACTTGAAAAATGCTTTCAGATTTGCCATAATGATCTCAACGCTCCGTTGAGCGATCATCACTTTTAAGTCGCTTCTTTTCTCCGCCATGTTGTGCGATCATATAATCGCGGCGCCAAACAAAACAAGAAAGGAGAAAAAACCATGAAAGAAACAATGGGACAGATCATCAAACGACTGCGCAAGGAGCGCGGATTCACGCAAGAGGAGCTCGCTGAACAGCTCGGTGTGACTTTTCAGGCGGTGAGCAAATGGGAAAATGATACCGGGATGCCGGATATCTCGCAGGTAATCCCGCTTGCAACGGTATTTGATGTCAGTACAGACGTGCTTTTCGGGCTTTACGGAACCAGCAATGCCGAGGAAGTGAATCAGATCATCGAAGAGGCGTTTGCATTTTTAACTGATCCGGTTACAAAAGAAACGGTGAAGAAAAAATACGACCGTCTGCACGAAGGTTTAGAACTCTATCCCAACAACACGGCGCTTCTGATGCATTGTCTTGAAACCGGCATTTCGCTTGCATATCCCGCAAATGATATGTATGATCCGAAAAACGGCGAAGCGATTTACCGTAAATGCATCTCAGAAGCAGATCTGGTGATCAAATACGGGAAGAACACAACGGACGTTTTACGAGCGCATATGATCATGGTGCTGCTCCACGCGGCTTACGGCAATATCGAGGAAGCTCGTTCTCACGCAGACTGCTTCCCGTGGCGCGCGGATATGACCATCCATGAAATGAAAGGTTATATCGCTCGCTGGGAAAAGAAGTATGAAGAAGAAAGCCGTAACTGGCAGACCGATTTTATGTACCATTTTGAAGCGATGCTCGACGATGTTGTCGATATCGGAATGTGCGCTTATCATGGTGAAAAGTACGATGTGGCAGCCGAATGCTTCCGGCAGGGATTGTCAATGATCGATCTGGTATGTAAAGACGAGGACGTCGTTCCGAACTTCCATAAGCGCGAAGCGGGAGATATTCATATTCTGCTCGCAAGAGCGTATCTGAAAACGGGAGACAGAGAAAAGGCTCTTGCGGAATTGCAAAAAGCAGCAGAATACGATACAAAAGAAACGGCAAAATTCGTCTATGGCCAAAAGATGAAATCTCCGCTTTTGCACGACGCATATTTCAATTTCTATTGGAATGGTATGGATTATAAGGCGGCTCTTTTGAAAAAACTGAATGACAGTTGTTTTGATGACATCAGAGAAACGAAGGATTTTCAAGAGAGTATGAACATGGCGAACAAAATGTAAATCGAAGAACAGCACGAGGCGGGGAGTGATCCCCGCCTCGCTCATTTTTGATGGGTGACTGTTTTTGTTCTGTACCATTTCTTCCGTCAATTCTTTTTCTTGCGCAGCAGCAGTACGACCACCGCCGCGACGGCACCCGCCGCGACCGCCGCTGCGATGAGAAACGCCCACAACGGCACGCCCGACGACGTATCATCGTCCAGCCGGCCGTCCTCCGGTGTGCGGCCCGGATCGTCCGCCGGGTCGTCCCCCTGGCCGCCGCCCGTGACCGTCACCCGCACCGGGACCTCCAGCGGCTTTTCCAGCTCGTCGGCGTGGATCAGGATAATCCACTGGTACGTGCCCGCCTTCAGGCCGGAATTGAGTCGCAGGGACCAGTTGGAACCCGTGCTTTGGCCGGCATGGAGGGTATCCAGCGAAAGGTTCTGTGCCTGCAGGGAAAAGAACCGGTCTGCCCCTTCGCCCAGCTGCAGATGCACGTGGCTCAGGTTGCCGGTCCCGGTGGCCCGCACGGTCAGGTCGA
>JAFWVC010000047.1 GCA_017518415.1 Clostridia bacterium
ACCGGCCGCCGACGGGCTTTGGAACCCGAACGGTTCGGTGTGCGCGGTGGAGGGCATTACCTCCCCGGACGGGCGCGTCTTCGGCAAAATGGGGCACAGCGAACGGATCGGCAAAGATATTTGCCGGAACGTCCCCGGAGAAAAGGACCAGCACCTGTTCGAGAGCGGCGTGCGCTATTTCCTGTAATGTGTTGTCACCGCCATAAATACACAAAGAAGCCCCGCGATGCGGGGCTTCTTTGTGTATAACGGTCCGGATGGATTATCACAGGCCCCCCGGCGCCGTTTTGTTACGTTTTTTTCTTTTTGATCACGATCACGGCGGCCGCCGCGCCGATGACTACGACCGCGGCCACGATACCGACGATCAGCCACGGGAAGGAAGCGGCATTCTCATCCGTTCCGGGCTTTTCGGTGGGGTTGGCGGTGTTTGTCGGGGTGGTAGCCGTCAGATCCGTCGTCGACGGCTCGGTCGGAGCATCGGTGGGATCGGCCGGTTCGGTATAATACTGGCCGCCCTCTTCATAACCGGCTTCCCAGCCCATCAGGTATGCGTCCTTAATGATCAGATCGTCCAGCACGGTGCCGTCGGTCCGGGCGTCGGCCAGATTGATCGCCACAATGATGGCGATACCATTCTCACCGTGCAGGTCCTCCCTGACCTCATCCACCGCATATTTGAGGTTAAAGCCGTTCAAGCCGTTCATCCCGTTGGCGCCGTGATATTTGGTGCCCATACCGTCGAACACAGCCAAACTGCCGACCACGCTTTCCCAATAGGAGTAAATGGACACCTGCGGGCCTTCGTCCGCACGGCCTTCGTTGCCGATGTCCAGCATCAAATACGGCGTTTGCGCCAGCTGCTCGTACGGAACGACCCAAGCAATGTTGACAGCGGCCGCGTCGGAATCATCGGAGCGTTTCATCACAAAACCTTTACCGTCCGCACCCGGGGTCACATCGACACCGGCACTCATCAACCATTGACAACCGGTCTCTTCTACCGTATGGTCCTCAGTAAAGGCTGGCAGCTCATAGCGGATCATGTGGCCTTCCACGCCCTTCTTGACGGGTGCCTGCGTGGGCGGAACATAAACGTTGCCGTTTTCATCCACATTGGACAGATACATGTACTCCACGTGTACCTGTGCCGCTTCGCTGGCAGCGTAAACGGCGATATACGTGTACCCGTTCGGGTCCTGGTCCTGCACGGTGGTCATCACGTTGACGCATTGCTCCCCTTCCACAGAAGGGACCAACAACTCCGGGTTGGCGTTGAAGGATTTGCTTAAAGTGATCTTCGGGCAATCTTCCGGATTGGAGATCTTAAAATGCAGATACGGATAATCCTGAATACAGCCGTCGGAAAAAGCCCAGATGCAACGCAGCGTGCCGATGCCTTGAAGCATCAGGCCGTGCTCTCCTTCCGCGGTGGCGGTCAGGTCGGTTGCCCAATAGCCACCGTCCTCATAGTTGCTGCTGACGGACGCCGTAAAGTACAGTTTGTCTTCCGCGCCGGCGGGGATAACCGCGACCATCGCGGCCAGCAAGGCCAGCACGGTCAGGAAGGAAAAAATCGTACCGATTCGTTTCATTTGGATCCCATCTCTTTCAACAAGTTATTTTTTCCTGCTCAGGAGGATCAAAGCAGCGGCTCCCATTACGGCCGCGATGGCCGCACCGACTGCTGTTTGCGCTCCGGTATCGGTATTGTTGTTGGTGGTGTTGGTATTAGTGTTGGTGTTGTCCCCGCCGGTTGCGGCCGCTTCTTCGTCGGACAAATACATATATTCAACGTGCAGCTGCTCTTCTTCGCTGGTGTAGACCGCCACATACGTGTACCCGTTCGGGTCCTGGTCCTGCACGGTGGTCATCACGTTGACGCATTGCGCACCTTCTACGGACGAGACCGGCAATTCCGGGTTCGCATTGAAAGATTTGCTCAATGTGATTTTGGAACAAACTTCCGGATTGGAAAGCTTAAAGCATAAATACGGATGGCTTTCGATCAACGCATCCGGGAAGGCCCAGATGCAGCGCAGCGTACCGCCGCCGGCCAATACAAAGCCGTGTTCTCCTTCCGCGGTAACAGTCACGTCGGTGGCCCAGTAACCGCCGTCCTCATAACTGGTGGTGACATTCGCCGTGAAATAGAGTTGGTCTTCCGCACTCGCGGGGATGACCGCGGCAAAGACCGTCATCAGGGCTGCCACGGCTAAAACGGAAATGATTTTGCCGAGTTGCTTCATAGAAATAACTTCCTTTCATAATAAAATGTTCGATATGGATGCGGCCGGTATGTTGTTTTTTCTATTCCGGTAAGCAATTATATTTTAACACGGCGCCGGGGATCAATACAAGAAGAAAAAACGGCAAAAACAGGACAAATATTGCACTTCCGGTAGAAACGTGCCTTAAATAAACGTCTGTTTTATTACACACAAAGAAGCCCCGCGATTGCGGGGCTTCTTTGTGTGTAACGGCGGACCGTTATTTTTCACACGGGCCTTGCAGCTCGTCCACCACCGTCCCGCCCTGCAGAGAGACGGAGACCGCCTTGCTGTCCGGCGAAACGAGGATGACGCTCTTGCCCTGCGTTTTGCTCACGCTCAAAGAGTTGACCGTGTTGCGGGCGCAGTTGCCGATTTCGATGAAGGCGTCGCCGTTGACCTCGGTAATGGTCAGGCCGTTGAAGGTCACGTCGGTGGCATCCTGCAAAACCACGCCGTCGCCGTACATGCGCTGCACGTGCATGCCGTTGGCGGTAATATGGTCGCATTCGACCAGTTTGAAACCGGGAACCGGGAAGTTTTTGCCGCCGCTGGTGTCGCCTTCAAAGTTGTCGCCGATGCTCAGCCACAGGTCGATCAGGACGTTGCGGCAGCGCACCATCTCGGTCGACGCCATGTCATGGGTGCTGCCCACCCAGTGGCTCAGGTAAAAGTCGGAGCAGTCTTCCATATACAGCGAGTGCCCGCAGATATACTCCATCATGGCGCGTTCCATCGTCACGTGCGTGCAATTTTTGAAACGCAGCGCGTCGGCGCCCACGCTTTTCGGACCGCGGCCCGTCACGTCAATATCGGTCATGTACATGTCCTGCACTCCGTCAAAGGACATGCCCGGCTGCGTCACGTCATACTGCGCGCCGAGGTTCTGCACCTGCACGCAGTTAAGCCGCAGCCCGGTCCGGAAATCGGTCATCTGGATGCCGGTCATGCGGCACAGGTCCCCGCGCAGATCCAGCAGGTTGACGTTGTTGATGACATGCTGGCCGCCCGTCTCGGCGTCCCGCAGAAAATAGCCGAGCTTGGCCGCCCAGATGGAGGACAGCGTGATATTCTGCAGAGCCTGCTGCGCATTGTTGAAATACAGGATCGTGGAGTTTTCGTTCCCGTTGCCGTAGATTTTGAAGTTACCGATGTACACGTCGGACGAGCGGATGTCGAACATACGCTTGGCCGTATCGCTGAGAATCTGCAATTCCACCTGCGTGGTGCCGATCCCCTCCAACCGGGTGGGGTGCGTGATCTTCAGCCCGGCCACGACGTACGGCCGGCCGATATACGGCACCTTGACTACTGAACAAACGTCCAGCGCCCCTTGAAAGGCGTCATAATCGTCCTCGCCGCCGAGCGGGGCGAACCATTGCGGATACCCCGCGTTGCGGATCAGGCCTGCCACTTTGCCTTTGCCGCCGAAGATCTGCCGCACGTCGGCCTTGACAAAGCCGGTCACCGTCAATTTGACGCCGGCGGCCGGCTGCAGCTGCGCGCCGGTCATGAACACCAGCGTCACGTTCTGTGGGACCGTCACGTCCGAAGCCAGGCAATAGTTGCCTTTTTCGATCAGCACATAGCCGCCGGATGACAATTTGTCCAGCGCGCTGCGCAGCGCGGGCGCGTCGTCCGCCGTACCGTCGCCGACGGCGCCGGCCGCTTTGAGATAAACGCTGTTGTCCGCCGTCATTTCCATATCAGGTTCCTCCTCCTGCGGGCCGTATTGATGGACCCCGTTGTCCCCCTGCTCCGTTTTGCGGAGCACCGTACTGCCGACGTCTCCCGACGGTTGGGAGGATGGATTTGACACGGGATCCGACTGCGGATTCCCGGAATCGGTCGGCGTCGTACCGCAGGCGGCGCACAGCAGCAAGGAAAGAG
>JAFWVC010000048.1 GCA_017518415.1 Clostridia bacterium
AAGCAAAACCTGCCGAACATGGTCTCCGAGCCGCATACCGAGCGCTGTGCGTTAGGCTATGCCGGGATCGCCCGTTACAGCGATAGAGTTTCGACAGATCATTTCCTGTCCGAACTTGATAAGGCCTGCCGTCGTGAGAGACAGGCGAAATAGGGTGGTAACACGTGAGCCGCGCTCTCGTCCCTTGTATTCTACGGGGAGGTGAGCGTTTTTTTATTTCGTTAATCAGCGATAAACACTGTTATCAGTCTATAAAAAGAAATGAGGTAAATGAAATGAAAAACATCATTATCGGCGGCGCATGGCCTTACGCAAACGGCTCTCTGCATATCGGCCACGTCGCGGCGCTGCTTCCGGGCGACGTACTTGCCCGGTACTACAGAGCCAAAGGAGACCGCGTATTCTACGTCTCGGGCAGCGACTGCCACGGCACACCCATCGTGATCCGCGCCGCGCAGGAAAACAGCTCGCCCACAGAGATCAGTGAAAAATATCACAGGGAGTTTTGCGACGTGTTTCATGCGCTCGGTTTTTCGTACGATCTGTACGCAAAAACATCCGACGCGGAGCACAAAGACTTTGTGCGCGCGTTTCATGAAAAAATCTATCGGAGCCCTTATGCGGAAGAACGGAAGGTTAAGGGGGCGTATTGTCCGCATTGTAATAAGACGCTGACAGACCGGCTTGTTGTGGGTCTTTGTCCGAGGTGCGGCGAGAAAACGCGGGGCGACCAGTGTGATGTCTGCGGCGAGGTGCTCGCGGCAGATGAGGTTGTCGATCCGCGGTGCGCCGATTGCGGTACGGCGGTCGTATTCCGTGATTCCAAACAGATCTTTCTGAGGATCAGCGCGCTTGAGCAGCCTCTTCGCGCGTATCTGGAAGCGCATCCGTACTGGCGAAGAAACGCCGTCGCGTTTACGAAGCGATATCTGGATGAAGGTTTGCGCGACCGCGCCATCACCCGGGATCTTGATTGGGGGATCGACGTGCCGAAAGCGGGATATGAGGGCAAGAAGATCTATATCTGGGCAGAGAACGTGCTGGGCTACCTTTCCTGCGTTTCCCGCCTGTGTCAAACGCGGCATATTCCGTTTGATGAGGTTTACGGAAGAGACGCCGACACGCGCAGCTATTACGTTCACGGAAAAGATAATATCCCTTTCCACACGATCATCCTGCCGTCTCTCATACTGGCGCACGGCGGCGACATTCGCCTGCCGGACGATATTATTTCAAGCGAACACCTGACGCTGGAGGGAAAACGCATCTCAACGAGCAAGAACTGGGCTATTTGGGCAAGGGATATCGCGGAACGGTACGATCCGGACGCTATTAGATATTTCTTTATTGCGAACGGCCCGGAAAAGCGTGACGCGGATTTCTCCGCCCGGGAATTCAGAACACAGGTCAATTCCGAGCTTGTTGGCGCGTGGGGAAATTTAGTTAATCGGACGCTCGCTTTCGCTGTGAAGTACTTTGACCGGGAGCTGCCGCACGCTGATATCCCGGAAGCGCTGCGTTGTGAGATTCGATCCCTCTATGATTCCGTCGGCGAGAAGATCGAACGCGGCACGCTGAAGGACGCGATCGACGAAATCTTTGAGACCGTGCGTCGGGCGAACAAGTATTACGATACGGAGCAACCGTGGAAAACACGAAATGATGATCCGGGGAAATGCAGGGAAACGATCGGCGTTTGCGCATATTTGATACTGAACCTTGCCGTCCTTCTTCAGCCGTTTCTGCCGTTCTCTTCCGAAAAACTGCTCCGTTGGCTCGGCACGTCCGACGAATGGAAGGAACAGTTACTTTCTGAAGATTTCATCTCGGAGAATTATGGGGTTCTGTTCCACACTGTTGAATAAGGCTCAATTCAAAAATCATCAATAGTGATTAATATGGTGATCACATTCAATTACAAGGACGGTTCAAAAACGATCACCTTTGAAGAAATTGAAAACACAATTAACGGTTCGGATTTAACCGATTTCGCTGCACCAAAACGAGTATTCTAGAATACTCGTTTTTCTTTTTCAGCACCGTTTCACCGTCTGCGTCCGGTGAATCAGTGTGCTCTTGCAACAAATGAAGAGATATGATATAATTAGTTGAACAAAAAATATGGAGGTAAAAATTATGGCAAACCGTATTGTCCTGAACACCGTTTCATATCATGGCCACGGAGCAATCGAAAATATCGTTCCGGAACTGACCGCCAGGGGATACAAAAAGGTCTTCGTCGCGACCGACGCTGACCTGCTGAAGTTCGGCGTAACGCAAAAGATCACGGCCCTGCTGGACGCCGCCGGCTTTGCTTACGACGTATACAGCGATATTAAGCCGAATCCCACGATCGAAAACGTGCAAAGCGGCGTGGCCGCATTCAAAAAAGCCGGCGCGGACTGCATCGTTGCCGTCGGCGGCGGATCGGCGATGGATACCGCCAAGGCGATCGGCATAATCATAGAGAACCCCGAATTTGCCGATGTACGGAGCCTGGAAGGCGTCGCGCCGACCAGAAAGCACGCCGTATTTACGATCGCCGTGCCCACAACGGCCGGCACCGCCGCGGAAGTAACCATCAACTATGTTATCACAGACGTTGAAAAGAAGCGTAAATTCGTCTGCGTTGACACCAATGATATTCCCGAAGTCGCCGTGGTCGATCCCGACATGATGGCTTCTATGCCCAAGGGGCTGACCGCCGCCACGGGTATGGACGCGCTGACCCACGCGATCGAGGGATATATCACCAAAGGGCATTGCGCCATTTCGGATATGTTCCATCTGGAGGCCATCCGCCTGATTGCCGCCAACCTGCGCGGCGCGGTACAGAATACCCCTGAGGGGCGTGAGGGTATGGCCCTCGGTCAGTATATCGCGGGCATGGGTTTCTCCAACGTGGGACTCGGCATCGTTCATTCCATGGCGCACGGATTGTCGGCCCTTTATGATACTCCTCACGGTGTTGCCTGCGCCATATTGCTGCCGGTCGGCCTGGAATACAACAAGTCGGTTTCCGGGGAGCGCTATCGCGCCATCGGCAAGGCAATGGACGTGGCCGGTATCGATTCCATGAGTGAAGCGCAGGCCGCCGACGCGACCATCGCGGCGGTCAAAAAACTTTCCGCCGACGTGGGAATCCCCGCCAATCTCAAAGGTATCCTGAAGGAGGAGGACGTAACGTTCCTTTCCGAAAGCGCGTTTGCGGACGCCTGCCGTCCTGGTAACCCGCGTGAAACCAGCGTGGAGGAGATCTCGCAGCTGTACAGAAGCCAGATGTAAAATATCATAACGGCCGTGATGCGGACCGGAAGGAAAAACGCTCCCCGCGCCTTTGCGTCCGCAGGATTGCGACATCAAAAGTGTCGCTACGGAGAAGATCCCTTGTGTGTGATCCGTGCTCCTTTGCGTATCTGCCGTGCAAGCGCACGGCCGGGATCGAGGGGTCGTAAAGGAACCAGAACGTCTGACACAATCAGGTCCGTTATCATTATCCGCTTCAAAAATCCGGGTCTTTCACCCGGATTTTTCTTTGTCCGGATTGTCCGAGATCCCTGTATCGGCGGTGCGGCCGGCCTTTTGTTTTTTCCCTTGCTTTTTATGCCGGTATGCGATATACTCTGTAAGGAAGAAATGCCGCATCGCCGGCAGGCGGGCGGTTCACAGAGGAGAAAAAACGCCATGCAATATGGGTTCTTTGATTATAAATATAATATCGAGGGCTATGCCGGGCAGGACTTTGATAATGAAATGCGCTACGTGTACATGATTTTCTGCCTGGTCGCCGTGCCGCTGCTGGCATTTTTGCTGCGCAAGGTGCGGCATGAGAAAATCACCGTGACGCTCCGGGCGCTGGCCGTCTTCATCTTCGCGCTGGAAGTGGTCAAGCTGGTGTGGGAGTCTTACTACGACGTCACGACCGGGCGGGGGTTCAACTACGGCGGCATCCTGCCGTTTGATACCTGCTCGATGTTTACCTTTCTGTTGCCGCTGGCCGCGTTCAGCCGCGGCCGGGTCCGGGAGAGCGCGCTGGCCTGGCTGGCCACCATCGGGCTGGCCGGGGGGCTGAGCAATATTCTGTTTTTGCAGGCGCTTAAATGGTACCCCTTCTGGACCTTTGGCGCGATGTTCTCGATGATCTTCCACTTTTCGATGGCGTTCGTGGCGCTGTGGATCGTGACGTCGGGGTATCTGCGGTTCCGCCCGGGGCATATCCTGTACGCGTATATCCCGCATTTTCTCTTCTCCGTTGTGGTGATCGCGCTTGATTACATATTCGATTGGGACTATATGCTGTACCGGCACGCCGGCGGCGTCCCGCTGATGGAGGGCGTGGCGGATCGGCTCAACGCCGCCGGTTATCCATGGCTGACCACGGGGTTGATGCTGCTGATCTATCTGGCTATCGCTGCGATGTTCGCCATGCTGTACACATGGCTGCAGCCGAAGAAGCCCGTGCTGCGGTTTACGCCTTCTCACTGACGCCGGGCATTTCTTCTCAACCGTAACAAACAAAAACCCCGCGAACCGTGTTCGCGGGGTTTTTTTGCCGTATAGCGTCCTTCTTAATCAAATATCACGTTGATCTGGCCGAGGTTTTCGGTGATCACCAGGGTGACCGACCGGCTGCCGGAAATGTTGCGCGGCGGGATATTCACGCGGCCGAGGTTCTCGCTCGCCTGGGTGACGACGTCCCAATCCGCCGGGATGTGGATATCGAGCATGCCGAGGTTTTCGGTAACGGTGATCGTGCCGCCGCCGGTATATGCCTCGCGGTTGTTGATGAACACCTCCACGTAACCAAGGTTTTTGCTCACCACGGCCCGAGAAAGGTCGGCCGCATCGAAATAAAGGGTCTGGCGGCCGATTTTGCCGCCGCTCTGGTCGTGGGGGACGGTATACTCCTGCCCGTTGACGGACACGACCGGCTTGCGCTTGAAGATCTCCTTGAAGCCGATGGTCAGCAGCAGCGCCGCCAGCAGCACGACCCAGCTGGAGATCAGGCCGTCTTCTCTGCCGAAAGCGGTCGCGATCGGCTCCTTGAACGCGATGAACAGGAATGCCAGCGGGAAGAACACGTCGGTAAAATTGAGCTTGACGATCTCATAGACCAGCCACGCGGCCAGCAAAACACCGGCCAGAATGCGCCACGGCGTGATCCCCAGGCCGAAGCCGACCCCGACCCCGTCCAGGATCAATACGACCGCCGCCAGAATCAGCACAATGCCCCAGAACGCCGGATGAAACGTGCGGTTTTGGTTGGATGCCATATGTTTAGACCTCCCTTTTTCAGGATTCTTTCTGTGGTTATTATACCTCAGTTTCGGCCAAATGTCAAATGCGGGGCGGCAGTGAAAAAAAGATACCGGCTGGACAGCCGGTATCTTTTTGTTTGTGCAGCGCTCAATAATTGGTGGCCTTGACCTGGAAGTAGGCCTGCGGATGGGCGCAGACCGGGCAGATCTCCGGCGCTTTTTTGCCGACCACGATGTGGCCGCAGTTGGCGCATTGCCAGATGGCGTCGCCTTCTTTGGTAAAGACCAGGCCCTGCTCGATATTGGCCAGCAGCTTGCGGTAGCGCTCCTCGTGCTCCTTTTCGATCTGGCCGACCTGCTCGAACAGGAAGGCGATCTGCTCAAAGCCTTCCTTGCGGGCGGTTTCGGCAAAACCGGCGTACATGTCGGTCCACTCGTAATTTTCGCCGGCGGCCGCCTCGGCCAGGTTGGCGGCGGTGTCGGGCACGGCGCCGTCGTGCAGCAGCTTGAACCAGATCTTCGCGTGCTCTTTTTCGTTGTCGGCCGTCTCCTCGAACAGGTTGGCAATCTGGACGTAGCCGTCCTTGCGGGCGCGGGAGGCGTAGTAGGTGTATTTGTTGCGGGCCTGACTTTCCCCGGCGAAGGCCGTCATCAGGTTGGCTTCAGTCTGAGTGCCTTTCAGATCTTTCATTTCAACGATCCCCTTTCTATGCGATCTAATCGTAGTATAACACGTTTGAGCAAAAAAAATCAAGTCTTATCCTGTCGGAAAGTCCGCAGCGTCCGGATCCCCAGCGGCAGCGCCAGCGCAAAGCTGCACAGGTCGGCAGCCGGTTGGGCCCATTGCAGCCCTTCCAGCCCGAACAGGCGCGGCAGCACCAGTAAAAACGGGATGAGAAACAGTCCCTGCCGGCTGGCGGACAGAAGGGAGGCGGGCACGGCCCGGCCGATGGTTTGCAGCAGCATATTGCACAGGATCACGAAAGCCAGCAGCGGAAAGGTCAGCACATGGCAGCGCAGCACGGCGGTACCGATGGCCAGCACCTGCGGCCCGTCCTGACAGAAAGGGGACAGGAGCGGTTCGGCAAACACGTACAGGCCGGCGGCCAGCGCCGTCAGTGCCAGGACGGATATTTGCAGGCAAAAGAAGAAGGCGCTGCGTACCCGCCGGTACAGGCCGGCGCCGAAGTTGTATCCGCATACCGGCTGAAACCCCTGCCCGAAGCCGATGAGCGCCGCAAAGGAGAACTGGTCGATGCGGGTCACGACCGTCATGGCGGTCACGGCCGCGTCGCTGAACGGGGCGGCGGCCCGGTTGAGCAAAACGGTGGAAAGGCTGGCCAGCCCCTGCCGCCACAGCGAGGGCATGCCGCCGCGCAAAATCTCCTTATACATCTCCGCGCTGGGACGGAAGCAACGGATGCTCAGGCGCAGGATGCCGCTGCGGCGGTGGCCGATGAGCAGCAGCCCGAAACTGATCAGCTGGCTGATAATGGTCGCCAGCGCCGCCCCGGCAATACCCATGCCGCAGCCGTAGATCAGCAGCGGATCGAGCCCCAGGTTGATCACCGCACCTGATACGATGCCCACCATCCCGTACACGGCGTTACCCTGGAAGCGCAGCTGATTGTTCAGTACCAGCGCGGCCGTCATATACGGTGCGCCGCACAGGATCAGCCGTATGTAATCCATCGCGTAGGGACGGATGGTGGGGGTGGCGCCCAGCAGGTCCACCATCGGCGACAAAAAGCAGAACCCCGCCAGCGTCAGCAGCAGGCCCGTAAACAGGGCGGAAAAGAAACCGATGGCGCTCATCCGGTTGGCGGCCTCGATATCGCGGCTGCCGAGTTTGCGGGAAATATAATTGCCGCTGCCGTGGCCGAAGGTAAAGCCGATGGCCTGCAGCACCGACATCAGCGGGAATGCGATCCCTACGGCAGCGGTGGCGCTGTCGTTTTGCAGGCCGGCGACAAAGAAGGTATCGGCCATATTGTACAGCGACGTGATCAGCATGCTGCATATCGTCGGAATGGCCAACGAGCAAACCAGCCCCGGCACGGGGGCTGTCGTCAGGCGGATATATTTTGCCTCGCTGCGGTCTGCCACAGCTGTCACCTCGGTTATGCGGAAATAAGGCGGGCGCTTTTTTATTGTATGCGGCGCCCGGACGGTGTGTGCGCGGCCCGTTACCGCGGTGCGCGCAAAAAGCAACAGGGCCCGGACGTCCGCCCGGGCCCTGCGTGGAGCTGATGGTCAGAATCGAACTGACAACCTGCTCATTACGAATGAGCCGCTCTGCCGTTGAGCCACACCAGCAACGGGTTATATTATAGCAAATCTTGTCCGTATCGTCAAGAGCTTTTTTGTTTTTTTGTAAAATCCGGTGCCGCCCGCCGTCAGGATTGCCAATCCAACCCGTCGGTATGGGTCACGGTGCCGTCGTTCCGGGCAAAAACCGCCTCATAGCCGGGCTGTGCGAGCAGCAGCAGCCGGGCTTTTTCTTCGCCCAGCACAAAGCAGGCGGTGGACAGCGCGTCGCATACGGCCGCGCTGGGGCCGATGATGCTTACGCTGCGCAAACCGGTGCGCGCCGGGTAGCCGGTGGCCGGGTCCAGCAGATGATGATAGCGCACGCCTTCGACCATCCGGCAGCGCTCGTAATCGCCCGAGGTGACCACCGAGCCGCCGCAGACCGGTACGACCCCCAGCAGTCCGTCGGCGTCATCCGGCGCGCGGATGCCGATGCGGAACGGCTGACCTTGTTTATCGCCCAAAACGGTAATGCTGCCGCCCAAATCGAGCAGGGCGGAGGTCACGCCGTGCTGCGTCAGGTAGTCCCGCAGGCAATCGGCAATGTATCCTTTAGCGATACCGCCCAGATCCAGCCGGGCATCTTTGTTTACAAGCGTAACGGTATTTCCCTTTACAGATAAGCCGGCATAGGATACCGTCGCCAAAGCGGTGGTCACGGCGTCGGCCGCAGGGAGAAACGGCGTATCGGCGCCGAAATCCCACAATTGCGTCAGGGCGCCGACCGTTACGTCAAAAGCGCCGCCGGAGGCTTCACAGAAAATCAGAGCGGTGCGCAGCAGGGCAGCCGTTTCTTCCGTGACGGTGACCGGTTGCCCGGCAGCCGCATTGATGCGGGCCACGTCGCTGTCCGGTACGGTACGGGAAAACAGCGCTTCTTTTTCACGGATCAGGGCAAAGCAGCCGTCGAGCAGCGCCTCGTCGTCGGTACCGTACAACGTGACGGAAACGACGGTATCCAGCGCAAAGCCGCTGCGGGTCGCACCGGGGAGCCTGCCGCAGCCGCCGGCAAGCAGCAACAGCAGGCAGAGCCCTGCGCAAATCAGCCTTTTCATACCCTGCACCTCACGTCATCAAAGCAGCCCCGCACAGGTCTGCGGGGCTGACAGAAGGGATCGTATCAAGCAGCCGGAACCGTTGTCGCTGCGCTCGTCGGCGCGCTCGTCCCGCCGCCGGCGGCGGAAGTCGTCGGCTCGGTGGCCGTGGTGGGCGGCAGATAGTTCGGATCGTGCGTAGTGCACAATTCGGGTATATGCCCGACCTTATAAACGCCTAACACTTTGTGGGGACATTCGTCGCAGGCGAGCATACCGGTTTCCTTGCAGTATTCGAGTTCTACCACCCCGGCCGGTTGCGTGAAGGCTTCCGGCGTCAGACCTTTGTGCAGTTCCTTCATGCACAGGTTCCACAGGATGCGGGCGTAGGACGTCTGGTCGCTGTTGAGCGTCTGGTTGCCGTCGTACCCGAACCAGCAGGCGCCGACGTATTTGGTCGTTCCGCCGGCAAAGTAGACGTCGTTGTCGTCCTGTGTGGTACCGGTCTTGGCAAAGACTTCCCATCCGGTCCAGTCCGCGGCAATCTTTTTGGCGGTGCCGTTCGGCCCGGTCACAACGTGCTGCAACAGCCGGTTCATGATGTAGGCGGAATCTTCTGACAATACGCGGGTACCGGTGCTGACCGGCTGCAGCAGAATATCGTCACCCTGCGTGACCTTGGAGTAGCAGTAGGTGGGGCGATAATAGCCGCCGTTGCCGAACATCTGGTAGGCGGCCGCCATTTCACGCACGTGCACGCCGTGTGTCAGGCCGCCCAGCGCCATCGGGGACAAATCAATATCTGTAAAGGTGCGGCCCTTTATTGTCTCGCTGGCGACCAGCGTGGTCAGATGCAGCGAATTGGTCAGGAAGTTGAATACCCGCCGCGGGGACAACTGCTGTACGAGCCGTGCGGGGACGGTGTTGAGGGAACGCTGCAGCGCGTTATCCACCGTGGAAATGCCGTTGTCCCTCAGTTTGGCGTTATAGTTGTGCGGCCATTTGGTACCGTCGGACAGATAAATATAACAATCCTGTACGGGGGAGGAGAAGTTGATCAGGTTGTTCTCGATACCCAGCGAATAGGCACCCAGCGGTTTGATGGTGGAGCCGGGCTGCCGGGAGGTGGCGGTGGCGCGGTTGAGCAGGCGGGATTTGGTCTTTTCACCCCGGCCGCCGACGACAGCCACGCATTTGCCCGAATAGTCCATAATATAAATGGCGGCCTGCGGATCGTCGTCATCGGTTTCCAGATGTTCCGGATAGTTGGAATCGTTGGCAAAGATGGATTCAATCCTCTTCTGCACGGATACGTTTTCGCAGGAGTATATTTTCAGCCCGCCGTAGTAAACCAGTTGCGAAGCCCACAGTTTGGAATACCCGTAACGGTCCATCAGGTCCGCGATCACCTCGTCGATGACCATATCGGTATAATAGTCGTATACGCCGATGTTCTTGGAACTTTCTTTCAGGATCAGTTCCTCATTATAAGCCTGCACGTACTCGTCCTTGGAGATAAAGCCCAGTTCGTACATTTTTTGCAGCACGACCCGCTGACGGTACCGGGCGTTTTCCGGATGGGTCCACGGGTTATATTTGGCGGGGTTCTGGGTGATACCCGCGATCAGCGCGCACTGGGCCAGCGTCAGATCCTTGGCCTCAACGTCAAAATACTGGTTGGCCGCCGCGCCGACCCCCACGATATCGCCGGACAGCGGCAGCACGTTCAGATACGCCTCCAGGATCTGCTCTTTGGTGTATTCTTCCCGTTCAAACGCGACCGCGCGGAAGATCTCCTTGATCTTCCGTTCGATCGTATGGTCGTTTTCGCCGGTCTGTATCTTGATCAGCTGCTGGGTGATGGTCGACCCGCCGTATTCGGTGGAGGAGAAGTGCAGCAGCAGGTTGGCCACCGCCGCCACGGTCCGCTTCCAGTCGACGCCGTAGTGGGTCCAGAAACGCTCGTCTTCAATGGCAACCATCGCGTTCTGCATATTCAGCGGGATGTTGTCGATGCCGGTCCAGATGCTGTTGGCACCTTCCAGCCGCAGCTCTTCCCATCCGCCGTGTCCGTTGTCGACCAGGATCATACTGCTTTGCTTCTGCATCACGCTGCTCAGGTCAATATCCTCGATATCGTCGTCAAACTGGGTCACAACGTATACCGACATCACACAGCCCACGATGCAGGCCGTGATCACACCCACCAGTATGATGAAAAACAAACACTTGCCCAGCCCCTTCAAAAGAAGGGACAAGACGCGCCATACTTTATTTTTACCGGCCGCAGAGGCGGTTTTTCCCATGAAGCAGGCTCCCTTTCCGATAGCTTGGATTACGAACCTATTGTATATGAAAAATCGGTACTTGTCAAATACAAAACTGTAACCTTTTGCAGTATATCCGGCTTTCGCGTAAAAAAACAGGTATCCGGGCATACTGTACGCGGAAAGGGGAGATTGATCTTGCGTATCGATATACGGCACAACCGGAAGATGGCGGCTGCAGCGGCGGGAATCATCTGCGCGGCGGGCTTGCTGTTGTGGCGGGGCGCGGGTGCGTCTGCGCGCCCGGCCGAGCAGACGGCATCCGACGTACCGGCGGCCCGGGACCGCACCGGTTTTTCCCGCAAGGTGTTGAGTGTGTGGCAGGGGAGGCTGGCTCTGTTTGAGCCCGGTGCCCGCGTGCCGTCGGAGGTGTACGACTGCTTTGTCGCCTCTTTGCCGGACGGCGAGCGGCAAAAGCTGGCCGAGGGTATTCCGGTGTATGACGAGGAGCAACTGTCGCAGCTGCTGGAAGCATATCTGAGTTGAAAAAAGCATATTTTTTTACTTTTTTATAAGAAAACCTTTGCAAAGATAAGATATTATGCTATACTTTTAGCAGCTTGTTATCCCGATGGGAGGTTTTCTGATGGACGTGATGGATTCTTTTGTGGAACAGATCGTGCCGCGCAAAAACGGGGCGCGTCAGTGGTTCGTCATCGTGGCGGTCACGCTGGCGGCCGCCTTGCTGTGCGCCTTTTTGCTGCTGTTTTTGCTGCCGTATGTCGGGGTCGTTGCCATCGTGCCCGTGATCGCGCTGATCGCGCTGGCCTGGTGGATCGTGTCCGGCCAGTCGACCGAATGCGAGTACTGCATCACCAACGGGGATCTGGATATCGATTTGATCATTGCCCGGCGCAAACGCCGCCGGATGGTGTCGGTGCACGGCGTGCGGGTGGAAAAAGCCGCGCCGTACCGCCCCGAGCTGTTTGCCGACCGGTATGACCGGACCGTGATGGCGGCCTCGTCGCCGGAGGCGCCCGACGTCTGGGCCTTTACTTATCGCAGTAAAAAGAACGGCTACACTCTGGTCCTGTTCGAGCCGAACGAGCGGGTGCTGGACGCTTTTCTGCGCATTCTGCCCCGTTCGCTGCAGATTGAGGCGCGCCGTCAGGCGGGGATCCTGTGATGGAGAGTACCGTGGCCGCCATCGCCACGCCGCTGGCTTCTTCCGGTATCGGCGTGGTGCGTATATCAGGGCCGCAGGCGCTGGATGTGGCGGCGGCCGTTTTCCGGCCGGCCCGGCAGGGCCGTTCGGTGCTGCGCATGGCGGGGTATACCGCGGCGTTCGGCCGCGTGGCCGATGCGGACGGTGCGTTTGACGAGTGCGTACTCACTGTGTTCCGCGCGCCGCACAGTTATACCGGGGAGGACGTCGCGGAACTTTCCTGCCACGGGGGGCCGTACCTGCTACGCCGCGCCCTGCAGGCCGCGTATGCGGCCGGCGCGGTACCGGCCGGGCCGGGGGAGTTTACCAAACGCGCTTTTCTTAACGGAAAAACAGACCTGACCGGCGCGGAGGCCGTGATGTCCATCATCGGCGCACAGGGCAAACTGGCGGCCCGCACGGCGTTGGCCGCGCGGGAGGGCGCCGTGTTTCAGGTGCTGGCGCAGGTGCGCGGCGCGCTGCTGGGCGTGCAGGCGCAGTTTTCCGCTTTTGTGGACTATCCGGATGAGGAGATACCGGATCTTTCCCCGCAGGCGCTGCGGCAGACGCTGGCGCAGGCGCAGGACGTGCTGCGCCGGCTGATCGGCAGCTTTGAGGCCGGCCGGGTGCTGCGCGAAGGGATCGATACCGTCATCGTCGGCGCACCGAACGTCGGCAAATCTACTTTGATGAACCTGCTGGCTCACAGCGAGCGCAGCATTGTCACTCCCGTTGCCGGGACGACCCGGGACGTGGTGGAGGAGACCGTGCGGCTGGGCGACGTGTGCCTGCGTCTGGCAGATACCGCCGGTTTGCACGAGACGGCCGATCCCGTCGAACAGATCGGCGTTGCCCGCGCCCGGGGACGGCTGCAAAGCGCGGCGCTGGTGCTGGCGGTGTTTGATACGGCCCGTCCGCTCGGCACCGATGATCAGGAGCTGTTGGATGCGCTGGACCCGGAACATACCATTGCTATTTTGAACAAGACCGATCTGCCCGGCCGTTTTCCCGCACAGGCGGTGCGGCAGCGCTTTCCTCATACGGTGGAAATGGCGGCCGGTACAGGCCTCGGACTGGATGCGTTGCAGCAGCAGGTGGAGCAGGTCACGGGCCTGTGCCGCCTGACGGAAGATACGCCTCTGCTGGCAGGGGAGCGGCAGCTGGCCTGCGCCCGCCGTGCCTATGAGGCGCTGGAGCAGGCGCTGCGGGCGCTGGACGACGGTATGACGCTTGATGCCGTGAGCGTGCAGGTCGACGAGGCACTCGGCGCGGTGCTGGAACTGACCGGTGAAAAGGTGACCGACGCGGTGGTGGACGAAATTTTCTCGCGTTTCTGCGTCGGCAAGTGACGGAGGGATCGTTACGGAGATAGAACGCAAGTTTTTGCTGGACGCCTTTCCCGAGCATCTGCCGCTGGTCAGGCGCGGCGTGGTGCGGCAGGGGTACATCAGCACCCGCCCGGTGGTGCGCATCCGTGTGACCGAATGGGAAAACGGCGGCACCGACTACGTGCTGTGTTTCAAAAACGGGGGCGGTCTGGTGCGGCAGGAAGTCGAACTGCCGCTGGACAAAGAGCAGTTTGAGCAGCTGCGCGCGTTGCTGCGCGGCCCGCTGATCCGCAAGGATTACGCCGTCTACCGCCTGCCGGACGGGCATTTGCTCGAGTGCAGCGTGGTGGATGCAGGCACCCCGACTTCCTTCGCTTTTGCGGAGATCGAGTTTGATACCGAGCAGCAGGCGCGCGCTTATCCCGCGCCGGATTGTGTGGGCCCCGACGTGACCGGGAAAGGGTACGGGATGGCCCGATATTGGGAGAGAACACGCACGGGTCTTGACGAATCGTGTCAGGCAGTATATGATATATAAGATAATAGTTTTTTGAAAATCGTTTCAAAGGAGGGTGTTTGCCCATGAGGATCGGCTGTATCGGAGCGGGCAACATGGCGTCGGCCATCCTGCGCGGACTGGTCGCCGGCGGGAAAGACGCGGGCGATCTGTGTGTATATGATATCAATCCGGACAAGATGCGGGAACTGTCGCGTGACTGCGGTATCAGCCTCGCTTCTTCGGAAGAGGACGCCATCTGCGGCGCGGACGTGGTCATTTTAGCGGTCAAGCCGCAGGTATACGGCAGCCTTTTGCCCCGTATCCGGGACGCCATCCGCCGCACGCGGCCGCTGGTGATCTCCATTGCGGCCGGCAAAAGTATCGCCGGCATCCTGCAGGTGCTCGGTGAAGATATCCATATCGTGCGGGTCATGCCGAACATCAACGCCAAGGTGGGGGAGGCTATCACCGCCATTTGCGCGTCGCCGCTCGCCGGTGAGGCGGACGTGGCCGCGGCCCGCAATATTTTCAACGCTATCGGTGAAACGGTATTGCTGGATGAAAGCAAGTTCTCCGGCTATGCAGCCCTGGCAGGGGCGGCGCCGGCCTATACCTTCCTGTTTATCGACGCATTGGCCGAAGCCGGCGTGCGGCAGGGCATCCCGCGGGACTTGTCCTTGCGGATCGCCCGGCAGACGGTGCTCGGCAGCGCGGTGCTGCTGCGGGAGACGGGTGCGCATCCGCGCCTGCTGCTTGATGAGGTCTGCTCGCCGGGCGGCATCACGGTGGAGGGTGTGCTGTCGCTGCAGCGCGACGGGATGGAAGCCGCCGTCGTTGACGCCGTGCAGGCCGCCTGCGACCGGGATGCCCGCCTGATGGCCGGAGAAAAAAGATGAGAGTCATCACGGGTTCGGCCCGGGGCCGCCGGCTGCTGACGCTGCCCGGCAACGATACCCGGCCGACGACCGATAAAGTCAAAGAAGGCCTGTTCAGCGCCGTCCAATTCGAGTTGGACGGCCGCCGGGTGCTGGACCTGTTTGCCGGCAGCGGCGCTTTGGGCATCGAAGCGCTCAGCCGGGGCGCCGACAGCTGTGTGTTTGTGGACAGTAACCGCGCCGCCGCCGACGTCATCCGCAAAAACCTGACCGCCGCGGGACTGTCCGGCCGGGGCACGGTGCTGTGCGCCGATGCGCAGAGTATCCTTCTGCGGGAGGACCGGTATGACGCCGTGCTGGTCGACCCGCCGTATGCCTCCGGGCTGGCGGCGCAGCTGCTGCCGCAGATCGTTGCCCGGTTGGCGCCCGGCGGGTGGATCGCCTGCGAAACGGCCGACGGCGCCGATATGCCGGCCGTCTGCGGCCCGGCAACCCTTTCCAAATCCTACCGGTACGGGAAGACTCGCGTGTGGTTGTACCGTTATTCTGTGTCCGAGGAGGCTCCGATATGAGGATTGCGCTTTGCCCCGGCAGTTTCGATCCGGTGACGCTCGGTCACCTGGATATTATTCACCGGGCGGCCGGCATGTTTGATCAGGTGGTGGTGCTGGTGGGTACCAACGCCTCCAAAAAGCCTCTGTTCACCAGCAGGGAGCGGGTCGGGCTGCTGCGCCGCACCATCCGGGATCTGCCCAACGTTACGGTGGACAGTTACGACGGCCTGCTGGTGGATTACGCCCGCGCGCACCGCGCGACTGCTATCGTCAAAGGTCTGCGCGCCATGTCGGATTTTGAATATGAGTTCCAGATGGCGCTGACCAACCGCAAATTATATCCGGAAGTGGAAACGGTGTTCCTGACTTCCACGGCCGAATATATGTATTTATCCTCCAGTCTAGTCAAGCAGGTGGCATCCTTCGGCGGTGATTTTTCCGCCTTTGTACCTGCCGATATCGTGGAAGACATCCGCAAAAAGATCAGAAAGGACGACAAAAAATGAAAGTGGAAGAATTGCTGGAACAGATCGACGAAATGCTGGATAACGCATGGAACATTCCACTCTCCGGCGGCAAATGCGCCGTTGAAGCGGAAAAACTGCGTGATATTCTGGACGATATCCGCGGCAATCTGCCGTCCGAACTGCGTCAGGCGCAGAATATCGTGCAGGATAGGAGCGACATCATTGAAAAGGCCCGTCAGGAGGCGGAAAATATCGTACGCACCGCAGAAGAGCGCGCGCGTTCCATCGTCGCCCACGACGAACTGGTCCTGCAAGCCCAGCAAAAGGCCAACGAAATGCTCACGCAGGCCCAGCAGAAGTCCCGCGAGATGCGCAAGGGCGCGTACGACTTTGCCGACGACCTGCTGCGCCGCACCGAGGAAACGCTGGCCGGCCGTCTGTCCGAAGCGCGCGCGGCCCGTCAGCAGCTGCGCCAGCCGGCACAGCCTCAACAGCAGCCGCCGCAGCAGAATCAGCAGACAAAATGACAAAAAAGCCCGTGCATGCACGGGCTTTTTTGTCATTTTGTCTGCTGATTCTGCTGCGGCGGCTGCTGTTGAGGCTGTGCCGGCTGGCGCAGCTGCTGACGGGCCGCGCGCGCTTCGGACAGACGGCCGGCCAGCGTTTCCTCGGTGCGGCGCAGCAGGTCGTCGGCAAAGTCGTACGCGCCCTTGCGCATCTCGCGGGACTTCTGCTGGGCCTGCGTGAGCATTTCGTTGGCCTTTTGCTGGGCTTGCAGGACCAGTTCGTCGTGGGCGACGATGGAACGCGCGCGCTCTTCTGCGGTGCGTACGATATTTTCCGCCTCCTGACGGGCCTTTTCAATGATGTCGCTCCTATCCTGCACGATATTCTGCGCCTGACGCAGTTCGGACGGCAGATTGCCGCGGATATCGTCCAGAATATCACGCAGTTTTTCCGCTTCAACGGCGCATTTGCCGCCGGAGAGTGGAATGTTCCATGCGTTATCCAGCATTTCGTCGATCTGTTCCAGCAATTCTTCCACTTTCATTTTTTGTCGTCCTTTCTGATCTTTTTGCGGATGTCTTCCACGATATCGGCAGGTACAAAGGCGGAAAAATCACCGCCGAAGGATGCCACCTGCTTGACTAGACTGGAGGATAAATACATATATTCGGCCGTGGAAGTCAGGAACACCGTTTCCACTTCCGGATATAATTTGCGGTTGGTCAGCGCCATCTGGAACTCATATTCAAAATCCGACATGGCGCGCAGACCTTTGACGATAGCAGTCGCGCGGTGCGCGCGGGCGTAATCCACCAGCAGGCCGTCGTAACTGTCCACCGTAACGTTGGGCAGATCCCGGATGGTGCGGCGCAGCAGCCCGACCCGCTCCCTGCTGGTGAACAGAGGCTTTTTGGAGGCGTTGGTACCCACCAGCACCACCACCTGATCAAACATGCCGGCCGCCCGGTGAATAATATCCAGGTGACCGAGCGTCACCGGATCGAAACTGCCGGGGCAAAGCGCAATCCTCATATCGGAGCCTCCTCGGACACAGAATAACGGTACAACCACACGCGAGTCTTCCCGTACCGGTAGGATTTGGAAAGGGTTGCCGGGCCGCAGACGGCCGGCATATCGGCGCCGTCGGCCGTTTCGCAGGCGATCCACCCGCCGGGCGCCAACCGGGCAACGATCTGCGGCAGCAGCTGCGCCGCCAGCCCGGAGGCATACGGCGGGTCGACCAGCACGGCGTCATACCGGTCCTCCCGCAGAAGGATACTCTGCGCATCGGCGCACAGCACCGTGCCCCGGCCGGACAGTCCCGCGGCGGTCAGGTTTTTGCGGATGACGTCGGCGGCGGCGCGGTTACTGTCCACAAACACACAGCTGTCGGCGCCCCGGCTGAGCGCTTCGATGCCCAAAGCGCCGCTGCCGGCAAACAGGTCCAGCACCCGGCGGCCGTCCAACTCGAATTGGACGGCGCTGAACAGGCCTTCTTTGACTTTATCGGTCGTCGGCCGGGTATCGTTGCCGGGCAGCGTCAGCAGCCGGCGGCCCCGGGCCGAACCCGTGATGACTCTCATCTTTTTTCTCCGGCCATCAGGCGGGCATCCCGGTCGCAGGCGGCCTGCACGGCGTCAACGACGGCGGCTTCCATCCCGTCGCGCTGCAGCGACAGCACACCCTCCACCGTGATGCCGCCCGGCGAGCAGACCTCATCAAGCAGCAGGCGCGGATGCGCACCCGTCTCCCGCAGCAGCACCGCGCTGCCGAGCACCGTCTGCCGGGCGATCCGCAAGGACAAGTCCCGCGGGATGCCCTGCCGCACGCCGGCTTCGGCCAATGCGTCGATAAACAGGAAGGTATAGGCCGGCGCCGCCCCTGCCAGGGCTGCATAGCCGGAGAACTTGCTTTCATCCAGCAATACCGTTTCACCGATAGCGTTGAAAATATTGCGGGCCGCGGCCACGTCCGCCTCACCGGCGAGCGGCGACGCGCAAATGGCGGTGATAGCCTCCCCCACCTTGGCGTTGATGTTCGGCATGACCCGCACGATATGGATATCTTCACCGAGCACCTGCAGGATGCCGGCGATACTTTTGCCGGCCGCAATGGAGATCACCAGCGGCCGCGTGCGGCGGATGGCGTCCCGGATACGGGGCAAAAGGCTGCCGTATACCTGCGGCTTGACCGCTAAAATGACCACGTCCGCGCCGCAGATGGCGTCCTCTTCCGAAGAAGCGAGGCTGATACCGCAGTCACGCGACAGTTCCCGCATCTTGTCCGGATTGATATCATATACACACAGATCGCCCGCGTCTTTCCCGCCGGCGACCAGTCCGCGCAGGATGGCCGACGCCATGTTGCCCGCTCCGATACAGCCGATCCTCATGGGCAAACACCCTCCTTTGAAACGATTTTCAAAAAACTATTATCTTATATATCATATACTGCCTGACACGATTCGTCAAGACCCGTGCGTGTTCTCTCCCAATATCGGGCCATCCCGTACCCTTTCCCGGTCACGTCGGGGCCCACACAATCCGGCGCGGGATAAGCGCGCGCCTGCTGCTCGGTATCAAACTCGATCTCCGCAAAAGCGAAGGAAGTCGGGGTGCCTGCATCCACCACGCTGCACTCGAGCAAATGCCCGTCCGGCAGGCGGTAGACGGCGTAATCCTTGCGGATCAGCGGGCCGCGCAGCAACGCGCGCAGCTGCTCAAACTGCTCTTTGTCCAGCGGCAGTTCGACTTCCTGCCGCACCAGACCGCCCCCGTTTTTGAAACACAGCACGTAGTCGGTGCCGCCGTTTTCCCATTCGGTCACACGGATGCGCACCACCGGGCGGGTGCTGATGTACCCCTGCCGCACCACGCCGCGCCTGACCAGCGGCAGATGCTCGGGAAAGGCGTCCAGCAAAAACTTGCGTTCTATCTCCGTAACGATCCCTCCGTCACTTGCCGACGCAGAAACGCGAGAAAATTTCGTCCACCACCGCGTCGGTCACCTTTTCACCGGTCAGTTCCAGCACCGCGCCGAGTGCCTCGTCGACCTGCACGCTCACGGCATCAAGCGTCATACCGTCGTCCAGCGCCCGCAGCGCCTGCTCCAGCGCCTCATAGGCACGGCGGGCGCAGGCCAGCTGCCGCTCCCCTGCCAGCAGAGGCGTATCTTCCGTCAGGCGGCACAGGCCCGTGACCTGCTCCACCTGCTGCTGCAACGCATCCAGTCCGAGGCCTGTACCGGCCGCCATTTCCACCGTATGAGGAAAGCGCTGCCGCACCGCCTGTGCGGGAAAACGGCCGGGCAGATCGGTCTTGTTCAAAATAGCAATGGTATGTTCCGGGTCCAGCGCATCCAACAGCTCCTGATCATCGGTGCCGAGCGGACGGGCCGTATCAAACACCGCCAGCACCAGCGCCGCGCTTTGCAGCCGTCCCCGGGCGCGGGCAACGCCGATCTGTTCGACGGGATCGGCCGTCTCGTGCAAACCGGCGGTATCTGCCAGACGCAGGCACACGTCGCCCAGCCGCACGGTCTCCTCCACCACGTCCCGGGTCGTCCCGGCAACGGGAGTGACAATGCTGCGCTCGCTGTGAGCCAGCAGGTTCATCAAAGTAGATTTGCCGACGTTCGGTGCGCCGACGATGACGGTATCGATCCCTTCGCGCAGCACCCGGCCGGCCTCAAAGCTGCCGATCAGCCGGCGCAGCACGTCCTGCGCCTGCGCCAGCGTCTGCCGCAGCGCCTGCGGGGAAAGATCCGGTATCTCCTCATCCGGATAGTCCACAAAAGCGGAAAACTGCGCCTGCACGCCCAGCAGCGCGCCGCGCACCTGCGCCAGCACCTGAAACACGGCGCCCTCCCGCGCGGCCAACGCCGTGCGGGCCGCCAGTTTGCCCTGTGCGCCGATGATGGACATCACGGCCTCCGCGCCGGTCAGGTCTGTTTTTCCGTTAAGAAAAGCGCGTTTGGTAAACTCCCCCGGCCCGGCCGGTACCGCGCCGGCCGCATACGCGGCCTGCAGGGCGCGGCGTAGCAGGTACGGCCCCCCGTGGCAGGAAAGTTCCGCGACGTCCTCCCCGGTATAACTGTGCGGCGCGCGGAACACAGTGAGTACGCACTCGTCAAACGCACCGTCCGCATCGGCCACGCGGCCGAACGCCGCGGTATACCCCGCCATGCGCAGCACCGAACGGCCCTGCCGGGCCGGCCGGAAAACGGCCGCCGCCACATCCAGCGCCTGCGGCCCTGATATACGCACCACGCCGATACCGGAAGAAGCCAGCGGCGTGGCGATGGCGGCCACGGTACTCTCCATCACAGGATCCCCGCCTGACGGCGCGCCTCAATCTGCAGCGAACGGGGCAGAATGCGCAGAAAAGCGTCCAGCACCCGCTCGTTCGGCTCGAACAGGACCAGAGTGTAGCCGTTCTTTTTACTGCGATAAGTAAAGGCCCAGACGTCGGGCGCCTCCGGCGACGAGGCCGCCATCACGGTCCGGTCATACCGGTCGGCAAACAGCTCGGGGCGGTACGGCGCGGCTTTTTCCACCCGCACGCCGTGCACCGACACCATCCGGCGGCGTTTGCGCCGGGCAATGATCAAATCGATATCCAGATCCCCGTTGGTGATGCAGTACTCGCATTCGGTCGACTGGCCGGACACGATCCACCAGGCCAGCGCGATCAGCGCGATCACGGGCACGATGGCAACGACCCCGACATACGGCAGCAAAAACAGCAGCAAAAAGGCGCACAGCAAGGCGGCCGCCAGCGTGACCGCCACGATGACGAACCACTGACGCGCCCCGTTTTTGCGCGGCACGATCTGTTCCACAAAAGAATCCATCACGTCCATCAGAAAACCTCCCATCGGGATAACAAGCTGCTAAAAGTATAGCATAATATCTTATCTTTGCAAAGGTTTTCTTATAAAAAAGTAAAAAAATATGCTTTTTTCAACTCAGATATGCTTCCAGCAGCTGCGACAGTTGCTCCTCGTCATACACCGGAATACCCTCGGCCAGCTTTTGCCGCTCGCCGTCCGGCAAAGAGGCGACAAAGCAGTCGTACACCTCCGACGGCACGCGGGCACCGGGCTCAAACAGAGCCAGCCTCCCCTGCCACACACTCAACACCTTGCGGGAAAAACCGGTGCGGTCCCGGGCCGCCGGTACGTCGGATGCCGTCTGCTCGGCCGGGCGCGCAGACGCACCCGCGCCCCGCCACAACAGCAAGCCCGCCGCGCAGATGATTCCCGCCGCTGCAGCCGCCATCTTCCGGTTGTGCCGTATATCGATACGCAAGATCAATCTCCCCTTTCCGCGTACAGTATGCCCGGATACCTGTTTTTTTACGCGAAAGCCGGATATACTGCAAAAGGTTACAGTTTTGTATTTGACAAGTACCGATTTTTCATATACAATAGGTTCGTAATCCAAGCTATCGGAAAGGGAGCCTGCTTCATGGGAAAAACCGCCTCTGCGGCCGGTAAAAATAAAGTATGGCGCGTCTTGTCCCTTCTTTTGAAGGGGCTGGGCAAGTGTTTGTTTTTCATCATACTGGTGGGTGTGATCACGGCCTGCATCGTGGGCTGTGTGATGTCGGTATACGTTGTGACCCAGTTTGACGACGATATCGAGGATATTGACCTGAGCAGCGTGATGCAGAAGCAAAGCAGTATGATCCTGGTCGACAACGGACACGGCGGATGGGAAGAGCTGCGGCTGGAAGGTGCCAACAGCATCTGGACCGGCATCGACAACATCCCGCTGAATATGCAGAACGCGATGGTTGCCATTGAAGACGAGCGTTTCTGGACCCACTACGGCGTCGACTGGAAGCGGACCGTGGCGGCGGTGGCCAACCTGCTGCTGCACTTCTCCTCCACCGAATACGGCGGGTCGACCATCACCCAGCAGCTGATCAAGATACAGACCGGCGAAAACGACCATACGATCGAACGGAAGATCAAGGAGATCTTCCGCGCGGTCGCGTTTGAACGGGAAGAATACACCAAAGAGCAGATCCTGGAGGCGTATCTGAACGTGCTGCCGCTGTCCGGCGATATCGTGGGGGTCGGCGCGGCGGCCAACCAGTATTTTGACGTTGAGGCCAAGGATCTGACGCTGGCCCAGTGCGCGCTGATCGCGGGTATCACCCAGAACCCCGCCAAATATAACCCGTGGACCCATCCGGAAAACGCCCGGTACCGTCAGCGGGTCGTGCTGCAAAAAATGTACGAACTGGGCTTTATCTCCAAGGACGAGTACGTGCAGGCTTATAATGAGGAACTGATCCTGAAAGAAAGTTCCAAGAACATCGGCGTATACGACTATTATACCGATATGGTCATCGACGAGGTGATCGCGGACCTGATGGACCGTTACGGGTATTCCAAACTGTGGGCTTCGCAACTGGTTTACTACGGCGGGCTGAAAATATACTCCTGCGAAAACGTATCCGTGCAGAAGAGGATTGAATCCATCTTTGCCAACGATTCCAACTATCCGGAACATCTGGAAACCGATGACGACGATCCGCAGGCCGCCATTTATATTATGGACTATTCGGGCAAATGCGTGGCTGTCGTCGGCGGCCGGGGTGAAAAGACCAAATCCCGCCTGCTCAACCGCGCCACCGCCACCTCCCGGCAGCCCGGCTCCACCATCAAACCGCTGGGTGCCTATTCGCTGGGTATCGAGAACAACCTGATCAACTTCTCCTCCCCCGTACAGGATTGTTATATTTATCTGTCCGACGGTACCAAATGGCCGCACAACTATAACGCCAAACTGAGGGACAACGGCATTTCCACGGTGGATAACGCGCTGCAGCGTTCCCTCAACACCGTCCCCGCACGGCTCGTACAGCAGTTGTCCCCGCGGCGGGTATTCAACTTCCTGACCAATTCGCTGCATCTGACCACGCTGGTCGCCAGCGAGACAATAAAGGGCCGCACCTTTACAGATATTGATTTGTCCCCGATGGCGCTGGGCGGCCTGACACACGGCGTGCACGTGCGTGAAATGGCGGCCGCCTACCAGATGTTCGGCAACGGCGGCTATTATCGCCCCACCTACTGCTACTCCAAGGTCACGCAGGGTGACGATATTCTGCTGCAGCCGGTCAGCACCGGTACCCGCGTATTGTCAGAAGATTCCGCCTACATCATGAACCGGCTGTTGCAGCACGTTGTGACCGGGCCGAACGGCACCGCCAAAAAGATTGCCGCGGACTGGACCGGATGGGAAGTCTTTGCCAAGACCGGTACCACACAGGACGACAACGACGTCTACTTTGCCGGCGGAACGACCAAATACGTCGGCGCCTGCTGGTTCGGGTACGACGGCAACCAGACGCTCAACAGCGACCAGACGTCCTACGCCCGCATCCTGTGGAACCTGTGCATGAAGGAACTGCACAAAGGTCTGACGCCGGAAGCCTTCACGCAACCGGCCGGGGTGGTAGAACTCGAATACTGCAAGGAAACCGGTATGCTCGCCTGCGACGAATGTCCCCACAAAGTGTTAGGCGTTTATAAGGTCGGGCATATACCCGAATTGTGCACTACGCACGATCCGAACTATCTGCCGCCCACCACGGCCACCGAGCCGACGACTTCCGCCGCCGGCGGCGGGACGAGCGCGCCGACGAGCGCAGCGACAACGGTTCCGGCTGCTTGATACGATCCCTTCTGTCAGCCCCGCAGACCTGTGCGGGGCTGCTTTGATGACGTGAGGTGCAGGGTATGAAAAGGCTGATTTGCGCAGGGCTCTGCCTGCTGTTGCTGCTTGCCGGCGGCTGCGGCAGGCTCCCCGGTGCGACCCGCAGCGGCTTTGCGCTGGATACCGTCGTTTCCGTCACGTTGTACGGTACCGACGACGAGGCGCTGCTCGACGGCTGCTTTGCCCTGATCCGTGAAAAAGAAGCGCTGTTTTCCCGTACCGTACCGGACAGCGACGTGGCC
Organism: Clostridia bacterium; assembly: GCA_017518415.1. Lineage (GTDB taxonomy): Bacteria > Bacillota > Clostridia > Oscillospirales > Acutalibacteraceae > RGIG6098. The sequence continues at coordinate 24,275 of JAFWVC010000048.1, forward strand.
CGCATCAATGCGGCTGCCGGGCAACCGGTCACCGTCACGGAAGAAACGGCTGCCCTGCTGCGCACCGCTCTGATTTTCTGTGAAGCCTCCGGCGGCGCTTTTGACGTAACGGTCGGCGCCCTGACGCAATTGTGGGATTTCGGCGCCGATACGCCGTTTCTCCCTGCGGCCGACGCCGTGACCACCGCTTTGGCGACGGTATCCTATGCCGGCTTATCTGTAAAGGGAAATACCGTTACGCTTGTAAACAAAGATGCCCGGCTGGATCTGGGCGGTATCGCTAAAGGATACATTGCCGATTGCCTGCGGGACTACCTGACGCAGCACGGCGTGACCTCCGCCCTGCTCGATTTGGGCGGCAGCATTACCGTTTTGGGCGATAAACAAGGTCAGCCGTTCCGCATCGGCATCCGCGCGCCGGATGACGCCGACGGACTGCTGGGGGTCGTACCGGTCTGCGGCGGCTCGGTGGTCACCTCGGGCGATTACGAGCGCTGCCGGATGGTCGAAGGCGTGCGCTATCATCATCTGCTGGACCCGGCCACCGGCTACCCGGCGCGCACCGGTTTGCGCAGCGTAAGCATCATCGGCCCCAGCGCGGCCGTATGCGACGCGCTGTCCACCGCCTGCTTTGTGCTGGGCGAAGAAAAAGCCCGGCTGCTGCTGCTCGCACAGCCCGGCTATGAGGCGGTTTTTGCCCGGAACGACGGCACCGTGACCCATACCGACGGGTTGGATTGGCAATCCTGACGGCGGGCGGCACCGGATTTTACAAAAAAACAAAAAAGCTCTTGACGATACGGACAAGATTTGCTATAATATAACCCGTTGCTGGTGTGGCTCAACGGCAGAGCGGCTCATTCGTAATGAGCAGGTTGTCAGTTCGATTCTGACCATCAGCTCCACGCAGGGCCCGGGCGGACGTCCGGGCCCTGTTGCTTTTTGCGCGCACCGCGGTAACGGGCCGCGCACACACCGTCCGGGCGCCGCATACAATAAAAAAGCGCCCGCCTTATTTCCGCATAACCGAGGTGACAGCTGTGGCAGACCGCAGCGAGGCAAAATATATCCGCCTGACGACAGCCCCCGTGCCGGGGCTGGTTTGCTCGTTGGCCATTCCGACGATATGCAGCATGCTGATCACGTCGCTGTACAATATGGCCGATACCTTCTTTGTCGCCGGCCTGCAAAACGACAGCGCCACCGCTGCCGTAGGGATCGCATTCCCGCTGATGTCGGTGCTGCAGGCCATCGGCTTTACCTTCGGCCACGGCAGCGGCAATTATATTTCCCGCAAACTCGGCAGCCGCGATATCGAGGCCGCCAACCGGATGAGCGCCATCGGTTTCTTTTCCGCCCTGTTTACGGGCCTGCTGCTGACGCTGGCGGGGTTCTGCTTTTTGTCGCCGATGGTGGACCTGCTGGGCGCCACCCCCACCATCCGTCCCTACGCGATGGATTACATACGGCTGATCCTGTGCGGCGCACCGTATATGACGGCCGCGCTGGTACTGAACAATCAGCTGCGCTTCCAGGGTAACGCCGTGTACGGGATGGTGGGCATCGTATCAGGTGCGGTGATCAACCTGGGGCTCGATCCGCTGCTGATCTACGGCTGCGGCATGGGTATTGCCGGGGCGGCGCTGGCGACCATTATCAGCCAGCTGATCAGTTTCGGGCTGCTGCTCATCGGCCACCGCCGCAGCGGCATCCTGCGCCTGAGCATCCGTTGCTTCCGTCCCAGCGCGGAGATGTATAAGGAGATTTTGCGCGGCGGCATGCCCTCGCTGTGGCGGCAGGGGCTGGCCAGCCTTTCCACCGTTTTGCTCAACCGGGCCGCCGCCCCGTTCAGCGACGCGGCCGTGACCGCCATGACGGTCGTGACCCGCATCGACCAGTTCTCCTTTGCGGCGCTCATCGGCTTCGGGCAGGGGTTTCAGCCGGTATGCGGATACAACTTCGGCGCCGGCCTGTACCGGCGGGTACGCAGCGCCTTCTTCTTTTGCCTGCAAATATCCGTCCTGGCACTGACGGCGCTGGCCGCCGGCCTGTACGTGTTTGCCGAACCGCTCCTGTCCCCTTTCTGTCAGGACGGGCCGCAGGTGCTGGCCATCGGTACCGCCGTGCTGCGCTGCCATGTGCTGACCTTTCCGCTGCTGGCTTTCGTGATCCTGTGCAATATGCTGCTGCAAACCATCGGCCGGGCCGTGCCCGCCTCCCTTCTGTCCGCCAGCCGGCAGGGACTGTTTCTCATCCCGTTTTTACTGGTGCTGCCGCGCCTGTTCGGGCTGGAAGGGCTGCAATGGGCCCAACCGGCTGCCGACCTGTGCAGCTTTGCGCTGGCGCTGCCGCTGGGGATCCGGACGCTGCGGACTTTCCGACAGGATAAGACTTGATTTTTTTTGCTCAAACGTGTTATACTACGATTAGATCGCATAGAAAGGGGATCGTTGAAATGAAAGATCTGAAAGGCACTCAGACTGAAGCCAACCTGATGACGGCCTTCGCCGGGGAAAGTCAGGCCCGCAACAAATACACCTACTACGCCTCCCGCGCCCGCAAGGACGGCTACGTCCAGATTGCCAACCTGTTCGAGGAGACGGCCGACAACGAAAAAGAGCACGCGAAGATCTGGTTCAAGCTGCTGCACGACGGCGCCGTGCCCGACACCGCCGCCAACCTGGCCGAGGCGGCCGCCGGCGAAAATTACGAGTGGACCGACATGTACGCCGGTTTTGCCGAAACCGCCCGCAAGGAAGGCTTTGAGCAGATCGCCTTCCTGTTCGAGCAGGTCGGCCAGATCGAAAAGGAGCACGAGGAGCGCTACCGCAAGCTGCTGGCCAATATCGAGCAGGGCCTGGTCTTTACCAAAGAAGGCGACGCCATCTGGCAATGCGCCAACTGCGGCCACATCGTGGTCGGCAAAAAAGCGCCGGAGATCTGCCCGGTCTGCGCCCATCCGCAGGCCTACTTCCAGGTCAAGGCCACCAATTATTGAGCGCTGCACAAACAAAAAGATACCGGCTGTCCAGCCGGTATCTTTTTTTCACTGCCGCCCCGCATTTGACATTTGGCCGAAACTGAGGTATAATAACCACAGAAAGAATCCTGAAAAAGGGAGGTCTAAACATATGGCATCCAACCAAAACCGCACGTTTCATCCGGCGTTCTGGGGCATTGTGCTGATTCTGGCGGCGGTCGTATTGATCCTGGACGGGGTCGGGGTCGGCTTCGGCCTGGGGATCACGCCGTGGCGCATTCTGGCCGGTGTTTTGCTGGCCGCGTGGCTGGTCTATGAGATCGTCAAGCTCAATTTTACCGACGTGTTCTTCCCGCTGGCATTCCTGTTCATCGCGTTCAAGGAGCCGATCGCGACCGCTTTCGGCAGAGAAGACGGCCTGATCTCCAGCTGGGTCGTGCTGCTGGCGGCGCTGCTGCTGACCATCGGCTTCAAGGAGATCTTCAAGCGCAAGCCGGTCGTGTCCGTCAACGGGCAGGAGTATACCGTCCCCCACGACCAGAGCGGCGGCAAAATCGGCCGCCAGACCCTTTATTTCGATGCGGCCGACCTTTCTCGGGCCGTGGTGAGCAAAAACCTTGGTTACGTGGAGGTGTTCATCAACAACCGCGAGGCATATACCGGCGGCGGCACGATCACCGTTACCGAAAACCTCGGCATGCTCGATATCCACATCCCGGCGGATTGGGACGTCGTCACCCAGGCGAGCGAGAACCTCGGCCGCGTGAATATCCCGCCGCGCAACATTTCCGGCAGCCGGTCGGTCACCCTGGTGATCACCGAAAACCTCGGCCAGATCAACGTGATATTTGATTAAGAAGGACGCTATACGGCAAAAAAACCCCGCGAACACGGTTCGCGGGGTTTTTGTTTGTTACGGTTGAGAAGAAATGCCCGGCGTCAGTGAGAAGGCGTAAACCGCAGCACGGGCTTCTTCGGCTGCAGCCATGTGTACAGCATGGCGAACATCGCAGCGATAGCCAGATAGATCAGCAGCATCAACCCCGTGGTCAGCCATGGATAACCGGCGGCGTTGAGCCGATCCGCCACGCCCTCCATCAGCGGGACGCCGCCGGCGTGCCGGTACAGCATATAGTCCCAATCGAATATGTAATCAAGCGCGATCACCACAACGGAGAAGAGAAAATGCGGGATATACGCGTACAGGATATGCCCCGGGCGGAACCGCAGATACCCCGACGTCACGATCCACAGCGCCACGAACGCCATCGAAAAGTGGAAGATCATCGAGAACATCGCGCCAAAGGTCCAGAAGGGGTACCATTTAAGCGCCTGCAAAAACAGAATATTGCTCAGCCCCCCGGCCAGCCCGATGGTGGCCAGCCAGGCCAGCGCGCTCTCCCGGACCCGGCCGCGGCTGAACGCGGCCAGCGGCAACAGAAAGGTAAACATCGAGCAGGTATCAAACGGCAGGATGCCGCCGTAGTTGAACCCCCGCCCGGTCGTGACGTCGTAGTAAGACTCCCACACCAGCTTGACCACTTCCAGCGCGAAGATGAAGACGGCCAGCGCCCGGAGCGTCACGGTGATTTTCTCATGCCGCACCTTGCGCAGCAAAAATGCCAGCAGCGGCACGGCGACCAGGCAGAAAATCATGTACACGTAGCGCATTTCATTATCAAAGTCCTGCCCGGCATAGCCCTCGATATTATATTTATAATCAAAGAACCCATATTGCATGGCGTTTTTTCTCCTCTGTGAACCGCCCGCCTGCCGGCGATGCGGCATTTCTTCCTTACAGAGTATATCGCATACCGGCATAAAAAGCAAGGGAAAAAACAAAAGGCCGGCCGCACCGCCGATACAGGGATCTCGGACAATCCGGACAAAGAAAAATCCGGGTGAAAGACCCGGATTTTTGAAGCGGATAATGATAACGGACCTGATTGTGTCAGACGTTCTGGTTCCTTTACGACCCCTCGATCCCGGCCGTGCGCTTGCACGGCAGATACGCAAAGGAGCACGGATCACACACAAGGGATCTTCTCCGTAGCGACACTTTTGATGTCGCAATCCTGCGGACGCAAAGGCGCGGGGAGCGTTTTTCCTTCCGGTCCGCATCACGGCCGTTATGATATTTTACATCTGGCTTCTGTACAGCTGCGAGATCTCCTCCACGCTGGTTTCACGCGGGTTACCAGGACGGCAGGCGTCCGCAAACGCGCTTTCGGAAAGGAACGTTACGTCCTCCTCCTTCAGGATACCTTTGAGATTGGCGGGGATTCCCACGTCGGCGGAAAGTTTTTTGACCGCCGCGATGGTCGCGTCGGCGGCCTGCGCTTCACTCATGGAATCGATACCGGCCACGTCCATTGCCTTGCCGATGGCGCGATAGCGCTCCCCGGAAACCGACTTGTTGTATTCCAGGCCGACCGGCAGCAATATGGCGCAGGCAACACCGTGAGGAGTATCATAAAGGGCCGACAATCCGTGCGCCATGGAATGAACGATGCCGAGTCCCACGTTGGAGAAACCCATGCCCGCGATATACTGACCGAGGGCCATACCCTCACGCCCCTCAGGGGTATTCTGTACCGCGCCGCGCAGGTTGGCGGCAATCAGGCGGATGGCCTCCAGATGGAACATATCCGAAATGGCGCAATGCCCTTTGGTGATATATCCCTCGATCGCGTGGGTCAGCGCGTCCATACCCGTGGCGGCGGTCAGCCCCTTGGGCATAGAAGCCATCATGTCGGGATCGACCACGGCGACTTCGGGAATATCATTGGTGTCAACGCAGACGAATTTACGCTTCTTTTCAACGTCTGTGATAACATAGTTGATGGTTACTTCCGCGGCGGTGCCGGCCGTTGTGGGCACGGCGATCGTAAATACGGCGTGCTTTCTGGTCGGCGCGACGCCTTCCAGGCTCCGTACATCGGCAAATTCGGGGTTCTCTATGATTATGCCGATCGCCTTGGCGGTATCCATCGCCGATCCGCCGCCGACGGCAACGATGCAGTCCGCGCCGGCTTTTTTGAATGCGGCCACGCCGCTTTGCACGTTTTCGATCGTGGGATTCGGCTTAATATCGCTGTATACGTCGTAAGCAAAGCCGGCGGCGTCCAGCAGGGCCGTGATCTTTTGCGTTACGCCGAACTTCAGCAGGTCAGCGTCGGTCGCGACGAAGACCTTTTTGTATCCCCTGGCGGTCAGTTCCGGAACGATATTTTCGATTGCTCCGTGGCCATGATATGAAACGGTGTTCAGGACAATACGGTTTGCCATAATTTTTACCTCCATATTTTTTGTTCAACTAATTATATCATATCTCTTCATTTGTTGCAAGAGCACACTGATTCACCGGACGCAGACGGTGAAACGGTGCTGAAAAAGAAAAACGAGTATTCTAGAATACTCGTTTTGGTGCAGCGAAATCGGTTAAATCCGAACCGTTAATTGTGTTTTCAATTTCTTCAAAGGTGATCGTTTTTGAACCGTCCTTGTAATTGAATGTGATCACCATATTAATCACTATTGATGATTTTTGAATTGAGCCTTATTCAACAGTGTGGAACAGAACCCCATAATTCTCCGAGATGAAATCTTCAGAAAGTAACTGTTCCTTCCATTCGTCGGACGTGCCGAGCCAACGGAGCAGTTTTTCGGAAGAGAACGGCAGAAACGGCTGAAGAAGGACGGCAAGGTTCAGTATCAAATATGCGCAAACGCCGATCGTTTCCCTGCATTTCCCCGGATCATCATTTCGTGTTTTCCACGGTTGCTCCGTATCGTAATACTTGTTCGCCCGACGCACGGTCTCAAAGATTTCGTCGATCGCGTCCTTCAGCGTGCCGCGTTCGATCTTCTCGCCGACGGAATCATAGAGGGATCGAATCTCACAACGCAGCGCTTCCGGGATATCAGCGTGCGGCAGCTCCCGGTCAAAGTACTTCACAGCGAAAGCGAGCGTCCGATTAACTAAATTTCCCCACGCGCCAACAAGCTCGGAATTGACCTGTGTTCTGAATTCCCGGGCGGAGAAATCCGCGTCACGCTTTTCCGGGCCGTTCGCAATAAAGAAATATCTAATAGCGTCCGGATCGTACCGTTCCGCGATATCCCTTGCCCAAATAGCCCAGTTCTTGCTCGTTGAGATGCGTTTTCCCTCCAGCGTCAGGTGTTCGCTTGAAATAATATCGTCCGGCAGGCGAATGTCGCCGCCGTGCGCCAGTATGAGAGACGGCAGGATGATCGTGTGGAAAGGGATATTATCTTTTCCGTGAACGTAATAGCTGCGCGTGTCGGCGTCTCTTCCGTAAACCTCATCAAACGGAATATGCCGCGTTTGACACAGGCGGGAAACGCAGGAAAGGTAGCCCAGCACGTTCTCTGCCCAGATATAGATCTTCTTGCCCTCATATCCCGCTTTCGGCACGTCGATCCCCCAATCAAGATCCCGGGTGATGGCGCGGTCGCGCAAACCTTCATCCAGATATCGCTTCGTAAACGCGACGGCGTTTCTTCGCCAGTACGGATGCGCTTCCAGATACGCGCGAAGAGGCTGCTCAAGCGCGCTGATCCTCAGAAAGATCTGTTTGGAATCACGGAATACGACCGCCGTACCGCAATCGGCGCACCGCGGATCGACAACCTCATCTGCCGCGAGCACCTCGCCGCAGACATCACACTGGTCGCCCCGCGTTTTCTCGCCGCACCTCGGACAAAGACCCACAACAAGCCGGTCTGTCAGCGTCTTATTACAATGCGGACAATACGCCCCCTTAACCTTCCGTTCTTCCGCATAAGGGCTCCGATAGATTTTTTCATGAAACGCGCGCACAAAGTCTTTGTGCTCCGCGTCGGATGTTTTTGCGTACAGATCGTACGAAAAACCGAGCGCATGAAACACGTCGCAAAACTCCCTGTGATATTTTTCACTGATCTCTGTGGGCGAGCTGTTTTCCTGCGCGGCGCGGATCACGATGGGTGTGCCGTGGCAGTCGCTGCCCGAGACGTAGAATACGCGGTCTCCTTTGGCTCTGTAGTACCGGGCAAGTACGTCGCCCGGAAGCAGCGCCGCGACGTGGCCGATATGCAGAGAGCCGTTTGCGTAAGGCCATGCGCCGCCGATAATGATGTTTTTCATTTCATTTACCTCATTTCTTTTTATAGACTGATAACAGTGTTTATCGCTGATTAACGAAATAAAAAAACGCTCACCTCCCCGTAGAATACAAGGGACGAGAGCGCGGCTCACGTGTTACCACCCTATTTCGCCTGTCTCTCACGACGGCAGGCCTTATCAAGTTCGGACAGGAAATGATCTGTCGAAACTCTATCGCTGTAACGGGCGATCCCGGCATAGCCTAACGCACAGCGCTCGGTATGCGGCTCGGAGACCATGTTCGGCAGGTTTTGCTT
>JAFWVC010000049.1 GCA_017518415.1 Clostridia bacterium
CGAGGCTCTGCAGCTGCTGGTCGATTTCAAAAACTCCGGCTTCTGCGACACGCATGACAACGAGCCGGAGTTCTGGGCCGGCAACGTCGCGATGGCGAACGAAGTGACCATCTGGTATTATCAGGGCGCCATGGCCTCCACCGCCGCCAACTACGGCGTAGCGGTGCAGCCGGTGCTGAAAGAGGGCGTGCCGCCGTACACCGGCCTGGGCCTGTACTGCTACGCCGTTACTTCTGCAAGTCAGCACCCGCAGGAAGCGTACGACTTCCTGGAGTTCTACTGCACCAACGAGGATTATCAGATCGATTTCTGCAAGCCGCTGTACTTCATCCCGTCGTTGAAACACGTGTTGGAAAGCAGCTATTTCAAAACCGAAGAGTGGCAGATCATCCTGGAGCAGAACAAGTACGCCAAGGCCACCCCGGGCGTCGAGAACTGGCAGGAAATGGACGAGGCCATCTACCGCGCGATCGAGGCGGCCATGAACGGCACCTCCACCGCGAAGGATGCGCTTGATGCCGCCTACAACACAATCACCTCCTTGATGGCGAAACAGGGCTGATCCCTGCACGAGACTTTTGATTGATTAAGGAGAAACCCCATACCTGACGAATGTACCGTACAAACGAAGGGTATGGGGTTTTCTGCATTTTACGGATGTCGCCGGCGGGAACGCCCCGCCGGATAAAAACGTTTTGTTTGAGAGAAGAGGGATCCTATGGACAAAAAGCCGTTTGACCAGGCGATGGAGTATTTTAAGGACAAAGATATTTTCGTCGCGCCTTACTGTCACCCCGATTATTCGTGGACGCATACCCGCAACTGGCATATCAGCCGGTATACGCTGGTGCTCAACGAGGTGTGCGACCTGTTGGACAAATACCCGGAGTACCGGTATTACGTGGACTGCTATTCCAGCTTTATCGAGCCGGTGCTGCAGCGCTGTCCGTCGCTGGCGGCCCGCATCCAGAAGTATATTGACGAAGGGCGTTTCGCCGTGTGCGGCACCTACGCCAACATCCGCCCCAACATGGTGGACGGCGAGGCCATGCTGCGCAACATGCGCATCGGGCGGGACTGCTTCGAGGACCTGTGGAAAGGGCTGGACATCTGCGTATACGCGGATACGTGCGACGTGTGCGCCAGCCACTCCCAGCTGCCGCAGCTGCTGCAGCTGGGCGGGTACCGTTACCTGCGCTTTCTGCGGCCGGCGGATGTATTCATCGAAAAGGGCGTGCCGTGGGACCACGTGTACCGCGGGCAGGACGGCACCGAGATCCTCGTGACGCTGGCCACCATCTGCGGCTTCTTCATTTACAATCTGGTCAAGCCCTGCTTCCAGGAGAATATCGAGGATTCGATCGCCGCGCTGTATACCAACGAGTTCGCGCCCGACGCGCCCCGCTTTACCTCCCGCAATATTTTGAAGGGGGACGGCGTGGACGATGTGCGCCCCTTCCGCGCATGGGACAACCCCGAGTGGTTCGACTTCCCGACACAGATGGAAAAATGGCGGCAGGCCGGCATCCACATCCATTTTGCCACCCCCAACGATTATTTCAAGGCGCTGGAACAAGACCGGGACAAGCTGACGCTGGTCGACAAGCCGGTGGATATCGCCGACGTGTGCTTCAACGTCAGCCTGGGCGGCGAAAAGAGCCTGCAGAACAAGCGGCTGTACAGCGCGCAGGACATTGTGGCGGCCGAAAAATGGAACGCCGTCGGCGCCCTGTTGGGCTGCTGTGAGCAGCGGGACTACACTCCCGAATGGAAGGAAAACCTGTTCTGTTCCTGCCACGCCTCCCAGTGGTCGTACCGGGAAGACAACGCCGACCTGCATAAACGCCTGGACCGCGTGATCACCTGTACCGAAGCGGAACGGCAGACCGTGCAGCGCGAGCTGACCAAGTTTATGCCGTTCGACCTGCGCAAGACCGCCGTCTTCTTCAACCCGTTCGACCGGCCGATCCGCAAGGCGGTACGGCTGATCATCACCTCGCCCGACCCGGACAAGCTGGAGCTGTGCGACGGCAACGGCAAGACGCTGCTGC
>JAFWVC010000050.1 GCA_017518415.1 Clostridia bacterium
AAGGACAGTCGGCAACGAAATCCACCCCTGCGGGGTGGGTGAAATCGCCTGCGGCGGTGAAATTGCCCTTCGGGCAGTGAAATCGCCTCGACGGCGGTGGGTGGATTTCATTTCACCGAACGCGTCAGCGTTCGATTTCACCTGAGGGCAGCGCCCGAAGATTTCACCTTTTGCCGTCAGGCAAAAGATTTCACTCTTTTGACGTTTGGCACACAAACGTCCTGCTTGCAGAAGTATGCGACAAAAAACCGGCTGGAATAAGGATCAACTATCCTTACCTCAACCGGTTTTTATTTACTGTCCTTTAGAGCCCCCTGATTCAGGGGGCTTTTTTATATAGATAATCAATCGCGGATGCCGTCAGGTCAACGCCTGCATCTGCGCGGCGACCGACGCCTCACAGGCGCGCATGGCCAGCAGCGTCTGCTCCAGCAGCCGGTCCAGCTCCCAGCCGAGCCGCTCGGCGCCGATGCGAATGACATCCCGCGAGCAGCCGGCGGCGAACTTTTTGTCCTTGAACTTCTTTTTCAGGCTGGGCAGCTCCATGTCCTGCGTACTTTTTGACGGCCGCATCAGCGCCGCCGACCAGATCAACCCGGTCAGCTCGTCCGCGGCAAAGAGCACCTTTTCCATCTCGTGCTCCGGCGGCACGTCGCAGCAGATCCCGTATCCGTGGGAGCAGACCGCGCGGATGACGTCCTCGCCGACGCCGCCGGCCCGCAGCAATTCCGGCGCCTTTTGGCAATGCTGCTGCGGGTACCGTTCAAAGTCGATATCGTGCAGCAGGCCCACGACGCCCCAATACTCCGCTTCTTCGCCGTAGCCGAGCGTTTCGGCGTACCAGCGCATCACGCCCTCCACCGTCAGCGCGTGCTGCAAATGGAAGGGCTCCTTGTTATACCGGCGCAGCAGGTCCAGCGCCTGTGCGCGGGTCAGCGTAGTGCTCCTCACACAGCGCGCCCCCTTAAAACGTCACCGTTTCGGGCGGCGCGGTAAAAGAGCTGAAGGTCGCTGCGGCGTCCTTCCAGTACAGCACCTGTGTGTTGCCGTCGTCCGGGTCATACATCGCGCGCAGCTCGGGGTACGCATCCAGCATGGCGACGCGGGCTTCGCGCCGGTCGTCCTCGACGAGGGTGCCGCTCAGCCGCAGCCATTTACCGTCCGCAAAGGCGCACAGTTCCGCCTTCGGGTTCTGCGCCAGCTGGCGCGACACCGCTTTCTTCCTCCCGGTCTGGATATACAGCCGCCCCTCGAACAGCAGCACGGTGCCGAACGGGCGCACCCGCGGCTGGTCGCCCTGCGCCGTCGCCAGATAATAGGTGCCCGCCTGCTTCAAAAACGCATATACTTTTTCCATTCCAAACGCCTCCTTTTTCTTTACTATACACCATTTTTCCGCGCGGCTCAACCCTCTTTTTTCACGCGCCGGGCCGGCGCATAAAAAGATTCTTTTACGAATAAATAAAAAAGACTTGCATTTTCCGGAAAGTATGGTATACTGGCTATGGTAAGAATAGTTGACAGTGTGGAGTGGGGCGACCCGCTCCTTTATCTTTCCGTAAGGAGGAACGCTATGACCCGACCGAAAAAAGGAGCCGCGGAGGGCGCGGCCGCCGTCTGTCGGCGGTTGGCGCAGCCTTTGGCCGAGCAACTGGGGTTGCGGCTGTGGGACGTGCGCTTTGTCAAGGAAGGGGCCGACTGGTACCTGCGCGTGTTCATCGATAAGGACGGCGGCGTGACGCTGGACGACTGCGTGCGTATGACCCGTCTGCTGGACCCGGCGCTCGATGAAGCCGACCCGATCGAGCAATCCTATTGTCTGGAGGTATCTTCCCCCGGCGTCGAGCGGGAGCTGACCCGCCCGGAACACTTTGTCTTCTGTCTGGGGCAACCGGTCACGGTACGGCTGTTTGAACCCCGGGACGGTGAAAAAGAATGGACCGGCCTGCTGGCCGCGTATCAGGATGATATATTGACCCTGTCCGACGGAGACGGACACACACGGCAATTTACAAAAAAAGAGACGGCGGCGGTCAGACTGTCGGAAGACTGGGACGTCCCTGCCGAAATTGGGGAGGAATAAGAAAAATGGCTAAGCAAAACGACAGCACGGAGTTCTTTGAGGCTCTGCATCTGCTGGAAAAGGAAAAAGGCATCGACGGGAATTATCTGCTGGAAAAGATCCGGGCGGCGATCATCATTGCCGTCAAGCGGGATTACGCCGCGGAAGAGGAAAACATCATCGTCGACATCTCGCCTGAGACCGGCACCTTCCGCGTGGCGCTGCGCAAGCAGGTGGTCGAGCAGGTAGAGGACGCCTCGCAGCAGATGCTGCCCGAACAGGCCGTGCGCTATTCCAAACGGGCCAAGGTGGGCGACTTTGTCGACATCCCGCTGGAAACCAAGCAGTTCGGCCGGATCGCCGCCCAAACGGCCAAGCACGTCATCCGGCAAGGCATCCGGGAAGCGGAACGCGGCCAGCAGCTGGTCGAGTTCCAGAGCAAGAACCAGGAGCTGGTGACCGCGCTGGTCACCCACGTGGATCCCAAAACCGGCGCCGCCACGGTGGAGTTCGGCAAGGCGGTGGCGGTTCTGCCGCTGACCGAGCAGATCGACGGCGAAACGCTGACCGAGGGCATGCGCATCAAGCTGTACGTCGTCGACGTCAAAGAAGGCGAAAAAGGTCCCCGCGCGCTGATCTCCCGCACACATCCCGGGCTGGTCAAGCGCCTGTTCGAAATGGACGTGCCCGAAATCTTCAACGGCACCGTCGAGATCAAAAGCATCGCGCGCGAGGCCGGCTCCCGCACCAAACTGGCCGTCCTGTCCAAGGATGAGAACGTCGACGCCGTCGGGGCCTGCATCGGCCAGCGCGGCACCCGCATCAACAGCATCGTCGAAGAGCTGGGCGGCGAGAAGATCGACGTGGTGGAGTACAGCGACGATCCGGCCAAGTTTATCGCCGCGGCGCTGTCGCCCGCCAAGGTCCTGTCGGTAGAACCGGATCCCTCCGGCGCGAAAAACTGCAAAGTCACCGTGCCGGACGCACAGCTGTCGCTGGCGATCGGCAACCGCGGGCAGAACGCCCGGCTGGCCGCCCGCCTGACCGGCTGGAAGATCGACATCCACCCCGAAAGCGGCTATTACACCGGCACAGAAAATTAACGGGAAAGAAGGGTCTGTATGCAGAGCAAACGCCTGCCGCTGCGCAAATGTATCGGCTGCGGCGAAATGAAGCCGAAAAAAGAACTGCTGCGCATCGTCCGCAGCCAGGACGGCCGGGTCGGGTTCGACCCCTGCGGCCGGCAGCCGGGCCGCGGCGCTTATATCTGCCCGCAGACCGCCTGCCTGCAACAGGCCCGCAAAGCGCACCGGCTGGAAAAAGCCTTTGACGCCGCCGTGCCGGACGATGTTTTTCTTCAACTGGAGGAGGAGCTGACCCGCCATGGATCCTAAAACGGCCGGGTTGCTCGGCTTATGCCGGCGGGCCGGCAAGGTGTCCGTCGGGTTCGACGCCGTGTGCGCCGAGGTGCTGCGCGGCACTGCCGCGCTGGTGCTGCTGGCCGCCGATTTGTCGGAGAAGACAGAAAAAGAACTTCGCTTTGCCGTCCGGCAGCGCGCCCGGCGGCGGCCGCCGCTGTACCGGGTGGACGTCGGCAAGGCCGAACTGGCACATCTGCTCGGCGCATCCAGACCGGTCGGCGTGTGTTGTGTGACCGACAACGGCTTTGCAGCCGCCCTGCAGCGGGCCGGCTTACAGCCGGAAGCTTGTGATACTGAGGAGGATATGCTTTTATGATCGTAAAGAAATACCGCGTCAACGAAGTTGCCAAAGATCTCGGCGTGCCTGCCAAGGATGTAATCGCTTTGCTGGCGCAATACGTGGATACGCCCAAAAAGACGCAGACCGCGCTGGAAGAGAACGAACTGAACCTGATCTTTGAGCATTACACGCAAAAAGATCCCGGGGCGGATATGAAATTGTATCTGGCGGAGGCGGACCGCCGCGCGAAAGAGCGGGTGGAGCGGCAAAAGCAGGAGAAAGCCGCCGCCGAAGCGGCCGAAAAAGCCGCCGTCAAAGCCAAAGCGGACCAGAAGGCCAAGGAGATCGCCGCGGCCAAGGCCGCCGAAAAGGCGGAGGCCGAGCGCAGGAAGAAGGAAGAAGCCGCTGCCAGAGCCGCCGCGGCCAAAGCCGCCCGGGAAGCGGTCGCCGCACAGGACAAAGCCGGCACGGTGGCCGGCAAAAAAGCTCCCGTCCCGGTCAAGAAGGACAAAACCAAGCAGGCACCGGCGCCCGCCAGGGCGCAAACCGAGCGTCGCACCGTCGACACCCGTATGGCGCAGGTAGACGTGACCAAGTACGACGAGAAGTTCGACGTGCTCGCGCAGTCCTCCAACCGGGTCCGCGGCGACGGCGGCGGCCCGCGCAAGCAGAAGATCGTCCAGAAATCCCAGCAGTATCGCAAACCGCATGCCCGCCGGGAAACCGAGGCCGAGCGGATGCGCCGTATTCAACTGGAACGGCAGAAAAAGCCGCTGAACATCACCGTCGGCGACACCATTACGGTGACCGAACTGGCTTTGCGCCTGAAAGTGCCGGCCGCCGAGGTGATCAAGAAGCTGATGATGCTCGGCGTGATGGCGACCGCCAACCAGGAGATCGACTTCGACACCGCGTATCTGGTGGGAGAGGAGCTCAACGCCAAGGTCGAGCGCGAAGTGGTCGTCACCATCGAGGAACGCATCATCGACGACCGCGAGGACGTGCAGGAAAACCTCAAACCCCGCGACCCGGTCGTGGTGGTCATGGGCCACGTCGACCACGGCAAAACCTCTATTCTCGACAACATCCGCAAAACCCACGTCACCGCGGGCGAGGCCGGCGGCATCACGCAGCATATCGGCGCATACCGCGTCAAATGCGGCGGCAATAACATCACCTTCCTGGATACGCCGGGCCATGCCGCCTTTACCTCGATGCGTGCGCGCGGCGCCCAGGTGACGGATATCGCGATTCTGGTCGTCGCCGCCGACGACGGCATCATGCCGCAGACCATCGAAGCCATCAACCACGCCAAGGCCGCCGGCGTATCCATCATCGTGGCTATCAACAAAATGGATAAGCCGGACGCCAACCCCGACCGCGTCAAGCAGCAGCTGACCGAATATGAGCTGGTGCCCGAGGAATGGGGCGGCGACGTGATCTGCGTACCGGTATCGGCGCTGACCGGGCAGGGCATCGACCAGCTGCTGGAATCGGTGCTGCTGGTGGCCGAAATGAAAGAGCTGAAAGCCAACCCCGACCGGGCCGCCAAAGGCACCGTGATCGAGGCGCGGCTGGATAAAGGCCGCGGCCCGATCGCGACCATCCTGGTACAAAACGGCACGCTGCGCAACGGCAACGTCATCGTAGCCGGCACGGCGGTCGGCCGCGTACGCGCCATGGTGGACGACCGCGGCGCCAAGATCCAGGCCGCCGGGCCCTCTGTCCCGGTCGAGATCATGGGGCTGGATTCCGTACCCACCGCCGGCGACGTATTCAACGCCGTCACCGACGAAAAACTGGCCCGCGAGCTGGTGGAGCAGCGCAAGCAATCCGCCCGCGAAGACCAGTTCAGCCAGTATCAGAAAGTTACGCTGGATAACCTGTTTGATCAGATGCAGCAGGGCGATATGAAGGAGCTGCGCGTCATTGTCAAAGCCGACGTACAGGGCTCGGTGGAAGCGGTGCGCCAGTCTCTGGAAAAACTGTCCAACGAAGAGGTGCGCGTCAAGGTCATCCACGGCGCCGTCGGCGCTATCAACGAGAGCGACGTCATGCTGGCCGACGCCTCCAACGCCATCATCGTCGGCTTCAACGTCCGGCCCGACTCGCTGGCGCAGGCCGCGGCCGAGCGCAGCAAGGTGGATATGCGGCTGTACCGCATCATTTACGATTGTCTGGATGAGATCGAGGCGGCCATGAAGGGCATGCTCGCGCCCAAGACCCGCGAGGTGCTGCACGGCCGTGCCGAAGTGCGGCAGATCTACCGCATCACAAACGTCGGCACGGTGGCCGGCTGCTATATCCTCGACGGCAAGGTCTGCCGCAACGACCTGCTGCGTGTGGTGCGCGACGGCATCATCATCGCCGACGACAAGATGGACTCCCTCAAACGTTTCAAGGACGACGCCAAAGAGGTCCCGCAGGGGTACGAATGCGGCATCGGCCTGGAAAAGTTCAACGACATCAAGGAAGGCGATATCTTCGAGACCTACGTGATCGAAGAATATCAGGAGTAAGGGGCGACCGAAATGGCTGGACATCGTATAGACCGCATCAGCGAGAGCATTATGCGGGAGCTTGCCGCCCTGCTGCGCACCGTGAAGGACCCCCGCGTCGGCGGGCAGATGCTGTCCATCGTGCGGGTGGAGGTCACGAACGACCTTTCATACGCGACCGTCTACGTCAGTTCGATGGGTGACAAGGCCGATACCGCCGGGGCCGTCAAGGGGCTGCGCGCGGCCGCGGGGTACCTGCGCCGCGAGCTCGGCCATGCGCTGGACCTGCGCCACGTGCCGGAGCTGCGCTTCGTGCCGGACGATTCCATCGCGTACAGCGCCGAGCTGGCCCGCAAGTTCAATGAATGGCATAAGGAGCGTGACGAGGCATGACGGCGCAACAGGCCGCTGCGTTTTTGCGCACGCGCGACCGTTTCCTGATCCTGACCCATCAGTTTCCGGACGGGGATACGCTCGGCTCGGCTTTCGCGCTTTGTTTAGCGCTGCAAGCGCTGGGCAAGCAGGCCCGGGTCGGCACCGTCGGCCCGCTGCCGGCGCGGTATGCCTTTTTGGCCGCGCCGGTACCCGCACAGCCGGACTTTGAGCCGGAAACGGTGTGCGCCGTCGACGTGGCGGACCGCGCACTGCTCGGAGAAGAAAACGCGCGCCTGTACGGCGAGCGCGTCGCTTTGAATATCGACCACCACGGCACTGCCCGCGCCTTTGCCGCGCAGACCCTTTGCCGGCCCGTCGCCGCCGCGTGCATGCTGGTGCGCGAGGTCATCGGGCAACTGGGTGTGCCGCTGACGCCGGCTATCGCCGATTGCCTCTATACCGGGCTGGCGACCGATACCGGCTGTTTCCGGTATTCCAATACCACGGCGGAGGTCTTTCTGCTGGCGGCCGAGTTGACGACGGCCGGCGCGCGCACCGAAGAAATCAACCGCCTGATGTTCGAAACCAAACCGCGCGGCATGATTCAGCTGGAACAGGCCGCGCTGCAATCGCTGCACTACGCCCTGCACGGGCGGGTGGCCCTGATGGCCGTGACCCGCGCCATGCTGCAGGAGAGTGGACTGGACGATTCTCAGGTAGAAGGCCTGGCCGCCGTGCCTCGGCAAATCGAGGGCGTCTGGGTCGGCCTGACGTTCCGGGAAAAGCCGGACGGCGGGTTTAAGATCAGCATCCGCACCGGGCCGGAGGCGGACGCGGCCGCTATCGGGGCCGCGCTCGGCGGCGGCGGGCATCTGCGGGCAGCAGGCTGCTCGCTGGAACTGCCGCTGGAACAGGCGCAGCAGCGGCTGCTGGACGTCGTAGCCGCCGTCGTGCCGGAGATCACGCTATGACGGGGATTCTCTGCCTGCACAAACCGCAGCAGATGACTTCGTTTGCCGGGTGCGCCCTGTGCCGCCGCCTGACCGGCGAAAAAAAGGCCGGCCACGCCGGCACTCTCGACCCGATGGCGACCGGTGTGCTGCCGGTTTTTCTCGGCCGGGCCACCCGGCTGATCGCCTGGCTGCCGGAGGAGGACAAGACTTATCTGGCTTCGCTGCGCTTTGGCGCCGTATCCGACACGCTGGACGTGTGGGGAACGGTCCGTCCGACCGGCGCGCCGCTGCCGGACCGGCAGCAGGTGCTGCGGGCGCTGCCGGCCTTCCGGGGCGGGATCATGCAGGTGCCGCCGATGATGTCGGCGCTGCATCACGAAGGCCGCCGGCTATACGATCTGGCGCGTGAAGGCGTGCAGGTCGAACGGCAGCCGCGCCCCGTCACCGTTTTTGAATTGGAACTGACTGCCTTTGATCCGGCGGCCGGCACGGCATCGCTGCGCTGCCGCTGTTCCAAAGGCACCTATATCCGCACTTTGTGCGACGACCTCGGCCGCGCGCTCGGCTGCGGCGCCGTGATGACGGCGTTACAGCGCATCCGGGCGGCCGGCGTGGAGCTGGACCGCTGTCTGACGCCGGACGCGCTGCGCGCGCTGGCGGAAGAGGGCCGGTTGGCACAGGCGGTTCTGCCGGCTGACGCGCTGCTGACGCCTTACCCCGCGGTCACGGTTTCGCCGGCGCAGGCCGTCCGTTTTGCCAACGGCGGCCCGCTGCTGCGGGACCGGTTGCCGGTCCCCGTGGCCGGCCGCACCTGGGTCTACGCGCCGGACGGCGCCTTTCTCGGCCTGGGGACGACCGACGAAACGCAGCTGCTGCCGCAGGTCGTTTTATGATTTCCCGCCCGCAACGGGCGCAGAGGATGAGTTTGTCATGAAAGTGTATGCGTTTACTCCCGGGGACCGGACGCTGCCGGCCCATCCGCGGGCCGTGGCGCTCGGCCTGTTCGACGGCGTGCACGCCGGGCACCGGGCCGTGATTTGCCGGGCCGTCGGCCGCGATGCGCCGAACGGGAGCCTTGTGCCGCTGCCGGCCTGCGTGGCGGCTTTCCGGCAGCCGGCCTGGCAGATCAAACCGGATGCCGCGCAGATCTGCTCCGACGAGGCGCGCGACCGGGCGCTGCAGACGCTGGGCGTGGAGGAACGGATCGACCTGGATTTCGACGCCGTGCGGGATCTTTCCCCGGAGGCGTTTGTCCGGCAAGTGTTGCTGCGGGATTTGCGCGCCGCCTTCGTCTGCTGCGGAGAAAATTATCATTTCGGGCGAGGCGGCGCCGGCACGGCCGAAACGCTGCGCTCGCTCTGCGCCGAAGCCGGCATTCCGTGTGAGATCGTTCCGACGCTGCCGGCCGACGGGGAGGCGATCAGCTCCTCCCGCATCCGCCGCTGCATCGCCGCCGGCGATATGCGCACGGCCTCCCGTCTGCTCGGGCGGCCCTTTACCATCGATTTTCCCGTGACAGACGGACAGCACCGCGGCCGCACCTTCGGGTTCCCGACCATCAACCAGCCGCTGCCGCCGCATTTTGTACAGCCCCGGTTCGGGGTATACGCCTCCTGCGCAATCGTGGACGGCAAAATGTACAGGGCCGTGACCAACATCGGGCGGCACCCCTCCGTGGGTTGCTCCGAACCGACGGCGGAAACCTATATCTACGGGTACAGCGGCGACCTGTACGGGCAGCGCATCCCGGTCACGCCGGTGCGCTTTCTGCGGCCGGAACGGGTCTTCGACGGTGCCGGCCCGCTGCGGGACCAGATCCTGCGGGACAGCCGGCAGGCGCTGGCGCTCACGCAGCCGGACGGGTCTGCCGTCCGCGCGGTGTTGTTCGATTTTGACGATACCCTGCAGGATTTCAACGCTTCTTTTCCGCGGTATGCGGATTGGTTCGTGCGGCGGCGGTTTCCGGACCTGGATGCGGCCGAACACGCGGCCCGCGTCCGTTTTATGTGCGCGCACAGCAACCACGGGTACATCCCCTGGCCGGATTATCTCGAGCAGATGATCCGGGAATGGAACTGGACCTCGCCGCCGCCGCCGGACGAGCTGCTGAAAGAGTTTTGCCTGAAAACCGCCGAGGTGCTTTGCATGCGGCCGGACGCCTTTCCGCTGCTGCAAACGCTGCGGCAGCGCGGCTACCTGATCGGCCTTGTGACCAACGGCCCGGCCGTGATGCAGCACCGCAAGCTGGATCTTTGCCGGCTGCGGCCGCTGCTGGACACCGTCGCCGTCTCCGGCACCGAGGGCGTGCATAAGCCGGAGCCCGAGCTGTTTCGCCGGGCGGCTATGCGGCTGGGCGTTGCGTGCGAAAACTGCCTGTACGTGGGGGATCACCCCGTCAACGACATCGGCGGGGCGCAGGCGGCCGGCATGCAGGCCGCTTTCCTGCCGACGAGCTGGGACTTTGAGCCGCAGGGGAACTATCTGACGATATCCCGGCTGAGCGATCTGCTGGCGCTCCTGCCGCCGAGAAAGGAACTTTGACCATGAGCCGCAGCTTTTTTGCCTTTTTATCCCGCATGAAATACATCAACCGCTGGGCGCTGATGCGCAACACCCGCCCCGAGAACATCTGCGAGCATTCGCAGGACGTGGCGGTGCTGGCCCACGCGCTGGCGGTACTGCAAAACAAGCGTTTCGGCCCGCCGGTGGACGCCGGGCGCTGCGTGCTGCTGGCGCTGTATCACGATGCGCCGGAGATTTTTACCGGCGACCTGCCGACCCCGGTGAAATACGGCACCCCCGCGATCCAGCACGCATACAAGGAGATCGAACGGGAGGCGGCCGACCGGCTGCTGGCGATGCTGCCGGAGGATATGCAGCCCGAGTACCGCCCCTGGCTGACCGAAGAAGGGATCTTGCCGGAAGAAAAACGGCTGGTCAAGGCAGCCGACAAGCTGGCGGCGCTGATCAAATGCGCGGAGGAGTTGGAACAGGGCAACCGGGAGTTCCGCAGCGCGTACGACGCAACGCTGGCCGCCGTGCGCCGGATGCAACTGCCGGCGGCGGACTGCTTTGTCGAAGAGTTCCTGCCCGCCTTCTCCCGCACGCTGGACGAGCAGCGGTAACGGTTTGCAAATGACGGGCGGCAGCTGCCGAAACTGCGTTTCGGTTGCTGTCGCCTGCTTTTTTCGACTTTTTTTGCAGGAAACAAAAATAAATATTGCAAAACGGGAAAGAATCCGTTACAATAGTGTTTGTATGTGGCAAAATCACCCGCGGAAGGAGACCGAACCATGGCAACGCTGCAACAACTGGACCAGACACAACTGCAACAACTTCTCACGGAACTGACCGCCCGGTATGAACAATACCGCGCCCGGGGCCTGAAACTGGATATGTCCCGCGGCAAGCCGGGCGCCGGCCAGCTGGACCTGACAAACGATATGCTGACCTGCCTGCGGCCGGAAGACGGCTTCCGGTCCGAGGCCGGTATTGACGTGCGCAACTACGGGCTGATGGACGGGATCCCGGAAATGAAACGGATCTTTTCCCGGCTGTTGGGCGTACCGGAGGAAAACCTGATCGTCGCCGGCAACTCCAGCCTGAACCTGATGTTCGACTATATCTGTACCGCTTTTGCCAAAGGCGTTTGCGGCCGCACCCCGTGGAGCCGGGAAGAAAAGCTGAAGTTTTTGTGCCCCGCGCCGGGATATGACCGGCACTTTGCGATCACCGAGTATTTCGGGTTCGAACTGATCACGGTGCCGATGACCGGGACCGGCCCCGATATGGACCGGGTCGAGGACCTGGTACGCGATCCGGCCGTCAAGGGCATCTGGTGCGTGCCGATGTACTCCAACCCCGACGGCATCACCTACTCTGACGAAACGGTGCGCCGTTTCGCCGCACTGAAGCCGGCCGCGCCGGATTTCCGCATCATGTGGGACAACGCGTATTGCGTGCATCATCTGACCGACACGCCGGACAGGCTGCTGAACCTCTTTGAAGAAGCCCGCGCCCGCGGCAACGAAGACCTTGTGCTGGAGTTTGCTTCCACCTCCAAAATCAGCTTTCCGGGGGCGGGCGTGGCCGTTGTCGCGGCCAGTGCGGCGAACATCGCCGACATCAAAAGCCGCATGAAGGTGCAGACCATCGGCTTCGACAAGATCAACATGCTGCGGCACGCCCGGTATTTCAAGGACGCCGACGGCGTACTGGCCCACATGAAAAAACAGGCGGCGCTGCTGCGTCCCCACTTTGAAATCGTACTGCAAACGCTGGAACGGGAGCTCGGGCCGCTCGGCATCGCCCGGTGGCATAAACCCAACGGCGGATATTTTGTAAGCGTCAACCTGCTGCCCGGCTGCGCCAAAGAGACGGTGCGCCTGTGCCGGGAGGCCGGCGTCGTGCTCACCGGCGCGGGGGCGACCTTCCCCTACGGACGGGACCCGCAGGATTCCAACCTGCGCATCGCGCCCACCTTCCCGCCGCTGGATGAATTGCAGACCGCCATCGATCTGTTCTGCATCTGCGCACAGATCGCGTCCGTCAAAAAACGGCTCGGGACCCTTTGACGCGTCCTTTTTGCCGGAGATCCGCCGATCTCCGGCTTTTCTTTTTGTAATTTTTCTTCCAATATCCGCCGCGGGTGGATTGACTTTTCGGACAACTGCTTATATAATAAAAAAAATAGCGACGCCCTTCGGGGCCCGCAGGATTTGTAAGCAATGGAGGAACAGCCGATGAAGCGCACCGCAAAACCGACCTTCTTCATCGTGGCTCTTCTGATCTTCGCGCTGGCGTACACGACCTTTTTCGGCGTATACACCACCTTCGGAGACAGACAGGACACCGTACTCCGCGGAGTCAGCGATATCCGTTTCGGTATCGACATCCGCGGCGGTATCGACGTGACCTTCGGGCCCGTGGACGAATCGGTCTCGGTCAGCCAAGCCAACCTGGACGGCGCCAAGGATATCATTGTCCGCCGTCTGATCGCCAACGGTATTACCGATTACGAAGCCTATACGGACCTGACCAACAAGCAGGTAATCGTCCGCTTCCCGTGGAAGGCGGATGAGGCGGAGTACGACTCCGCAAAGGCCATTGAGGAACTGGGCAAGACCGCCCGGCTGGAGTTCCACTACGGTGGCTCCACGACCGATGAGAACGGCAAAGCCAAGCCGGAAGGGGACCTGATCCTGTCCGGCGCACAGGTCAAGAGCGCGGAGCCTGCCACGCAGCAGGACAACGACACCAGCACCCTGACCAACATCGTGATCCTCAACCTGAACGACAGCGCCAAAGAAGCCTTCTCCGAAGCGACCGCCAAGCAGAAGGGCACCGGCACCATCTCCATCTGGCTGGATAACGAGATGATCTCCAACGCCAACGTCAACGACCATATCACCGACGGCGTGGCCATCATTTCCGGCGGTTTCCCGGAATATTCCGACGCTGTGTCGCTGGCCAACCTGATCAACTCCGGTGCGCTGCCGTTCAGCATCGAAGTCAAAAGCTCCGGCGTCATTTCCGCGTCGCTGGGTTCCAAGGCCCTGAACGTCATGCTGTGGGCCGGCATCGTCGCCTTCGCGCTGGTGTCGCTGTTCATGGTGCTGTATTATCGGCTGCCCGGCGTGGTCGCCGTCATCTCTCTGCTCGGGCAGGTGGCCGGCTCGCTGGCCGTTGTGTCCGGTTATTTCAGTTTCTTTAACGGGTTTACGCTCACGCTGCCCGGTATTGCCGGTATCATCATTTCCATCGGTATGGGCCTGGACGCCAACATCATCACGTCCGAACGCATCAAGGAAGAGATCCGCGCCGGCAAGACCATCGACGGCGCGCTGCAGAAGGGCTCCGAGGAATCCTTCTGGGCCATCTTCGACGGCAACATCACCGTTATCATCGTGGCCGTGATCCTCATGGGCGTCTTCGGGCCGCCCAGCGGGTTCTGGTCCAAGGTGCTGTACCCGGTGCTGTTCCTGTTCCCGACGGCGACGACCGGCTCGGTCTATTCGTTCGGGTTCACCCTGTTCGCGGGCATTATCTTCAACTTTATCATGGGCGTGTACGCGTCGCGCGCCATGCTCAAATCGCTCTGCCGCTTCCGCCTGTTCCGGAAGCCGTGGCTGTTGGGAGGTGAGCGGTCATGATGAACAACTTTGATTTCGTCGGCCGCCGCAAACTGTTCGCCCTGATTTCCGCCGGCATTCTCGTCGTCGGGCTGCTGCTCAACCTCATCCTCGGGGTGGAGCTGGACGTATCCTTCAAAGGCGGCACGATGCTGAAAATCAGCTATACCGGCACCATTGAAGAAAAGGCTGCCGAAGCGGCCGTGACCGCCCAGTACAGCAAGGCGGACGTACAGCTGACCACCAACGACCTGGCAAACACCCAGTTGATCACCGTTTACCTGACCGACAAACTGTCGGTAGAGGAAAAGACGGCGCTGATCGACGCGGTGCAGAAGGCCTTCCCGGACAACGGCATCAAAGAGGAAGAATCCAGCCTGCTCAGCCCGAGCATGGGGTCGCTGTTCTTCATCAAGTGTCTGGTCGCCGTAGCGCTGGCGGGCATCCTGTTGACGCTGTACGTGGCCCTGCGTTTCCGCCGCATCGGCGGGTGGACGGCCGGCGTGATGGCGCTCGTCGCCCTGCTCAACGACATTCTGGTCGCGTACTTCATCTTCGTGATTTTCCGGATCCCGCTGAACGACAACTTTGTGGCGGTGGTGCTCTCCATCCTCGGTTACTCGCTCAACGCCACCATCGTGATCTACGACCGGATCCGTGAAAACCGCCGCAAACTCGGCGTCAAGATGCCGCTGGAAGACGTGGTCAACCTCAGCATCCGCCAATCCTTTACCCGGTCGATGAACACCAGCCTGTGCGTGTTCATCGCCATCGCGGTCGTCGCCGTGATGGCGATGGCCATGGGGATGGATTCCATCGTCAGTTTCGCGCTGCCGATGATGTTCGGCGTGCTGTCCGGCTTCTATACCTCCACCTTCCTGTGCGCCCCGCTGTGGACCGGCTGGCAGCTGCGCCGCCACAAAAAGGCCGCCGCGCAGGCGTGATTCCGTTCTCCTTGCTTTTTACGGGAGACTGCGTTCAGCAGTCTCCCGTTTTTTCTGTCCGCGGCGGCGAGAAATCGCTCTTGTTTATATAAAATATGTATGCTATAATAAATATAACTATCCATTTGTCGGTGACTTTTTTACGGAAAGGTGCGTTCCGCCTATGATTCCAGCGAAAGATTCTCTTTTTAAGCGGTCCGTGTCGGCCGCTCTGGTCCTGATTGCCGCGCTGCTGTTTCTGCTGGCCGCGATGCCGAAAGAGGGCTCCTTTTCCGTCGACTATCCGCTGCAGGAAAAGGTGTACGTCTTCGGTCTGCTGCTGTTGACCGGCCTGGTCTGCGGGGCCGCCGTCTGGATGATTTTCCGCACGCCGCAGCAGGACAGGCAGCCGCGCGCCTTCCTGATCCCGCTGCTGTCCGGGCTGCTGGCACTCGGGCTGCTGGCGCTGGGGTACGTCCGCGTCGGGATGTGGCCCATCGGCAAAGAGAGCGCGATGATCGTCGATATGCACCACCAATACGCGCCGCTGCTGGCCTATCTGCGGGATTCGATCACGGGGGGCGGCAACGTCCTGTACAGCTTCGAAACGGGGCTCGGCAGTTCCTTTTTGCCGATGTTCGGCTATTATTTGGCCAGCCCGCTGAACGTGCTGCTGGTGCTGTTCCCCGACCGGCTGCTGACCGAGGGCATCCTGTGCATCACGATGCTCAAGGTGACGCTTTCCGCCGTATTTTTTGCCTGCATGCTGCAATACGTGTATAAACGCCGCACCGCCGCCGTCACGGTCGTATCGGTGCTGTATGCGCTGATGATCTATATGCTGGCCTACTCGTGGAACGTCATGTGGCTGGACGTGATCATGGTGTTGCCGCTGGTGCTGTTGAGCTTTGAACGGCTCATGCGCACCGGCAGGTTCGGCGCGTATATCTTTTCGCTGGCTTATGTTTTGTATGCCAACTATTATATCGGGTTTATGGCATGCATCTTTTTGACGCTGTATTTTATCGCCTTTTTGCTGCGTACCCGCCGCACCGCCGCCCAGAATGCTTCGGCCACGCTGCGTTTCTTCATCGGGTCGGCGCTGGCCGGCGGCCTGGTGATGGCGCTGCTGCTGCCGGTATACTTCGGCCTGCTGCAAACCTCGGCGGTCGGCGCTTCGATGCCGGACACCGCCGCCAACTTCACGCTGTTTGACCTGCTGGGCCGCCACCTGTACGGCGTGACGCCCACCATCCGTTCCGGCAACCTGCCCAACATCGCCTGCGGGATGCTGGCCGTGGTGACGCTGCCGCTTTTTGCAACGCTGAAGACCATTCCGCTGCGCCGCCGGTTGACCTACGGCGGGCTGTGGCTGGTCATGGCGTTGAGCATGGTCGTCAACCGGTTCGATCTGCTGTGGCACGGCCTGCACGCGCCGAACGACCTGCCGTACCGCTTTTCCTTCCTGTATTCACTGGTGCTGCTGCTGATCGCCTATGAAACGCTGCTGCACTTGAAGGACGTGAGCGTCAAGCAAGTCTGCCTGTCGTGCGCCGGGCTGGCCGCCTATCTGGTGGTGGAGGAGAAGTTCGGCGGCGGCACGTACGGCTTCCGCTCCATCTACGTTTCCCTGCTGCTGATCGGCCTGTACGGCCTGATCGCGGCGCTGGCGGGCAACAAGGTGCTGCGCACGCGCGTGGCCTACGCCTGCCTGCTGTGCGTCGTGACCGCCGAGCTGATCTCACATACCGGCCAGACGCTGGAGCAGCTCAACCGGCAGGAATATTACACCGACCACCAATATTATGTGGATAACCTGGTGACCGAAACCGTCGGTCAGGCGGTGCGGGATACCCAGGCCATCGCCGCCGATCAGCTGGGCGGGCAGACCTTTTACCGTATGGAGTTTTTGCCGCGCCGCACGCTGGTGGATACCGCTTTGTTCCGCTACCGCGGGCTGACCCTGTTTTCCTCCAGCAATTATTATCAGACGACCCGGCTGATGAACGCCCTCGGGTTTGCCTCCAACGGCGTGAACAGCTACGCCTACCGCGCCTTCATCGCCCCGGTGGATTCCCTGCTGGGCGTGCGTTACCTGATCTCCAATACCACACAGGACACCGTCCGGCAGCTGAGGCTGCTCGACACCGTCACGCGCAGCGACGAACCGGACGGGGAAAACGCCCAGACCTATTATATCTATGAAAATCAGGCGGCGCTGCCGGTAGCTTTTATGGTACAACCGTCGGTGCGTACCTGGGAATACTCCTATTATGACCCGG
This sequence comes from Clostridia bacterium, assembly GCA_017518415.1. GTDB lineage: Bacteria > Bacillota > Clostridia > Oscillospirales > Acutalibacteraceae > RGIG6098. Next base: position 16,926 of record JAFWVC010000050.1, read on the forward strand.
TGACTACGCAGCAATCCCTTTTTGAGGCGATCACGACCGGCCTGTCCGGCACCCTCTACACCGTGGCGCCCGTTTCGGTGGCGGAAAACGCCTCCAACGGCAGCGTCAACCCCTCGGTATCGTCCACCTATATCTCGATGTCCGGCGGCAGTACCGCCGCGCGCTTCAACGCCACCATCGAAGCCGCCGGACAATGCTACGTATACGTCGATTGCCGCGCGGCCCGCTCAGCCAGCGCCGTCGTGCAGTCTGCCGGTGAAACCTTCAATTATTCCGTCTCCCCGCGGGAACCGTATATGATCGACGTCGGCATCCGGCACCCGGGGGACGTGGTGCAGGTCAGCCTGACGGCGGATTCCGGCTGCGGCGGCCACCTGTACGTGCTGACGCTGAACGAAGCGTATTGTAACGCGGCCCTCAAAGCCCTGCGTGACGACGCTATGGCCGTCACGCAATATACAGAAAGTAATATAGTCGGCACCGTCAACGCATCGTATTCCGGCGTGCTGATGACGACCATCCCGTACGATAAAGGGTGGCATGTGAAGGTGGACGGCAAAACGGTCGATACCTTCGCCGTTTCTGACGCGCTGCTGGCCTTCGACCTGTCCGCCGGCAGCCACGTCGTGGAACTCTCCTTCTGGCCAAGAGGGCTGACGGCCGGCCTGATCATCTCCGGCCTGTGCGCGGCGGTGGTCGCGGTACTGCTGATTCTGCTGCGCCGCCGGCCGGGCGACGACGTGACCGGCGAAACGTTCTTTGACGGGGAAACGCCGGCCGGGCCGCCGGAAGATCCGGCCGGGGACCTTCCCTTCGTGTGGGAAAAACCTGCGCCGGCGGACGCGCCTGACGATGCGCAGTGGGCAGAGGACGCCTTCGTCGTACAGGACGTTTCTCTGGCCGACGGGCCGGAACCGGCCGCGGAAGAGGTACCTGCCACACCGGCCACATCCGCCGTACCTGCCACACCGGCCACACCGGCCACATCCGCCGCGCCGGCCACACCCGGCGCGCCGGCCGCACCGGCACAACCGGCGCCGGTACAAACCGCCCCGGCCGACGAACCGACGGCGGATGCTCCGGCTGACCTCGCCCCGGAAGACGAGGAAGACTTTCTCAACTCTTTTTATGTTCAGGATGCGAAAGGTGGGGCGGATAAATGATCGCCGTGCTGATGCCCGTATTCAACGAAGGGGATATTATATATCAAAATGTACAAACTGTACATGAATTGTTGCAGAAAGAAGCGATCGAGCACACCTTTTTGCTGGTGGACGACGGTTCCCGCGACCGCACCTGGGAGGAAATGAACCGCCTGGCCGACGATCTGCCGGGGGTCACGCTGCTGCGGCTGTCCCGCAATTTCGGCAAAGAGGCGGCGCTGTGCGCCGGGCTGGAACACGCCGAGGGCGACGCCGTGCTGGTCATGGACGCCGATTTGCAGCATCCGCCCGCCTGCATCCCGGAAATGGTGCGCCTGTGGCGGCAGGAAGGCTACGACGTCGTCGAGGGCGTCAAGCGCAGCCGCGGGAAGGAAAGCTTCTTTGCCAAGGGGTTTGCGCTGCTGTTTTACCGCAGTTTTCGCAAAAGCACCGGCATGGATATCGGCGTGGCGTCCGACTTCAAGCTGATGGACCGCACCGTCGTCGAAGCGTGGAAACAGTTCGGCGAAAAAGACACCTTTTTCCGCGGCTTATCCGCGTGGGAGGGCTTCCGGCGCTATGCGCTGCCCTTTGACGTCGCGCCCCGCGCCGGCGGCAAAAGCAAATGGTCGCTGCGCGCCCTGGTCCGGCTGGCGATCCGTTCGCTGACGTCGTATACAGCGGCGCCGCTGTTCTTCGTTTTCTGGCTGGGTGTGGCGACCGGATTTGCCGCGCTGTTGATGATCGTCGACACGCTGTACAACTTCTTCTCCGGCCGGGCCGCCACTGGGTTTTCCACCGTCATCCTGCTGCAGCTGCTCATCGGCAGCGCGATCATGCTGTCGCTGAGCGTCATCGGCCTGTATGTGGCAAAGATATACGAAGAAGTCAAGGGCCGCCCGCGCTATCTGCTGCGGCAGGTCCGCAAACCGGAACAAAAGGAGAAAGACCATGGATAAGATCTTTATACAGGGCTTGCAGGTCTTTGCCTACCACGGCGTCAACCCGGAAGAAAAACGGGACGGGCAGCTGTTTATCGCCGACATCACGGCGGAGCTGGACCTGACGGCCGCCGGCGAAAGCGACAACCTCGCCGAAACCGTCAGCTATTCCGCTTTGATCAAGCGCGCCGGCGCCGTCCTGCGCGACGAGCGCTACAACTTGCTGGAAACGGCCGCCCTGCGCGTAATCCGGGCGCTGCTTTACGAATACCGCGCACTGAGCCGCGTCACCGTCCGGCTGCAGAAGCCGCAGGCGCCCATCCGCGCCCGGTTTGACACGGTGGGCGTGGAGATTTCCCGCTCCCGGGAGGATCTGGCATGAAACGGGCTGTCGTCGCGCTCGGCAGCAATCTGGGCGATTCCCGCCGGATCCTGACGCAGGCCGTCACCGCGCTGGACGCGCTGCCCGGCACCGGAATCCTCGCCGTATCCGGCCTGTACCGCACGGCGCCGTGGGGTTACGCCGATCAGCCGGATTTTCTCAACGCCGCCGTACTGCTGGCAACGCCGTTATCTCCCCGCGCGCTGCTTGGCGCCTGCCTGGGCATAGAAGCGGCCGCCGGCCGCCGGCGCACCTTCGCCAACGCCCCCCGGCCGCTCGACCTCGACCTGCTGCTGTACGAAGGCGTTGTCATGCAGGAACCGGAGTTGACGCTGCCGCACCCCCGTATGCAGGAGCGGGCCTTCGTGCTCGTGCCGCTGGCAGACCTGTTTCCGGACGGCGAAGCGCTGGGGTATCGCTTCACGGAGTACCTCCGGCGGGCGGATCGCTCCGGCGTAGAGGCGTTGGGACCCTGGTTTCTGCCGCAAGAATAGTTCCTTTTTGTATTTTTACGCTTTGTTTATACTGCTTGTAATTTATGTGGGCGCAAAAAAGCCGCCGGGCAACCGGCGGTTTCTTTCTGATACACAAAAAGAGCCCTGCGCAGGCAGGGCTCTTTCGGTTTTGGTTCAGGACATATTCTCTTCGATAAAGGTGACCAGTTCACCGACGGTGCGGATGCGTTCGATCTCTTCGTCCGGGATCTCCACGTCAAACTCGTCTTCCAGCGACATCAGCATATCTACCACATCCAAAGAATCCGCCCCGAGGTCGTCCGCAATATTCGTTTCCGGAGTAATCGCGTCTTCTTCTACGTCAAACTGTTCGCTCAAAATGGTTTTGATCTTTTCCAATACCATGGGTTTCATCCTTCCTTAAAAATCAATACCCGCCCGGCGCAAGAGGGGATTGTTTTTTGTTCCCGGGATGTGCTATACTGTCCACAGGAACCGCGGCCGCGCGTCTTCTATAAGCAATAGTATGTATTTTAGGCTGATTTGTCAATCTGTTTACGAAAAATTTTTTATTTTTTTTATGAAAGGAGGGGATCCCCGTGACGGAACGGAGCTTTGCTTTGCTGGGTCATCCGCTGGGGCACAGCCTTTCTCCGGTTTTGCACCGGCTTTTGTTCAGCCTGCGGGGAGATCCGGCCCTCTACCGGTTGTACGACGCACCGCCCGCACAGTTCGAGGCGGCGGTACGGTTGCTGGCGGCGCAGACCGCCGGATTCAACGTGACCATCCCTTACAAGCAGCAGATTTTGCCTCTTCTGGCCGAAGTCCACGGCTGCGCCGCCCGGTGCGGGGCGGTCAACACCGTGGCGGTCCGGCCGGACGGACTGCACGGCTACAACACCGACGCCGACGGGTTCCTGTATGCGCTGCGCGAGGCCGGGCTGCCGCTGCGCGGCCGGGTGCTGCTGCTCGGCAGCGGCGGCGCGGCCCGTGTTTTCGCCTTGCTGGCGGCGCAGGCCGGCGCGCAGCTGTCGATACTGGTGCGGCCCGGCAGCCTGGCTCGCGGGCAGGCCCTGCAGGCGCAACTGACGCACGCCGTACCGGATGCGGCGTGCCGGGTCCTGACGCAGGAACCGGCGGAAGACTTTGATCTGCTGCTCAACGCCACCCCCGTCGGTATGTTCCCGCACACGGAAGAAGTGCCTGTGTCGCAGGCGCTTTTACGCCGCTGCGCCGGCGTGTTCGACGCCGTATACAACCCGCGGCCGACCCTTCTGCTGCAACAGGCGGCGGCCAACGGATCTGCCGTGTGCGACGGGCTGCCGATGCTGGTCGCCCAGGCGGCTGCCGCGCAGCGGATCTGGTGCGGGTATTCCTACACCTCCGCCCAGTTGGCGGAAGTCTGCCGCCGTTTGGCACAGGAGGCGTTTTGATGGACCGGATCATCTTATGCGGGTTCATGGGCTGCGGCAAAAGCACCGTGGGCCGGCTGCTGGCGCAGCGCCTCGGATATTCCTTTGCGGATACCGACGCCTACGTCGAGTGGCAGGCGAACCGCTCCATTCCGGAGCTTTTTGCGCAGGAAAAAGAGGCCGGTTTCCGCCGCCGCGAAACCGAGGCCTGCCGGGAACTGGCTGCCCGCACACAGGTGGTACTGGCCACCGGCGGCGGCACGCTGCTCAACCCGCAAAATCTGGCGCTGCTGCGGCCCGGCAGCAGCATCTTATACCTGTATATTTCTCCCGAAACCGCCTGCCGGCGTCTGCGGGACGACACGCTGCGGCCGTTGCTGCAGGTGCCGGACCGCGAGGCGGTCATCCGCCGCCTCTGGGCCGCCCGTGATCCGCTGTACCGGGCCGTCGCCGACCATGTCGTCAGCGCGCAGGGGGCGCCGGCCGAGACGGTAGAAAAAGCGGCGCAACTTTTTTGTGAAAAATAATCTCAAAATGTGGATTTTTTCGCTTTACAATGGTATACTGCGTTTGTATCCGTCGTTTTCCTCTTTATTTTCCGAGAAAAAAGGGGGTTCATCATGTCCGAACCGCAAAAAGAAAAGACGTATTTTGCCGAACGCATCCGGGCGCTGCGCAAGCAGTACGGCCTGACACAAAAGCAGGTGGCCGACCGGCTGCAGCTGGAACGCTCCACCTACGCTTTTTACGAAACCGGAAAAACCACGCCCGGGTTTGAAACGCTGCGGCGGTTGTCCCGCCTGTTCGGCGTGACGGTGGACGATCTGATCGGAGACGCCGCCTCGCCGACCGCCTTCCTGTTCCGCTCGTCCGAAATGCCGGAATATCAATCCCGGTTGGAAAACCCGCCTCCCGGCATCTCCGGTGAAGAGATGGCGCTGGTCCTCTTTTTCCGGCAAATGTCCCCGCTGCAAAAACAAAAATGCCTGGAGTTCTTTGAGGTACTCGGAAAACTTTGATTTATTTGTATAATCTTGTGTTGTTTATACTTTCTGTAAAACAATTCCGGCGAAAAGCCGGGATAATCCAATAAAAAAGGACTGCTGAAATATGGTAGATATCAAATTGATCCGTACGGAAACCGCCTATGTCAAAGCGGCCGTGCGCAAAAAAGGCCTGGATCTGGACGACACGATTGACCGGCTTTTGCAGGTGGATACCGAGCGCCGTGCCTTCGGCAGCGCGCTGGACGCCAAGAAAGCCGAGCAGAACGCCGTATCCAAAAAACTGCCGGTCCTGCGCAAAAACGGCGAGGACGTGACCGACCTGATGGCGCGTATGAAAACGCTGGCGGCCGAGATCAAGCAGGACGACGCCCGGCTGGCGGAAATAGAAGAGGAATACCAGCAGCTGCTGTGCTGCCTGCCCAATCTGCCAGACGACGACCTGGAAGCCGGCGGCAAGGAAAACAACAAACCGGTCCGCTTTTTCGGCGAACAGCCCGTTTTCGACTTTCAGCCGAAAAACCATGTGGAACTGTGCGAAAGCCTGGGGCTGATCGATTACGAGCGCGGCGCGAAGATCGCCGGCAACGGCTCGTGGATCTACCGCGGCATGGGCGCCCGGCTGGAATGGGCTCTGCTCAACTACTTTATCACCGAACATATCAACGACGGGTACGAACTGATCCTCCCGCCGCACATGCTCGGGTATACCTGCGGCTACGTGGCCGGCCAGTTCCCGAAGTTTACCGACGAGGTGTACTGGATTGCCAACCCGACGAGCAACGACAAGCGCTTTTTGCTGCCGACGGCGGAGACCGCGCTGGTCAACCTGCACCGCAACGAGATTCTTTCGGCTGATGAGCTGCCCAAAAAATACATCGCGTACACCCCGTGCTACCGGCGTGAAGCCGGCAGCTATCGTTCGGAAGAGCGCGGCATGATCCGCGGCCACCAGTTTAATAAGGTTGAAATGGTGCAGTACACCGCGCCCGATCAATCCGACAAAGCGTTTGAAGAACTGGTCGGCAAGGCGGAGCGGCTGCTGCAGAAGCTCGGCCTGCATTATCGCCTGAGCAAGCTGGCCGCGGCCGACTGCTCCTTCTCGATGGCCCGCACCTACGACGTGGAGGTCTGGATCCCCAGCATGGGCATTTACAAGGAAGTCAGCTCCGCCTCCAACGCGCGGGATTATCAGGCCCGCCGCGGCAACATCAAAATGCGCGGCGCCGACGGCAAGCTGCAGTTGGTGCACACCCTCAACGCCTCCGGCCTGGCCACCAGCCGTGTGCTGCCGGCCATTGTCGAACAGTTCCAGAACGCGGACGGCTCCGTTACGGTGCCGGAAGCGCTGCGTCCTTTCATGGGCGGTGTGGAAAAGATCACCAAAGCCTGATACCATGCAACAAAAAAGGGCCTTCCCGATCGGGGAGGCCCTTTTCTTATGTCCCCGCGGCCTGTCGGTCCGGCTTTTTCAGGATCCGGACGCGGTATTCCACGTATTCCTCCGTCTCATTTTTCTCGGAATAGGCCCGTACGCCCGCCTGCTGCATGCCCTGCAGCGCTTTTTCGATCGTGTTGGAAAACACGCGCACGTCCCGCAGCACAGGCGGCGGCAGTTTGCGGCGGCGGCCGGTCAGCGTCGCCTCCACCATCCGTTCGGTGCCGGCCACCGTCATTTTGTCCCGGATGACCTTGTTCAACAGCGTTTCCCGCAGGGCGGGCTCTTCTATACGCAGCAAGGCGCGGGCATGCCGTTCGGTCAGCCCGGCGGCCAGCATTTTTTCCCGCTGATCGGCCGGCAGGCGCAGCAGCCGCAGCTTATTGGCCACCGTCGGCTGCGCGTACCCCAGCCGATAGGCCACCTCCTCCTGCGACAGCCCGTGTACGTGGATCAACCGGGCGATCGCCTGCGCCTCCTCAAACGGGTTGAGCGCCTCTCGCTGCAGGTTTTCCGCCAGAGTCAGCACCGCCCGGTCCCGTTCAGTCCGGTCGGCGATCAGGCAAGGGATCCGCTTCATACCGGCCAGTTTGGCGGCCCGCAGCCGGCGTTCCCCCGCGATCAGCTGCGGTTTTCCGTTTTGCAGGCACACCGTAACGGGCTGCAGCAGCCCGTTTTCCGCAATACTGACCGATAAGGCCAGCAGCTTTTCGTAAGAAAAGGTCTGCCGGGGCTGATCCGGGCTTTGTATGATGTCCTCGATCGGGATTTCCACCACTTGTCCCGTTTTCGGATAGCCGCCGGTCTTTTTTTCACTTCCGAACACAATACCGCCTCCCTTTTTTCTTACTGTACCACAAAAGGGAGACGGTATTTGTCACAATCCTGTTGTCGATTTTTTGTTTATATCAGCGGTTGTTTGGCTATTTTAGCCGACGGCCGCGGATAGCGGGCCGGCGTGGTCTGCTTTTTTTCCACCAGCAGGATCTTGCGCACCGACGGTTCCGGATACGCCCGGCCCGGCAGCTGCAGCGTATCACAGCAAACCGGCGCGCCGCCCAGCCGGGCGACGGCTCCGGCGGCCTGCGCCGCCTCCGCCTCGCCGTCCGGCCCTTTCATGGCCAAAAAGCGGCCGCCCACCTTCACCAGCGGCAGGCAATATTCGCACAGCACCGGCATGGCGGCCACCGCGCGGGCCGTCGCCACGTCAAAACGCTCCCGCAGCGCCGGATCCGTCCCGGCCTGTTCGGCCCGCATCGTCAGGATCTGCGCCGGGATCGAGAGCCGATCGCAGACGTCCTGCAGGTAGCGGGTCTTTTTCTGCAGGCTGTCCAGCAGTGTGACCTGTATATCCGGCCGCATCAGCGCCAACGGAATGCCGGGAAAACCGGCGCCCGTCCCGACGTCGATAAGGGAGCAGGGCCCCTTCGGCAGCCTGGGCAGCAGCGTCAGGCTGTCCAGCAGATGCTTGATCAGCATCCCTTCCGGGTCGGTAATGGCGGTCAGATTGATCTTCTGGTTCCATTCCGCCAGCAGAGCGGCAAATTCATCCAACCGTTCCGCCGTTTCACGTGAAACATCTATGCCGTAGTCCGCCGCATAGTCTATCAGCTTTTGTCGGTCGATCATGAGCGGCCCTCCTTGGTTTCACGTGAAACGTTTTGCAGCCAGACCAGCAGCACCGACACGTCGGACGGCGACACGCCGCTGATGCGCGACGCCTGGCCGATGCTGTGCGGCCGGATGCGATCCAGCTTTTCCTGCGCCTCTTTGCGCAGGCCGGGAATAGAGGTGTAAACCACGTCTTCCGGCAACACCCGCTGTTCCAGCCGGCGCATCTCGTCCACCGCGGCCTGCTGCCGCTTGATATAGCCTTCGTACTTGATCTCGGTCTCCATTTGCTCGATGACCAGCGGATCCAGCGCCGGCCGGTCCCGGTCCACGGGCGCGAGGGCCGCGTAATCCAGCTGCGGCCGCCGCAACAGCTCTTCCAGCCGGATACCGGTGGTCACCGGCGTCGTCCCGGCGGCCGTCAGGATCGCGTTCAGTTCCTCCGTCGGGGGCAACACCGTCTGCTGCAGGCGCTGCCGCTCCTGTTCAAACGCCTCCTGCCGCCGGCAAAAATGCGCCCAGCGCCGGTCATCCACCAGGCCGATCCGGCGGCCGGCCGGCGTCAGCCGGCGGTCGGCGTTGTCCTGCCGCAGCACCAGCCGGTATTCCGACCGGGAGGTCATCATGCGGTAGGGGTCGGAACAGCCCTTGGTCACCAGATCGTCGATCAAGGTGCCGATGTAACTGCCGGCGCGGTCGAGGATCAACGGCTCTTTCCCCAATATCTTGAGTGCTGCATTGATTCCGGCCACAATACCTTGTGCCGCAGCCTCTTCGTATCCGGAAGAGCCGTTGAACTGTCCGGCGCCGTACAGGCCGGGCAGCCGGATAAACTCCAGCGTCGGGCGCAGCTGCAGCGGATCGCAGCAATCGTATTCTATCGCATAGGCCGGGCGCATGACCTGCACCTGCGCCAGACCCGGAATGCTGTGCAGCACCTGCATCTGCACATCCACCGGCAGGGAGGAAGACAGCCCCTGCAGATACATCTCCTGCGTCTGCAGGCCGCACGGTTCGACAAAGACCTGGTGCCGTTCCTTGTCGGCAAAACGGACGATCTTGTCCTCGATGCTCGGGCAATAGCGGGGGCCCACGCCTTCTATCTTGCCGCCGTACAGCGGCGAGCGGTGCAGGTTTTGCAGGATGACCTGCCTGGTCTCGGGCGAAGTCCAGGTAATATGGCAATCCACCTTGTTTTCGGGCGGAGTTTCCGTTTCAAACGAAAAGGGGACCACCGGCTCGTCGCCGGGCTGTACCTCCATATCGGCAAAATCGATGCTGCGGCGCAGCACGCGCGGCGGCGTGCCGGTTTTGAAGCGGCGCAGCGCCATCCCCAGCCGCAACAGCGAAGCCGTCAGCCCGGTGGCGGCGAACATCCCGTCCGGCCCGCCGTCGTACGACACGTCGCCCACAAAGATCTTGCCGCACAGGAAAGTCCCGGTCGCCAGTACGACCGCCTTGCACAGGAATTGCTCCTCCAACCGGGTGGTCAGCACCCAACGCCCGTCCTGCGCCCGGTCGAGATCGACGATCTCCGCCTGCCGCAGCGCCAGGTTTTCGGTGCTTTCCAGCACGTTTTTCATATACATCGAATACCGGCGGCGGTCGATCTGCGCACGCAGCGAGTGGACCGCCGGCCCTTTGCCGCGGTTGAGCATGCGCGACTGCAGCAGGTTGGCGTCCGCCGCCAGCCCCATTTCGCCGCCGAGCGCGTCGACCTCCCGTACCAGATGGCCTTTGGCCGTGCCGCCGATCGACGGGTTGCAGGGCATGTTGCCCACCCAGTCCATCTGAATGGTAAAAACGACGGTGCGGCATCCGAGGCGTGCGGCCGCCAGGCCCGCCTCAATGCCGGCGTGCCCCGCGCCGATAACGGCTACGTCGTATTCTCCTGCCACGAACGTCATATTTTTTCGCGCCTTTCCGTCCGGGAGCGGTAAAATCCGCCGCCCGAGAATATATGTAGTATAGCACACGCCCGCGCCCTGCGCAAGAAAAATCCGAAAACTGTTGTATTTTTCGGTACGTTGTGCTATACTGCTTTTATCGGCCCGCCGGCGAAAGAGTTCGGCAATCGATCGGCAAGGAGATGTTATTTTGGCTAAACCCGTCCTTTTGAGTGCTGACAGCACCTGCGACCTGAGCCCGGAACTGTTTGAAAAATACCGCGTACTGCGCGTGCCGCTGCACGTGATTTTGGAAGACAAGAGCTATCTCGACGGGGTCGATCTGGATCCGGACGGGATATATCGCGTGTATAAGGAGAAAAAGGTTCTTCCGAAGACGGCTGCCGTCAACGCCGACGAATATCTGCAGATCTTCCGCCCTTACCTCGACCAGGGGTATGAGGTGGTACATATTTCCATCGGCTCCGCGCTTTCCGCGGGCTACAACAACTGCCGGCTGGCCTCGGAAGAGGCCGAGGGGCTTTTCGTGATCGACTCCGCCAGCTTGTCCTCCGGCTCCGGCCTGCTGGTGATCGAAGCGGCAGAGCGCATCGCCGCCGGTATGCCGGCCGCACAGGTGGCCGAAGAGGTCCGGGCGCTGGTGCCCCGTGTGCGCGCCAGCTTCGTGATCGATTCGCTGGAGTTTTTGCATAAAGGCGGGCGATGCTCGGCGCTGGCGATGCTGGGCTCCAACCTGCTGCAGCTCAAGCCCTGCATCGTCGTCGACGAGAAGGCGGGCGGCAAGATGTCGGTGGGCAAAAAATACCGCGGCGCGCTGGACCGGGCGCTGCAGCAGTATGTGCAGGACCAGTTGCAGGGCCGTACCGACCTGAAGTTGGACCGCATCTTCATCACCCACGGCGGCATCGCACAGAAGTATATCGACCTGGTACATCAGGAGATACCGAAATACGCCGATTTCAAGGAGATCCTCGTGACCCACGCGGGCTGCACCATCTGCTCCCACTGCGGGCCGGGCACGCTGGGCGTGCTGTTCCTGACCAAATAACGTACAGGCCGCCGGCAAACGCCGGCGGCCTTTTTGTTTTTATGACGGAGGCGTTTATGCAAAGTTTTGCTTCTTTGCCAAAAAGCCGTTATGTGAGCATCAAAACCAAGAATATTTCATCCCCGCTTTGTAGTTCATACGTTTGTTCGGGCTCCTTCATGGTATAGGAAACATCAATGGTATACAATACAGCAAGTTCCCCTTTGTCCAATTTGGTCAACTGCTTGTTATGAACGTCGAAGGTAAGCGAATCCAGATGGGAAGCATACAGGGCTTTTATCTTTTTCTCCACGGCCTCTTTTGCTTTGTCCTCATCAATCACCACATCGGTTTTGTCCTTGAATGCTCCCAACATCAAAAAGCCACAATTGCCTATGGTTCCGTTCCCATCCACCGCGATCGACAATACGTCAGAGGTTTTATATCCGCTTATTTCTTTGTAATACGTATACAAATAACTGTGGTTATTTTTATTGACCGTTCGCGCTTGCACGCTTACCTGATATTCGTCCAAAGAAATATACTTTTGCGCAATGCCGTCCGCGATTTGCCTGCATGCGGGTTCTTCTTTTGTCTCATTCCGGGCATATTCATGCGGGAAGAAAATAAAGGCCAGCTCTCCCGTATCGGCATTGATGTCAAAATACACATGATCGCCTTTGTATTTGTGAGAAACATACGTGTTGGGAGGGAGGCAGTCGCTCCGAAGATATTGTCCCGTATACGTTTCCCCGTTAAAAACGACCGTTGCGTTTTTCGGTGCGGAAGCGTCTTGGTAAGAGCTAAGAGCGCTCCACATGGCAAAATCTTTCGCAGCCAGAACGGTGTATTCTTTGTTTTCAGCGCCCGGCGACGGCGTACAGCCAAAGGCCAAACACAGGAAAAAGACTGTTAAGCCAATGCCGGCAACTGCTTTTGTCAAACGCATAAGGCCCATCTCCTTCTTCTCTTTTGTTTTCAGTTTCTCTGCGCCTTTTTCATGGGATACGTTTCCTTCGCTGATACGGTCGCGCCGGTGCCGGCAGCGCCGCTCTTTTTCGAAAAAAGGACAAGCCGCGCTTACGGCCTTCGTTTTTATTATAAATAATCCCCCTTTTTTTGTCAACCGGTTTTACGCGCGGAAGACCAATCCCTTTCGCTCTTTTTCCCGGTAAAAACACTCTTGCTTTTTCGGCGCTTATCGTGTATACTGAAAAGGTAAAGGCACCGTACGCCTTGGGGTGTACGGACGGGTTGGTCCTGTGCGACGGTACGCCGTGAATCATGTCAGGCGGGGAACCGAGCAGCATTAAGCGGATGTTTCCGTGCGCCGCAGGTAACCTGCCCGTCCGTACGCCCGGGGGCGCAGGGTGCCTTTCTCCACACCGAAAACAGAAGGACGTGAGTCGATGTATCAGGTACTGTACCGCAAATGGCGGCCCCGCACCTTTGCCGAAATATACGGGCAGGATACCGTCACCGCCGCTTTGCGCAACGAGCTGGCGGAGGGTCATCTGGCGCACGCGTACCTGTTCACCGGCTCGCGCGGGACGGGCAAGACCTCCTGCGCCAAGATTTTGGCCAAGGCCGTCAACTGCCTGCACCCGCACGGTGCAGAACCCTGCAACGAATGCGAGATCTGCCGCGGTATCGACGACGGATCGATCACCGACGTCACCGAGATCGACGCCGCCTCCAACAACGGGGTGGACAACATCCGCGACCTGCGGGACGAGGTGGCCTTCGCCCCCGCCGCCGCCAAATACCGCGTATATATCATCGACGAGGTGCACATGCTGTCGGCCGGGGCGTTCAACGCCCTGCTCAAAACGCTGGAAGAGCCGCCGGCGCACGTGCTGTTCATTTTAGCCACTACCGAGGCGCACAAGCTGCCGGCCACCATCCTGTCCCGCTGCCAGCGGTTCCAGTTCGGCCGCATCGCGCCGGAAAAAATCGCCGAGCGCATCGCCTACATCGCCGGGCAGGAACATTTCACCGTCGAGCCGGCGGCCGCGCTGCTGCTGGCCCGGCTGGCCGACGGCGGCATGCGGGACGCGCTGTCCCTGCTGGACCAGTGCGTGGCCGGCGGGCCGGACGTGACCGTCGCCTCCGTGTCGCAGACGCTCGGGCTGGTCGGCCGCTCGTACCTGTATGATCTGTCCGCCTGCGTGCGCGGGCAGGACGGCGGCGGCGCGCTGGCGCTGATCGACCGGCTGCACAACGCATCGGTGGATATGGAGCGCCTGTGCGTGGAATGGATCGAGTTTTACCGGCATTTGCTGATCGCCCGCACGGTCAAAGAACCGGCGGCCCTGATCGTGGCCCCGCCGGAAGAGATCGCCCGCCTGCGGCAGGAGGCGGCGCAATATACGCCGGCTGCTCTGCTGCAAGCGCTCACGCTGCTGCAGCAAACGCTGGACCGGCTGCGCGGCGGCGTATCCCGCCGGGTAGAGATGGAGATGGCCGCTCTGCGGCTCTGCACCCCGCGTTTGCAGACCGACCCCGCCGGGCTGGCCGCCCGGATCGCCCGGTTGGAGGAGGCCTTCGCCGCCGGCGTACAGCCGGCAGACCTCGCCCCGCAGACTCCGCAGACTCCGCAGACCCCGCCGGCACCGCCCGAACCGGCCGCGGAACAAGCGCCCGCCGCGCCTGCGGCAGAAGCGTTTGCGCCGCCCGCCGCACCGCCTGCCGAGGAAGCCCCTCCTGCCGCCGCACCGCCGCAGGAGTTTACCGCCTGGCCGGATGTGCTGGCGCGGCTGGCGGTTTCCTCGCCGCCGCTGTACGGCGTACTGCTGGATTCCCGCGCGCAAGCCGACCGTGAGTTTCTGTATGTGCTGACCAACAACGACCTCTTCCGCGCCCTGGTACGGCAGGACAACAACCTTGCGCTGCTGCAGCAGGCGGTCCAGGCGGTCGCCGGGCGCAGCTACCGCATCAAAGTAAATCGCATGGCGGCGGAACCCGCCGTCAAGCCGGAAAATACGATGGAAGCCTTTCTGCGCCGCGGCGCGGAACTGGGCCTGCCGATCGAAGAAAAGGACGGATAACGTATGAAAGCAAGATTACCGCAAGGCATGGGCGGCCCGGGCAATATGCAGAGCATGCTCCGCCAGGCGCAGAAGATGCAGGAGGATATGGCCGCCCTGCAGGAAGACCTGAAGACCCGCACCTACACCGCCACCGTCGGCGGCGGCGCCGTAACGGCCGTGGTAGACGGGTGCTATCAGGTCAAATCGCTGACCATCCTGCCGGAGGTCGTCGACCCGGACGACGCCGAAATGCTGGCCGATCTGGTCATCGCCGCCGTCAACGAGGGGATGCGGCAGGTCGCGGCCGCGTCGGAAAAAGAGATGGGCGCCATCACCGGCAGCATGAGCCTGCCGGGGCTGTTTTAAGGTATGGCGTACACCGTACCGCCGCTCGATCACCTGATCGAGCAGATTCAGAAACTGCCCGGGATCGGCCACAAATCCGCCCAGCGGCTGGCGTTTTATCTGCTCTCCCTTCCCGCGCCGAAGGCGGAAGAGCTGGTCAACGCCATTGTGGATGCGCGCGCACGCATCCACGAGTGTGCCGTATGCTGCAACCTGACCGACGGGGAACGCTGCCCGATCTGCGACGCGGCCGACCGCGACCGCTCCACCATCTGCGTGGTGGAGGACCCGCGGGACGTCGGCGCCTTCGAGCGCACCCGGGAATATAACGGCTTATATCACGTGCTGCACGGCGCCATCTCCCCGATGGCCGGCGTCGGGCCGGATCAGCTGCGGCTGAAACAGCTGCTGGTGCGGCTGGCCGATCCGGCGGTGCGCGAGGTCATCCTCGCCACCAACCCGACGGTGGAAGGGGAGGCGACCGCCATGTATCTCAGCCGGCTGCTCAAACCGTTCGAGCTCAAAGTGACCCGCCTTGCCTACGGCATCCCGGTCGGCGGGGAACTGGAATACGCCGACGAAATCACCCTGCAGCGCTCGCTGGAAGGGCGCCGCGAACTGTAACCTTTGCAGGAGGCTTTCCATGGACCGTTCCGATGCGCTGAAAACCATCGCTTCCAACAAAAAGGCCTTTCACGAATATTTTGTCGAAGAATCGTTCGAGGCCGGCATCGAGCTGGCCGGCACCGAGGTCAAGTCCATCCGCAAGGGCGCCGTGAATCTCAAAGACGCCTGGTGCTCGATCGACAACGGCGAGATCTTCGTGCTGGGCATGCATATCAGCCCGTACGAACAGGGCAACATCTTCAACAAGGATCCCCTGCGGGTCCGGCGGCTGCTGCTGCACAAAAGGGAGATCATGCGGCTGATCGGCCTGACGCAGAAGCAGGGGTACACCCTCATCCCGCTGTCGGCCTATTTCAAGGGGCCGCGCGTCAAGATCCAGGTGGGGCTGTGCCGCGGCAAAAAGCTGTACGACAAACGGGAAGCCGCCGCCCAACGCGACAGCAAACGCGAGGCGGAGCGCGCGTTTAAGGAACACATGGCGCAAAATTGATTTTTTCTGCGGAAAGGGCTTGCAAAACGGCCCGTTTCGTTGTAAAATAAATACCGTCCCCGCGCGGGACGCCTGCATCCGCCCGTGGCGAAGCTGGATATCGCAGTGGATTCCGATTCCAAAGGCCGGGGGTTCGAATCCCTCCGGGCGGGCCAAGAAAAAGAAAAAGCGACGCCGATGCGTTGCTTTTTCTTTTTGTTTCAGCGGGTCGGGGGGATTCGAACGGGTCGGGAGTGAATGACAGTCCGGGGGACTGTCAGAGCCGACCCTGACCGAGCCCGCAGGCGAAACCGAATCCCTCCGGGCGGCGGTTTGCGCGGCGCTTAAAAAGTTTGTCTGCGCAAAA
>JAFWVC010000051.1 GCA_017518415.1 Clostridia bacterium
GCTGAACTCCCGCTGCGAGATCATGCTCGAAAATTACTGCAAAACCGTTACGATCGAGGCCAACACCATGATCGACATGGCCAGGACGCAGATCGCGCCAGCCGTCGAACGTTTCTGCTCCGACCTGGCGCGCAACGCCGCCGCCAAAAAAGCGCTGGACACCTCCGTTGCCTGCATCTATGAGACGGAGCTTGTGAAAAAGCTGGCCGACCTGACGGATCGGATCGCCGCGCGCGTCAACGCGCTGCAGAACGCCGTGATCGCTCTGCACGATGCCGGCCGCGTCATAGATGAATCGGTACTGATCCGCGACGGCGTATTGCCCAGGATGTGCGAGCTGCGCCTGGCCTGCGATGAAGCGGAAACGCTGACCGAGAAAACCTACTGGCCGTTCCCGACCTATGCGGACATTCTGTTCAGCGTACGATAAATACAACGGCCGCCCCGGCGCCGGGGCGGTAAACGGAGGCAACCGATCCATGGATAAGATTCTTGTGCTGGATTTCGGCGGACAGTACAACCAGCTGATCGCCCGCCGGGTGCGTTCGATGCACGTTTTCGCCGAAGTCCGGCCCTGCGGCGGCGTCACCGGCCGCGACATCGCGCAGGCCGGATACAAAGGCGTCATCTTCACCGGCGGGCCGAACAGCGTGTACGACGCGCACTCGCCGCACGCGGATCCCTCGCTGCTCACGGCGGGCGTGCCGGTGCTCGGCATCTGCTACGGCCACCAGCTGATGGCCTACCTGGCAGGCGGCGGGATCGCTCCGGCGCACAGCGGGAGCGAGTACGGCAAAACGCAGCTGTTCACCGAACCGAACGTGCTGTTCCGGGACGTTCCCCGGGAAAGCGTCTGTTTTATGAGCCATACCGATTTTGTAGAGGAACTGCCGGCGGGTTTCCGTACCATCGCCCATACCGCCGGCTGCTCCTGTGCCGCCATGTGCGACGAACAGCGGAAACTGTACGGCGTGCAGTTCCACCCGGAGGTCACTCACACCGTGTACGGTATGCAGATCCTGCACAACTTCGTGTTTGACGTCTGCGGCTGCCGGGGAGATTGGATCATGGAAGATTTTATTTCCCGGTCGGTCGACGCCTACCGCCGGCAGCTGGCCGGGAAAAAGGTTCTGCTGGCGCTGTCGGGCGGCGTGGACTCCTCCGTGGCGGCGGTACTGCTGCACAAAGCCATCGGCAGCCGCCTGTTCTGCGTATTCGTCGACCACGGGCTGCTGCGCAAGGGAGAAGGCGAACGCGTCGAACAGACGCTGGGCCGGGAGCTTGGCGTAAACGTCATCCGCGTGCGGGCCGAGGAGCGCTTTCTGCAACGGCTGAAAGGGATCGTCGAACCGGAACAAAAGCGCAGGATCATCGGCGAGGAGTTCATCCGCGTGTTTGAAGAGCAGGCCGGCAAACTCGGCCGGATCGATCTGCTGGCGCAGGGCACCATCTATCCGGACGTGATCGAAAGCGGCAAAGGTGATGCCGCCGTGATCAAAAGCCATCACAACGTCGGCGGCCTGCCGGAAACGATGGCTTTCCGCGGCATCGTCGAGCCGCTGCGCGACCTGTTCAAGGACGAGGTGCGCGAGGTGGGTGAAAAGCTCGGCATCCCGCAGGATCTGGTGCGCAGGCAGCCTTTCCCGGGGCCGGGACTCGCCGTGCGCGTGATCGGCGAAGTGACGGCGGAAAAGCTGCGCATCCTGCGGGAGGCGGACGCCGTCTTTCGCGAAGAACTTGACCGGGCAGACGGCCCGGCGGTGTGCGCGCAGTATTTTGCCGTACTGACCGATACGCGCAGCGTCGGCGTGATGGGCGACGCGCGCACCTACGGCTGTACGGTCGCGCTGCGGGCGGTACAGACCGACGATTTCATGACGGCGGAATGGGCCCGGTTACCCTACGAACTGCTGGAAAAAGCCAGCAGCCGCATCACCAACGAGATCCGGGGCGTCACCCGCGTCGTATACGACATCACGTCCAAGCCGCCCGCCACGGTGGAATGGGAGTAAGGGGGTTGCAATATGACCAAATATATTTTTGTGACCGGCGGCGTCGTGTCGGGCCTGGGCAAGGGCATCACGGCCGCGTCGCTCGGCCGGCTGCTCAAAGCGCGCGGCCTGAAGGTCGCCGCGCAGAAGCTTGATCCCTACATCAACGTGGACCCCGGGACGATGAGTCCGTATCAGCATGGCGAGGTCTACGTCACGCAGGACGGCGCCGAGACCGACCTGGACCTCGGACACTATGAGCGGTTTATCGACGAGGACCTGAACAAATATTCCAACCTCACGACCGGCAAGGTCTACTGGAACGTCCTGAACAAGGAGCGCCGCGGCGAATACCTCGGCTCAACGGTGCAGGTCATTCCGCACATCACCAATGAGATCAAGGACTTCGTTTACCGCGTCGGACGGGAGACCGCGGCGGACGTGGTCATCACGGAGATCGGCGGCACCATCGGCGACATCGAGGGCCAGCCCTTCATTGAGGCCGCGCGCCAGATCTCCCTGGAGGTCGGCCGCGAGAACAGC
>JAFWVC010000052.1 GCA_017518415.1 Clostridia bacterium
GTTAACGACGGTGGGCTTGTTTTCTTTCAGGTACTGATAGTGCATCTGACCGTAAACTCCGACCTTGCTGATATATTCGTCTCTCATTTTGACACCTACATAACTCTGATTTTCTTCGTCGGCGCATCGATGATCTTGATCAGCAGTTCGTTTATGACCTCCACGCATCCGTCCTCATCAATGACTTGCTTGCGGTATTCGTTGATCCCCTTGACCAGCGCCCGCCATTCAAAGTCGTCCAGCACAATGTGCCTCTTGGGCTGCTTTACGTATTTCACAGCATCCCCGCCTTCTTTCGCCCACATTGTAGCGCAGAGCGGCGGAAAAGACGAATGTGCGGATTTGTTATATAAATAGAAAAATACCGGGACTACATTACTGTAATCTCGGTATTTATCTTGCCCTGCAAATGCTCGGTTGTTTTTGTTTCAGCAACTGTCCTTAAGAACACTCTGCATTTGCCGTTGGCTTTTTCTTTTTTGTGCGGCGCGGGGTTACGCCTTTTCTTCCGGCTGCTTGGGGCCGTTGGTACGGTCCAGCCAGATGGAGGCGATATCCAGCGCGTTGTACAGGCCGTTCTGCTCGGATTTTTGCAGGATCCGCTCGTGGATGGGCAGCGTTTCGTCGGTGGAAAGCAGCTGCACCTGCACCTTGCCGGACACGGGCAGGCCCTGATACGGTTCGGCGGTCAATACCGTCAGCACCGCGACGGTCTTCTCCGACATATCGCCGTAGTACAGCATCTTGTCCTGCCGGGCGAGCGGACGGCCTTTATACGTCAGCAATTTTTGCTCAGCCATGGGGCGGCTCCTTTCATTCGTTGAGGTACGAGCGCACCAGCGTGCGCAGCAGCTCGTCCCGATCGACCTTGCGGATCAGGCTGCGGGCATTGTTGTGCGTGGTGATGTAAGTGGGGTCTTCGGACAGGATATAGCCCACGATCTGGTTGATGGGGTTGTACCCCTTTTCACGCAGCGCGTCATACACGGTCGTCAACACCTGCCGCATTTCCCCGTCTTTATCGTGACCGAGCGAGAATGTCATCGTGCGATCGTTCATGCCGGGCCCCTCCGTTTCAAAATATTCATATTCATTATACTCCGCTTTTGCGCGGTTTGCAAGGGTTATCCGCGCAACTGGCAGCCTTTTTCGCGTAATTTTTTAAAGATTTTTTCCAAAACCGGATCCAATTGCGCGTCGGTCAGCGTTCCTTCACTGCTCTGGAAGGTCAGGCGGTACGCCACGCTCTTGCAGCCGGCCATGATCTGCGCGCCCTGATAGACGTCGAACAGCGTCACGCCGGTCAGCAGCTTCCCGCCGCCGGCCCGGATGGTCTGCTCGATCTCGGCTGCCGGCAGCTCGGCGTCGCACACCAGCGCCAGGTCCCGTTCCACAGCGGGGAAGCGGGGCAGCGGCTGATACAGCACGCGCCGTGCCAGCGCCGCCTGCACCAGCGGCCGTACCCAGATCTGCGCCACGTACAGCGGCACCTCCGCGCCGAGCTTTTCCGCCACGTCCGGATGTACCTGGCCGAGCACCGCCAGCGGCGTGCCTGCCTCATCGGTCACGGCCGCGCTGCGGCCCGGATGCAGGAAGGGTTCGTTCGCCCGGGCGTACACGCCATGCACACCGCAATCGGTCAGCACCGCATCGACCACGCCTTTGAGGGTAAAGAAGTCCTCCTGCGCACCGTACAGGCCGATGCACAGCGCCGGCACTTCGTCCGGCTGCTCGGTCAGCGGAAGCGCGCGGGGGATGAACACCTTGTCCGCCTCAAACAGCCGGGCGGCGGCCGCTTTGCGGCTGAGGTTGAGGGCCAGCACGTTCAGCATGCTGGTGAACAGCTGGGTGCGCATGTGAGAATATTCCTCGCCCAGCGGGTTGCGCAGCACGATCTCCTGCCGGCGCGGATCCTCCGGCGCCAGGTTGAGCAGATCGACGGCGTGCGCCCCGATAAAGGAATAGGTCTTGCTCTCATACAGGCCGAGCCCGCACAGCAGCGCCTTGATCCGGTCGGTCACGCGGCGCTCGGGCAGGCGGGTACCGCGGTTGGTCTCGCCGCGCAGCGGGGTGGCCACGATGTGGTCGTACCCGTACACGCGCATGACCTCTTCCGCCAGATCGGCCCGCCCCTCGATATCGTCCCGGAAGGTGGGCACCGTGCAGGTCAGCACGCCGTCCTTCTCCGTCGTGGGGATCTGCAGCCGGGTCAGGATGGAGGTCATCTCCGCCGTGGGGATCTGCACGCCCAGCAGGTCGCAGATCCGCTGCGCCTGCACCGTCAGGGTGCGGGGCTGCGGCGGCACCGGGCAGCAGTCGATGGTGCCGTCGACAATGTCGCCGGCGTCCCATTGCTCGATCAGCTGCAGCGCGCGGTCGATGGCGTAGGGCAGCGTGCCGGCATCCACGCCGCGCTCAAAGCGGGCGCTGGATTCGGAGCGCATGCCCAGCGCACGGGCGGTGCGGCGCACGCTGGCCCGCGCAAACTTGGCGCACTCAAAGAAGACGCCGGTGGTATCCTCCTTGATGCCGGTATCGGCGCCGCCCATAATGCCCGCCAGGCAGGAGGGGCCGTTTTCATCGGCGATGACCAGCATATCCTTTGTCAAGGCGTGGGGCTTGTCATCCAGCGTGGTGATGGTCTCGCCGGGGCGGGCCCGGCGCACCGTCAGCCGGCCGCCGGCAATGTCCCGCAAATCAAACGCGTGCATGGGGCACCCGGTTTCCAGCATGACGAAATTGGTGATATCCACAATATTGTTGATGCTGCGTACCCCGGCCGATTTCAGGCATTGGACCGCCCAATCCGGCGAGGGACCGATGCGCAGGTTGACCACGGCCTTGCCCATATAGCGGGGGCAAAGCTCCGGCTCTTCCACCGTGACCCGCACCAGATCCGTCAAGTTACCGCCCTTGACAGTATAGGACGGCACCGGCGGATGGAAGGGAACCTGCAGCGCCACGGCGATCTCCCGCGCGACGCCCAGCACGCTCTGGCAGTCGGGCCGGTTGGCGGTGATTTTGAAGTCGATCCACACGTCGTTCATTTGCAGCACGTCGCGCATATCGGTGCCGGGCGTCTGCGGCGCCTGCAAGATCAGGATGCCGTACACGCCGGCGCCGGGGTAGTCGCTTTCGGTCAGGCCCAGCTCTTCACCGGAGCAGAGCATCCCATCGGACGCCGCGCCGCGCAGCTTGCCCCGGGTGATATGCGTGCCGTTGGGCAGCCGGGAATCGTGCAGAGCCACGGGCACGTACGCGCCCTCGAACACGTTGGCCGCGCCGGTGACGATCTGCACCGGCGCTTCGCCGCCTACGTCGAGCTGGCAGATCTGCAGCTTGTCGGCGTCGGGATGCTTTTCCAGCTTCACGATGCGGCCGACTACCACGTTCTGCATGCAGGCGGAGCGGTCCTCAATGTCTTCGACCTCGAAGCCGCTCATGATCATTTTATCGCACAGCTGTTCTACCGGCACGTTGATATCCACGTACCGGCGCAGCCAACTGAGAGACATTTTCATACCTGTTTTCCTCCTTCAAACTGGGCCAGGAAGCGCACATCGTCCTCGAACAGCAGGCGGATGTCGCTGATCTTGTACCGGGTGGTGGCCAGCCGGTCCAGCCCGATGCCGAACGCGAAGCCGGAATACACCTCCGGGTCGATGCCGCAGCCGGCCAGCACGCGGGGGTGCACCATGCCGGCCCCGAGGATCTCGATCCAGCCGCTGCCCTTGCACACGCGGCAGCCTTTGCCGCCGCAGGCAGAGCAGGACACGTCCACCTCGACGCTCGGTTCGGTGAACGGGAAGAAGGAGGGACGGAAACGCACCTTGGTTTCCGGCCCGTAGATCTCGCGGGCAAACTGTTCCAGCACGCCTTTCAGGTCGCACATCGTGATGCCCTTGTCCACCACCAGGCCCTCCATCTGATGGAACACGGGGGAGTGGGTGGCATCCACCTCGTCGGCGCGGAACACGCGGCCCGGGCAGACGATACGGATGGGAGGCTTGCGGCTTTCCATCGTGCGGATCTGCGCGGCCGAAGTCTGGGTGCGCAGCAGCAGCGTGTCGGTCAGATAGAAGGTATCCTGCATATCGCGGGCCGGATGGTCGGCCGGGACGTTGAGCGCCTCGAAATTATAGTGGTCGGTCTCGATCTCCGGGCCGTCCACCACGTCAAATCCCATGGATTGAAAGATATCGCACAGGTCTTCCTGCACCAGCGTCAGCGGATGCCGCCCGCCCACCGGCGCGGCGCGGCCGGGCAGCGTGACGTCGAGCGTTTCCGCCTGCAGTTTGATGCGGCGCAGCTCGTTCTGCAGCGCCTTCTGCTTTTCGGCAAAGGCGTTTTCCAGCTGCGCGCGCAGCTCGTTGACCAGCTGGCCGACGCGGGGCCTTTCCTCGGCCGGCAGCGCGCCCATGCCGCGCAGCAGTTCGGTCAGCTCGCCCTTTTTGCCGAGCAGACGTACCCGCCAGTTTTCCAGATCCTGCGGCTGATGCAGCTGTTTAAGGCTTTCCAGCGCGGTTTGCCGCAGTTGATCGACCTTTTCTCGCACAAAAATCATCCTTTCGCAATAAAAAAACTTCGTTCCCGGCTTATACGGCCAGGGACGAAGTCAACGCTCCGTGGTACCACCCATATTCCCGCGCGGCACAGGACCGTGCGGCTTATGCGGCCTGTAACGGGCCCGCCCGTCGGCGCCTACCGGGTCCGCAGGACCGTTCAGCACCGCCGCTCCGAAGTGAACTTCTCTCCGCCGCTGACCGGGGACGTTTTCAGCCGGCGGCGTCCCTCTCTGTCCGGCGCAAACGGAGATACTCTCTTCCTCTGTGCGTTTTTCATAAAAGCAGTATAGCATATATTTTCCTGCTTTGCAAGCGGTTTTTCTGCAAAAATCTGTTGACCTGCGCCTCAAAAAGGGTAAAATAAAAAGGTAATACTCAGGCAACCGTCGGTTTGTGTGCCGCGGCGCATAAAAAGGGGAGAATGAGGATGGCGCGGCATGTCAGGAAAGGCGGGCTTCTCCGCCGGCTCGCGCTGCTCAGCTGTGCCGTTTTGCTGACCGGCCTGGCTGTTCTTCTTTGGTACGGGCTGCGGCCCGCCGCCCGGCCGGCCGACGCTTTTGCTCCGGCTGCAGAGGCCGGGGCGCCCGCCGCGACGGAAGGGCAACCCTCGACGGCACTGCCTGCGGGACAGACGACTGCACCGCAGACATCCACGACCGTACGCTCCGCCGTGACGACCGCGACGACCGTGACAACGACGGAATCGACGACCGCGACGACGACGGAATCGACGACCGCGACGACGACGGAATCGACGACCGCGACGACGACGGAACGCACCTCCTCGACCACGACGACCGCAACCGCAACCACGACCACGACCGCGACGCAGCCCACACAGCCGCCGGAGCAGCCCGTCGGGCGGGAGATGCGGGGCGTCTGGCTGTCCTACATCGAACTGGACGCGCTGCTGAAAGGCAAGGACCCCGCGCAGGCCCGCGCGGCCCTCGACGGCGTGATGGAGACCTGCAAAACCTGGGGCCTGAACACGTTGTTTCTGCACGTGCGTTCCGCTTCGAACGCCTATTACGCTTCGGCGCGTTTCCGGGCGGCGGAAACCGTGCGGCCGCTGCTGGAACAAGGCTTCGATCCGCTGGATTATGCGGTGCGGGCGGCGCACGGCAACGGCTTGCAGCTGCACGCGTGGATCAATCCGTACCGTGCCGGGCGGGACGCCGGCTACCTGGTGGACGGCGTGCCGTATGTGACGGATACCGCCGGCACCTATCCCGTGTATTATTATCTTCCCTCCGCGCCGGAGAGCCGCGCGCTGATCCTCGAAGGCATCGGCGAGGTGCTGGCCTACGGCGTCGACGGGGTACAGTTTGACGATTATTTTTATCCGCAGGGCGTCTTTCCCGCCGGCGCGCCGCTGCCGCAGGAGCAGGCGGCCTATCAGGCGGACGGCGGAGCCGACGTCGCCGCGTGGCGGCGCGGGCAAGTCAGCGGGCTGCTGCGGCAGGTATATGCGCTGGCCCATGCGCACGGGGCCGTGTTCGGTGTGTCGCCCTCCGCTTTGCTCGATACCGCGTACGACCGGCAGTATGCCGACGTGCGCACGTGGCTGTCCGCCCCCGGCTATGCGGATTATATCTGCCCGCAGTTGTATTTCGGCTTTCTGCACGAGAGCCGGCCCTTTGCCGCGCTGCTGGCGCAGTGGCAGGCGCTCCCGCGGGATCCGTCGGTGGCCCTGTGCGGGGGCCTGGCAGTGAGCAAGGTCGGTGTGTCGCCGGATGCGTATGCCGGCAGCGGCTGCGACGAATGGCTGCGGGACGTCACGGTGCTCACCCGGCAGGTGCAGGCCTGCCGGGCGGCCGGTGCGGGCTTTTGCCTGTACAGTTATACATATTTGTCGGAAAACAGTTGGCGCAGTACGGCGCCCGTTACGGTCAACGGGCAATCCGTCACGCCGGTGTATGATAAAACCGTCGCCGCACAGGCGCTTGGTATGCTGCAGGAGGAAATCATTCATGGCTGACCGTTCCAAACATGTGAATCGCGGCGGCCGATCCCCGTCGCCCCGGCAGGCGCATCCGGTCCTGATGGCGGTGCTGATCGTGGCCGCGGCGGTGCTGCTGGCTGCTGCTGCGCTGCTGAACACCGCCAAATATACAGGTGTGTTCCGTGCCGTAGCGGCGCAGAACCGGTCCGACCCGTCGGCTACGCCGTCGGAGCCCTCCTCGCAGCCTTCTTCGGAACCTGTTTCGGATCCCTCGTCCGATCCTTCTTCGGACCCCGGGACCGATCCGGTGCCGCAGCAGACTCCGGTTTTTTCCTTCCCGGAGGAGATGCGGGCCGCCCGCATCACGCCCGGTGAGGATTATGACCCCGCGGCCGATTGGCCGACGGTGTGCGGGCAGATCGACAAAGCCCTCGGTACGCTGATGGGCTACGGCTTCAATACGGTGCTCATGCCGGTCACCGTCAACGGGGAACCGGTGTGTCCGTCGGCGGTACAGCCTGCGCCGGACGCCGGTGTGACCGATCCGGCCGCCTATCTGTTGGCCCGTGCCCGGGAGCAGGGGCTGTACGTGTACGCCGTGTTTGACTGCGGCGTCTTTTCCGGCCGGTTTGATCCGGTGCTGCCGCAGGAGAGCGGGCAGGTGCAGGCGCTGTTTGAGCGGCTGCTGCGCTGCTATGCGGTGGACGGCTGGCTGCTGGCCGGGTACGGCTACGCATACGGGGATACCTGCGACGCCGACGCCTTTGCCGCCCGCAGCGACCCGGAGCAAAGCCTTTTCGACTTCAAAGCGCAGGCGGTGGACGCGCTGGTGCGCGGCCTGACGGCCGCTGTGCGCGCCAAAAATATCAACCTGAGCGTCGGCCTGCTGTCGAACGGCGTGTGGGCGCACCGGTCGGTAGACGGGCGCGGTTCCGCGACCAACAATGTGTATGAGGATTGGACCGACGGTGCCGCCGATACCCTTTCCTGGGTGCAGGAAGGGCTGTTCGACTTTGTGACGGTGCAGATCTATACCTCCACCAACAACGCGCAGGCCTCTTTTACGCAGGTGCTCAACTGGTGGAACGAGGTGTGCCGGCAGGCGCAGCGGCCGTTGTACGTGCTGCACGCCTCCCATCTGGCCGGCAGCGGGCGCGCCTGGTCCTCGCCGGACCAGCTGACGCTGCAATTGCTGCTGTGCCGTAAGGCGGACAGCTGGAAGGGCAGCGGCTATACTTCGCTGACCGCGCTGCAAAAGAATCCCGGCGGCAGTACCGATGCGCTGTGCCGCGCGTACAGCGGCACGCTGTTTGAGGAGTATATCTCGCAGACGCTGCAGATGACCTCGCCCGGCAAGGCCACGGTCACCGTGGACGACCCGGATTATGTGCTGCGCGGCTCGGCGGACCCGAACTTCCCGCTGCTGCTCAACGGGCGGGAACTTTCGCTGACCACCCACGGCTACTTTGCCGAGCCAGTCACCCTCACGCCGGGCATCAACACCTTCACCTTCACGCATAAAGGCAAAACGGATACCTTTACCGTCATATATACCGTGCGGGTCATCCGCAGCGTCGAACCCGCACAGGACCTGACCGTCGACGGCGGTTCGGTGCTGGCTGTCAGCGCCGTGGCCCTCAAAGGTTCTACCGTGACCTTTACCTTCAACGGCCGCACCTATCCGATGACGGCCAGCCCCATCCAGCAGCAGGACGATCCGGACGAATCGCTCAGCGCGTTTGAAAACTTCACCGGCTCCTGCACGCTGCCGGAAGGGGTGCCCGGCAAGACCCTGCTGCTTGGGCAGGTGCAGGTGTCCGCCGCCTTCAACGGTTTGCAGGAGGATATGTCCGGCGGCCGCGTGACGCTGCGGGCGCTGCCGGTGCAGCAGCAGGCCGAACTGCCGGATACCATCGACGGATTGACCATGCGGGATCCCTCCGCGGGCAGCGCCGCCGTACTGGCGAGCGGCCGCGCGGTGGTCATCACCGCCGATTATGCCGAAACGCTCAACGGCGGCAAGGCTACCGACGATTATTCCCGGCCGACCAACGCCTATATGCCGCGCGGCACGACCGACGTGCTCGTCAAGACGATCTCGGCCAACGGCAGCGTGTATTACCTGCTCGGTTGCGGACGGCGTATCTACGCGCCGGACGCCTGGCTGTCCGACGGGGAAGTTTCGCTGCGCCGCAACACGCTTGCGGGCGCGGCGGTATCCGTGGCATCGGATTATACGCTGATGACCCTCGGGGCGGACTGGTATGTGCCGTACGACCTGAAGCTGCTGCCGCAAAACTATTCCGCCGCCGGCAGCACGCCGCCTAAATACACCGTCAACAACTGGGGCATGACGGCGGAATACGTCGAAATCACTTTCCACTATACCGGCCTGCCGGCCGATACGCCCGACGTGGGCGACAGCCCGCTGTTCAGCCGGGCCGAATGGAGTGCCGCCGCCGGGGATAAAGCGGTGCTGCGGCTGTATTTGAAACACAAGGGCGCCTTCTACGGGTACTCGGTTGTGTGGGATGAGGCGGGGTATCTCCACTTTTCCTTCAAACACTCGCCGTCCACCGCCGCTCAGCCGGAGGACGCTCCGCTCAACGGGCTGACGGTCGTGCTCGACCCGGGCCACGGCGGGGGAGAAAAGGCGTTTATTCTGTACGGTACCTGTGAAAAGGCCCTGAACCTGGAATATGCGCTGATCATCCGCGACAAGCTGGAGGAGCTGGGCGCCACCGTGATCATGACCCGGTCGACCGACGTCAACGTCTCGCACGCCAACCGGGTGCTGCTGGCCCGCAACGGCGGGGTGGACCTGTTTATCAGTATCCATATGAACGCCGCCACCAGCGGCGCACCCGGCTCGTCGACGACGGCCAGCGGCGCGACGGTGCATTATTTCAACGAGTATTCCTACGCGCTCTCGCAGCAGATCGCCGATCAGATCAAGCCGCTGGAAAAACAGCACGGTATCGGCAACCGCGCCGCCATGGTGCATTGGGATCCGTTTTACGTGCTGCGCCTGCACGACTGCATCGCGGTACTGGTCGAATGCGGCTTTTACGACAACCCCCACGACGTGGAATATCTCAAAGATCCCGCTTACCGGGAGCAGATGACACAGGCCATCGTCGACGGGATCGTGCAGTATTTCCGCACCCTTGCGTGACGGATAAGGAGAATGGGTATGCAGAAAACCGAACGGCAGCCGGCGCCGAACGCCTCCCGGCAGGATACCGACCTGATCATCGGCCGCAACGCGGTGGCGGAAGCCCTGCGCGCCGGCGTGCCGATCGACAGCGTGATCACCGCCTCCGGCGAGCGGCAGGGGAGCATCGTGCCGCTGCTGGCGCAATGCCGCGAAAAGGGCATCCCCGTCAAGCAGGCCGACGTGCGCAAGCTCGATTTTATGTGCGGCGGCGCCCGCCATCAGGGGATCCTGGCGGTGGTCGCCTGCAAGGAATACGTCGGGCTGGACGATCTGTTCACGCTCGCCGCGCAGAAGGGAGAGCCGCCCTTTTTCATCGTGTGCGACGGGTTGGAGGATCCGCATAACGTCGGCGCGGTGCTGCGCACGGCCGAAGCGGCCGGCGCCCACGGGGTGATTCTGCCGCGCCGGCACAGCGCCGGGCTGACAGCGGCGGTGTATAAGGCTTCCGCCGGGGCGGCGGCCCATATTCCGGTTGCCCGGGTGACTAACCTGAGCGACGCGCTGCGCCGCTTGAAGGACAAAGGCGTGTGGGTCTACGGGCTGGATATGGATGGCGCCCCCTGGTGCCGGACCGATCTGACCGGCCCGGTTGCACTGGTCATCGGCTCGGAGGGCAGCGGCATCGGCCGGCTGGTCCGGGAACATTGCGACGGCGTGCTTTCGCTGCCGATGTGCGGCCGCATCAATTCGCTCAATGCATCCGTTGCCGGCGGCATCGCCATGTACGAGGTGGTCCGGCAGCGGCAGGGTCTGAAATAAAAAAGAATCCCGGGCAGGAGGGAACGATATGACCAACGAAGAATATACCGTAGACGAAATCTTGCGTCAGGCACAGGCCAACCGTCAGCAGCGTCAGGCGGAGGAAGAGGCGAAAAAAGCGGAAAAAGTCGAACCCGCAGCGCCGCCGGAATCCGCGGCAGCTCCGCTGCCGGATCCCGAGGAGGAGGAGGTGCGCATCTACGTGCCCTCCGCCCGGACGGAAAGGCCGGCGGACGGGGATACCCGCGTGCTGGAAACGAAGCCGGCGCGTTCGCCTGCGGACGAGACGGTGCGCATCGTGCTGGCTAACGGGCGCAGCGAGCGGGTGCGCGTTGAACCGGAGGACATTTTCTCCGATTCGAGGCAGCAGCCTTTTGACGGGCAGGTCACGCTGGAGGAACTGGTGGCCGAGGCAGCGCCGGATCCGTCCGAGACGGCGGCGCAGGATACGCCGCAGGAACAGCCGCCGGTCCAACCGGAGGAACCGTCGGACTTCAGTTTTCAGAAGGAAAAAAATTACAGCGGCTTTAAGTTCTCCGGCGACGAAGAGGAAAACGACCCGGAGGAGGAGCCGGAACAGACGCAGGAGCAGGTGCTGGATGATTACACCGATCCGGCCGACGCTCCCACCGTAATGCACGAACTGCGCTATCGCCGCCGCACCGGCCTGTTTTCGCTGACGATGACCGGTATTTTTGAGTTCATCCTGCTCGGGATGCTGGGCGTGTGCTATTTGTCCGGCGCGCTGCCGTTGGAGCCCGGCGTGTTCGTGACCCTCAACGCGCTGTTCCTGCTGGCGATGATGGCCATCAGCCACCGGACGATCGGCAAGGGCCTGACGGGTCTGCTGCGCCGCCGCGGCGGGGTGGACAGCGCCGTGACGCTGGTTGTGCTGACGGCGCTGCTGCACACGCTGCTGCAGTACGGCTGTCTGGCGGAACTGACGGTCACCACGCCCGCGCTGGCCGTGATCGGCGGATTCGCGCTGCTGCTGAGCGTACTGAGCAAACAACTGCGGTTGTCCCGTCTGTGCGCCGGCTTCCGCTTTTTGCAGGACGGACAGCTGTATGCGGCCACCGCCGTGGAGGATGAACGCACCGCCGTCGACGTCGGCCGCGCGGCGGTCCCCGTCGGCATCCCGCGGGTGGCGTACTATAAAAAAGCGGGCTTTCTGTCCCGCTTTTTGGAAACCTCTTATGCGGAAAATCCGCTGGACCGGCTCATGGCGGTGCTGGTGCCGGCTGCCGCGGGCGTGTCGCTGCTGCTGGGGCTGGTCTACGGCCTGCTGCACGCCGGCTTTTTCGACGGGTTGACCGTCTTTGCCTGCTCCGTGTGCATGACGGTGCCCTGCGCCTGTACGCTGGCGCTGTCGGTGCCGTTTACGCGGGCGGCGTTCCGGTTGCTGCGCCACGGGGGGCTGATCGCCGGCTGGCCTGCGGTGGAAAAGTTTGGCCGCACGCAGGCGCTGGTGCTGGACGCTGAGCAATTATTCCCCGGGGAATGTGTGCTGCTGCACGGCATCAAGGCTTATGCCGGCTCCGCCATCGACGAGGTGATCCTCGATGCCGCCGCGGTTTCCATCCGGGCCGGCGGTCCGCTGTCCCACGTGTTCCGCCGCGTCATTCAGGATAAAGTGGATATGCTGCGCGACGTCGACACCCTTGTGTACGAGCAGGAGATGGGCTTGTCCGGCTGGGTGGCCGGCCGCCGCGTGCTGGTGGGCAACAGCCGCCTGATGATCAACCACGGGGTGGACGTGCCCTCCAAGGATTATGAAAGCAAATACGCGCATTCCGGCCGCCAGCTGGTCTACCTGTCGGTAGGCGGGGCGCTGTCCGGCATGTTTATCGTCAGTTACGCGGCGGATCCGTCTATCGCGGCCGCCCTCAAGGAGCTCAACCGCCGCCACGTTACGCTGCTGGTGCGCTCGACCGACCCCAACGTCACCGAGGAGATGATCTGCTCGCTGTACGGGACGGACCGGTACCACACCGGGGTGCTCAGTGCCTCTGCCGGCCGTACATACGATCAGCTGGTCCTGGAGCAGGAGGATACCGTGCCGGCGGCGCTGGCTTCCAACGGCCGGCTGGACGGGGAGGCCACCGGCGTGTCTGTTTGCCGCCGCTTGTCGGAAGCGAGCCGGATGGCGCAGGTCTTGCAGACGGTACTGAGCGTTATCGGCTTTATTCTGGCGGCCGTGGCTGCTTTTCTGGCGCCGGCGCAGCAATGGGGTCTGGTGCCGGTGTATATTCTGGTCTATATGCTGTTCGGCTGCCTGGTCAGTACCGCGCTGCCGCTGCTGTCCCGGCACAGTTGAACCCGGCGGGGGAGGCCCGCCTGAAACATCCGTAAAACAGACGGCGCCGCCGTCTGTTTTTTTGTGCGGGAGGCGGGATATATATAATAGGTATAAAAAAAGCACGCCCGGAACCGCCTTTTATGCTCCTGTTCCGGCTGCAAAAAAATATTTTCTCTTTTTGCCAAAAAAATGCTTGCATTTTTGGCAGACCTGTAGTATGATAATAGGGCGCGATTGTGTTTAGGGGGTTTCTATGCCCTTTTGGCCGCGCGCAGACTGCACAAGTGGCGAGCGATGACGTGGGAGGTTGCGGTTTGTTTGGCCGGTAATTCCCACCGAGTTAGTCCGGTTACAAAATCGGGCGCAAAGGCATAACGGGAGCGGCGGAATGGTTGCGAACCGCCGCAGACTGTTCCGGAAGTGCGTGACAAACAGCGTACATCCGAGGTAGTCGATCCGTGTCCGGAGCTTGACCCAACCAAGTGTCCGGTTTTTTCATGGGAATGAAGAAACACACGGCAGTGTGTACGGTTTTGACTCTGCCCGCCAACCAAAAAATTAAAAGGAGGCGTTTTTCGTGGCAGTCAAGGAAAAAATCAGAATCCGCATCAAGGGGTATGACCATCAGCTGGTCGATCAGGCCGCTGAAAAGATCGTGGAGACCGCCCGTCGCACGGGTGCCCGCGTTTCCGGTCCGATCCCGCTCCCCACTGAGAAGGAGATCATCACCATTCTGCGTGCCGTGCACAAGTACAAGGACAGCCGTGAGCAGTTCGAGTCCCGCACGCACAAGAGACTGATTGACATCCTTCGTCCGTCCAACAAGACAGTTGAAGCCCTGATGGGGCTTGAACTCCCCGCCGGTGTCGAGATCGAGATCAAACTGTAACGGTTTGCTGATCTCTCGGCGAGGTCATGTTCCCGCTCAGGCGGGAACCAATAACCAAGGAGGTAAAGAATATGCAAAAAGGCATCATCGGCAAAAAGATCGGCATGACGCAGGTCTTTGACGCGGCCGGGAACGTCATCCCGGTCACGGTGATCGAAGCCGGCCCGTGCGTGGTCGTCCAGAAGAAGACGGTCGAGAACGACGGGTATCAGGCAGTCCAGATCGGTTTCGGCGACGTGTCGCTGAAACGGGTGACCAAACCCATGAAGGGGCATTTCGACAAAGCGGACGTGGCTCCGAAGAAGAACCTTCGCGAGTTCCGTTTTGACGATTGCAGCACCTTCCAGGTCGGCGACATCATCAAGGCCGACACCTTCGCCGTCGGCGAGCGGGTAGACGTCACCGGTACGAGCAAAGGTAAAGGTTACGCCGGCGCGATCAAGCGCTGGAACTTCCATCGCCTGAAAGAAAGTCACGGCACCGGCCCTGTGGCCCGTCACGCCGGCTCTCTGGGCGCCTGCTCCTCTCCGTCCCGCGTATTCAAAGGGATGAAGGGCGCCGGCCACCTGGGCGCCGAACGCGTCACGGTACAGAATCTGGATGTCGTCAAGGTGGATGCCGAGAACAACCTGATCGCGGTGCGCGGCGCCGTTCCCGGTGCGCGCGGCAGTCTGGTTCTTCTCAGCGACTCCGTCAAGAAGGCGTAAGGGGAGGAGGAATACAAATGCCCACAGTATCTACTTTTGATATGGCCGGCAAACAGACCGGCACTATGGAACTGAGCGAAGCGGTCTTCGGCATCGAGCCGAATCAGGCCGTGATGCACAGCGCGGTGGTCAACTATCTGGCCAACCAGCGGCAGGGCACGCAGTCCACTCTTACCCGTTCCGAGGTAAGCGGCGGCGGCAAAAAACCCTGGAGACAAAAAGGCACCGGCCACGCCCGTCAGGGTTCCACCCGGGCGCCGCAGTGGACACACGGCGGCATCGCGCTGGGCCCGAAGCCCCGCGATTACGCTTACGTGCTGCCGAAAAAGGTACGCCGCCTGGCTCTCAAGAGCGCTCTGAGCGCCAAGGTCGTCCTCGGTGAGATGAAGGTGCTCGACGCCTTCACGCTGGACGAGATCAAGACCAAAGCCGCTGTCGGCGTGCTCAACGCGCTCGACGCGACCGGCAAGGTGCTGGTCGTCCTGCCGGAAAAGAGCGAAGTGCTGTACAAATCCCTGCGCAACGTTCCCGGCGTCAAGACCGCGCTGGTCAACACCCTCAACACGTACGACGTGCTCAACTGCGACGCTTTCATCGTTGTGAAAGACGCGGTAGCCAAAATCGAGGAGGTGTACGGTAAATGAATCCGCGTGACATCATTCTGGCCCCTGTCGTGACGGAGAAAGCCGTCAGCCAACTGGGTGAAAAGAAGTACACCTTCCGTGTTGCCGACAACAGCAACAAAATCGAAATCGCCCGCGCGGTGGAAGAGATCTTCGGCGTCAAGGTCGCCAAGGTCAACACCATCAGCATGAAGGGTCAGCTGCGCCGTATGGGCCGCAACGAAGGCTACACTTCCGACTGGAAAAAGGCCGTTGTGACCCTCACTGCCGATTCCAAGACGATCGAGTTCTTCAACGGCTTGTTCTGATCGGCCCGACTCGTAAGGCAATGTATGGGACGTCCTTCTTCTCTGCGGGGAAGACGCGCAGCAGCGTCCCGCTAAGCCAATAATAGGAGAGTGAAACCATGCCTGTAAAAATGTATAAACCGGTTACCCCCGGACAGCGCGGCATGACTGTGATCGATTACAGCGGCCTGTCCAAGGTAGAGCCGGAGAAGAGCCTGCTGGCTCCGCTGAAAAAGAACGCCGGCCGCAACAGTTACGGCCGCATCACCGTCCGCCATCGCGGCGGCGGCAACCGCCGCAAATACCGCATCATCGACTTCAAGCGCAACAAGCCGGATATGCCGGCCACGGTTCTGACCATCGAATACGATCCGAACCGCAGCGCCCACATCGCTCTGGTGCAGTATGAAGACGGCGAAAAACGCTACATTATCGCGCCTGTCGGCCTGAAGGTCGGCGACGTGGTCACCTCCGGCGCGGCGTCCGACATCAAGCCGGGCAACGCCCTGCCGCTGGAAAACATCCCCACCGGTACCTTCGTGCACAACATCGAGCTGTATCCCGGTAAAGGCGCCCAGCTGGCGCGCAGCGCCGGTTCGATGGCTCAGCTGATGGGCAAGGAGAACGGCATGGCGATGGTTCGCCTGCCCTCCGGCGAGATGCGGAAGATTTCTCTCAATTGTACGGCCACCATCGGCCAGGTCGGCAACATCGAGTACGAGAACGTCAAGATCGGTAAAGCCGGCCGCAAGCGCCACATGGGCTGGAGACCGACGGTCCGCGGTTCTGTCATGAACCCGTGCGATCACCCGCACGGCGGCGGCGAAGGCAAATCTCCGGTCGGCCGTCCGGGCCCGGTCACCCCGTGGGGTAAACCGGCTCTGGGTTACAAGACCCGCAAGACGCATAACCACTCTGACAAGTTCATTGTCAAACGCCGCAACAGCAAGTAAACGAAAGGAGATCATTATTTATGGGCAGAAGCTTAAAAAAGGGTCCTTTCGTACAGCCTGTGCTGCTCAAAAGGATTCAGGAAATGAATCAGGCCGGCGAAAAACGCATCATCAAAACGTGGAGCCGCGCCTCGACCATCTTCCCGGATTTTGTGGGACACACCATTGCCGTTCACGACGGGCGCAAACACGTGCCGGTATATGTGACGGAGGATATGGTTGGGCATAAGCTCGGCGAATTTGCGCCGACGCGTACCTTCCGCGGACATGTCGGTTCCAAGACCACGTCCGCCTCGAAATAAGCGGTTGAAAGGAGAGCAAGAAAATGGAAGCAAGAGCGCAGGTCACTTACGTGCGCATTTCCCCTCGCAAAGTCAAGATTGTTCTCGATCTCATCCGCAACAAGCCGGTGGATCTGGCCCAGGCCATCGTGGCCAATACCTCCAAATCCGCCTGCGAGCCGATCGGCAAGCTGCTCAAATCCGCAGTAGCCAATGCAGAGAACAAGCAGATGGACAAAAACAACCTGTACGTGGCAGAGTGCTTTGCCTGCCCGGGTCCGATTCTCAAGCGGGTCCGTCCGAGAGCTCAGGGCCGTGCGTTCCGCATCAACAAGAGAAGTTCGCACATCACCCTGGTGCTGAAGGAAAAGGAATAAGCGAAGGAGGAGGAATAACATGGGACAGAAAGTAAATCCGCACGGACTGCGTGTCGGCGTTATTAAAGACTGGGATTCCCGCTGGTTTGTCAAAGAAAAACAGATCGGCGACACCATTCTGGCCGATTATAAGCTCCGTCAGTTCTTAAAGAAGACTCTGTACAACGCCGGCGTGCCGAAGGTAGAGATCGAACGCAGCGCCGACCGCGTCAAGGTGCAGCTGCACTGCGCCAAACCCGGTATGGTCATCGGCAAGGGCGGCACCGAGATCGAGAAACTGCGCCTGCAATGCGAAAAGCTGCTCGGCAAGCCGACCAGCCTGAACATCGTGGAAGTGCGCAACCCCGACCTGAACGCCCAGCTCGTGGCTGAAAACATTGCGCAGCAGCTGGAGAAACGTATTTCCTTCCGCCGCGCGATGAAGCAGGGGATCGGCCGTGCGATGAAGCTCGGCGCCAAGGGTATCAAAATGCAGGTGTCCGGCCGTCTGGGCGGCGCCGAGATCGCCCGTACCGAGCAGTATCACGAGGGCACCATCCCGCTGCAGACGCTGCGCGCCGACATCGATTACGGCTTTGCCGAGGCGCACACCACCTACGGCCGCATCGGCATCAAGACCTGGATCTATCGCGGCGAAGTTTTGGCCGGTGCCGCGAAGCCCCGCAAAGAAGGAGGCCGCAAGTAATGCTGTTACCTAAAAGAGTTAAATACCGCCGGGTGCACAGAGGCCGTCTGACCGGTAAGGCCAGCCGCGGCACGACGATCACCTACGGCGAGTATGGTTTGCAGGCCCTTGAGCCCGCATGGATCACCTCTCAGCAGATCGAAGCCGCCCGTGTCGCCATGACGCGTTACATCAAGCGCGGCGGCCAGGTCTGGATCAAGATCTTCCCGGATAAGCCCGTGACCGAAAAACCGGCCGAGACCCGCATGGGTTCCGGTAAAGGTTCTCCGGAATACTGGGTAGCGGTCGTCCGCCCGGGCAAGGTGATGTTCGAGATCAGCGGTGTTTCCGAGAACATCGCGCAGGAAGCCATGAGACTTGCCGCGAACAAACTGCCCATCAAATGCAAGTTTGTCCGCAAAGAAACGGACGGTGAACAGTGATGAAACGTTCTGAAATTGAAAAGCTCCGGGATCTCAGCCCGGCTGAACGCGAAAAGAAGCTGCAAGACCTCAAAGACGAATTGTTCCGTCTGCGTTTTCAGCACGCCATCAAACAGCTGGACAATCCGATGCGCCTGAAAGCTGTCAAGAAGGAGATCGCCATTATCAAGACGATCGACTGTGAAGCCCAGGCTCAGGCGTAACGGAAGGAGGAAAAGATCATGGAACGTCATTTGAGAAAAACGCGTACCGGTACCGTGGTCAGCGACAAGATGGATAAAACCGTCGTGGTAGCCATCATCGATAACGTCCGTCATCCGCTGTACAAGAAGATCGTCAAGCGCACCGTGCGCCTGAAAGCGCATGATGAGCAGAACGCCTGCAAAGTGGGCGATGTGGTGAGCATCACCGAGACCCGTCCGCTGTCCAAAGACAAACACTGGCGCGTAGCCGAAATCATTACCAAAGCGAAGTAAGTCGGAACGACTGAAAGGAGGAACAACCTGTGGTACAACAACAGACCTGCCTCAAAGTTGCCGACAACACCGGAGCGAAGGAGCTTATGTGCATCCGCGTTTTGGGTGGTTCCGGCCGGAGGTATGCCAATATCGGAGACGTCGTGGTGGCTTCTGTTAAAAAAGCAGCACCCGGCGGCGTTGTAAAAAAAGGCGATGTCGTCAAAGCCGTCGTTGTTCGTACGGTGAAGGGCGTTCGTCGCGACGACGGAACGTATATCCGTTTTGATGAAAATGCGGCTGTGATTATCCGTGAGGATAAGAACCCGCGCGGTACTCGTATTTTCGGGCCGGTAGCGAGAGAGCTCAGAGACAAGGAATACGTCAAGATCCTGAGCCTTGCGCCGGAAGTGCTGTGACGGAGGTGCCGAAATGAAAAGTTTACATGTAAAAAAGGGTGACACCGTTGTCATCCTCAGCGGCGACGACCGCGGCAAAAAAGGCAAAGTGATGGAAGTCAGCCCGTCCGAAGGCAAGGTCATCGTGGAAGGCCTGAACATGGTCAAAAAACACGTCAAACCGCGCAAGATGGGCGATGCCGGCGGCATCATCGAGGCCGAGGGCGCGCTGTATGCCAGCAAGGTGCAGGTCATCTGCCCGCACTGCAACAAGCCGACCCGCGTCGGCCATAAAAAGACGGCCGACAAAACCAAAGCACGCATCTGCAAGCGCTGCGGCGACGTGCTGTAAGGAGGGAACTGCAAACATGGCAAGAATGAAAGACCTGTATACCGAAAAAGTGGCTCCCGCGTTGATGAGCAAGTTCGGTTACAAAAGCGTGATGCAGATCCCGAAGCTTGACAAAATCGTGATCAACTGCACCAGCAACGAAGTGCGCGACAACGCCAAGGTGCTCGAAGCGATTATGAGCGACCTGGCCGCCATTACCGGCCAGCGCCCGGTCGTGACCGTCGCCAAGAAGTCCGTTGCAAACTTCAAACTGCGCGCCGGCATGAACCTCGGCGCCAAGGTAACGCTGCGCGGCGAGCGGATGTACGAGTTCCTCGACCGTCTGTTCAACGTGGCGCTGCCCCGCGTGCGCGACTTCCGCGGGATCAACCCCAACGCCTTCGACGGCCGCGGCAACTACAGCCTGGGCCTGAAAGAGCAGCTGATCTTCCCGGAGATCGAGTACGATAAGATCGATAAGGTCCGCGGCATGGACGTGATCGTTGTCACGACGGCCAAAACCGATGAAGAAGCGCGCGAGCTGCTCACGCTGATGGGCGCTCCGTTCGAAAGATAAGGAGGAGGAATTACTGTGGCAAAGACATCTCAGAAGATTCGTCAGCAGCGTCCGCAGAAGTTCTCTACCCGTGAGTACACCCGCTGCAAGATCTGCGGGCGGCCCCACGCTTATCTGCGGAAATACGGCGTGTGCCGTATCTGCTTCCGGGAGTTGGCTTACAAAGGTCAGATCCCCGGCGTGAAAAAAGCAAGTTGGTAAGCAATAGCTTAGAAGGAGGTTGACGGTATGCAAATCACCGATACCATCGCCGATATGCTGACCCGAATCCGCAATGCCAATTCGGCCAAGCATGACACGGTGGAGATCCCCGCTTCCAACATGAAGAAGGCTATTGCCCAAATTCTTGTTGACGAGGGATATGTAAAAGGTTTTGAGATCA
>JAFWVC010000053.1 GCA_017518415.1 Clostridia bacterium
AGCCCCCTCGGACAGAGGGGGCTTGCTTATTTTCGGCTTATGCCCGTTACTCGCTGCGGCAGGCGGATGGGGTACGGCCGGTCACGGAGCGGAAGACGCGGTCAAAGGTGCGTGCGGTGCCGAAGCCGCAGGCGGCGGCGATCTCTGCCATGCTTTTTTCGCCGCTGCGCAGCAGTTCCCGGCTTTCCCGCACCCTCAGCAGGTTGACGTAGCGGTGAAACGGCATGCCGACGCGTTTCTTGAACAACTTGGAGGTGTAGGCATAGTCATAACCGGCGCCGACGGCTGCGTCCCGCAGCAGACATTCGGTGCGGAAGTGCCGTTCGGCATACAGCAGCAGCGCCGTGAGCGCATGCCCGTCGCCGGTGGCCGGCAGGTAGCGGCGCCCTTTGTCGAACGTGCCGCACACGCCGTAGGCAATGCTGCGGCGAAGATAAATATTGTCTGCCTGTGTGCCGTCCGGCACGGGAAAGGCAAACATGTTGTCCGCCGGCAGCATATCCCGCCGGGCGCGGCAAAAATCGGGCACCAGGTCCGGTGAAAAAATGCACATCGCGTTGCGTCCGGGGGTCAGGGCCTCATACGCGTGCAGCTGAAAGGGGAAGATCAGCGCGGATTGCCCTGCCGTCAAAGTATATTCCCGGTCGTCCACCGTCAGGCGCGTGGCCCCTTCCAGCTGCGAAAACAGCTCGAAGCACCGGTGCAGATGCAGCGGAAAGGAAAAATTGAGGCCGCCGACGGCCGAGAACTCATCCTCATCGAGGGAATGCCTGCTTTCAAAAAACACTACGCCGTCCCTTCCTTCGCAAAAACACAAATACTGTCCTATATTATACAGAGAAAGACCTTGTATGTCAAGTTTGGCTGCGATATAATAAAACTGACATCCAAACAAGGAGGTAATGATATGAAAAAAGCACTTATTATCAGCGGCGGCTGGATCGGGCATGATCCCGAAGGGGTCGCCGACGTGTTCGAAAAGATCCTGCGCGGGGAGGGCTTTGAAGTCGACCGGGCGACCGATCTGGCCGTGTATGAGTCCGACCTGAGCGGGTACGACCTGCTCGTGCCGAACTGGACGATGGGCGAACTTTCGGGCGACGCGATCGCCAATATTAACCGGGCGGTTGCGTCCGGCGTGGGGCTGGCCGGCTGTCACGCCGGGCTGTGCGACGCCTTCCGTCAATCCGACCTGTGGCAGTTCATTACCGGGGCGCAGTTCGTGGCGCATCCGGGCGGCGGGCAGACCACTTACACCGTCTGCATGCGTCCGGATTGTCCCGACCCGCTCACCGATGGGATCGGGGACTTTGAAGTGACCAGCGAGCAGTACTATCTGCACGTGGACCCGGCCGTTCGCGTGCTGGCGACGACCAGGGCCCCCATGGCGGACGGTCCCTTTGCTCCCAACGGAGAGGTGCTCATGCCGGTGGTGTATACCAAGCGGTGGGGCGAGGGCCGTGTGTTTTACTGCAGCCTCGGGCACAATCGCGAGTTCTTCGAGAAATACCCGCAGGCATGTGAACTGATGCGCCGCGGTTTCCTGTACGCGGCCCGATAAACAAGGAGGAACCGTTATGATGAAGATTGGTCTTGTCGGATGCGGCGCGATCAGCGGCATCTATCTGCAAAAACTTACCGGTACTTTTACAAACGTGACCATTACCGCCGTGGCGGACCTGAATGAAAGCCGCGCACGGGAAAAGGCGGAGCAGTTCGGCATCCCGCGAATCATGACGCTCGACCAGATGCTGGCGGACGACGGGATCGACCTGATCCTGAACCTGACCACGCCGCGCAGCCACTATTCCATCAACAAAAAAGCGCTGTTGGCCGGCAAACACGTGTACGTCGAAAAACCGCTGGCCCTGACGTATGCGGAAGGCAAGGAACTGATCGAGATCGCGCAGAGCAAGGGGCTGTACGTCGGCTGCGCGCCCGACACTTTCCTCGGCGCCGGCATCCAGACCTGCATCGACCTGATCCAAAAAGGCGCGATCGGCAAGCCCGTCGGCGGGGCGACCTTTATGCTGTGCCACGGGCACGAGCTCTGGCATCCGGATCCCGCGTTTTACTACGATTTCGGCGGCGGTCCGCTGTTTGACATGGGGCCGTATTATGTGACCGCGCTGGTGCGTATGCTCGGCCGTGCGGAAAGCGTCGTCTCCTATTGCGGGCGCACGTACGAGACCCGTACCAGCGGCAAGGGTGAGAGCATCCCCGTCAAGGTCGACACGCACGACGTCGGGCTGATCCGCTTTGCCTGCGGCGCCATCGTGTCGGTCACGACCAGCTTTGACGTATGGCATCAGTCCATGCCGAAGTTCCACTTGTTCGGCACCGAGGGCACGCTGAAAGTGCCGGATCCCAACAGCTTCGGCGGCCCGGTCGAGCTGGCCGCGCGGGATCAGGCTGACTTCCATACCGTCGATTTGATTACCCCGTATGCGGAGAACTCGCGTGGCATCGGCGTGTCCGAACTGGCGCTGGCGTGTGAAGAAAAGCGCGTCAACAACGCCTCCGGCTATCTGGCGCTGCACGTGCTGGAGATCATGGAAAGTATCATCCGCAGCAATGCCGAGCACCGCGAGATCGTGCTGGAAAGCTCGCCGTCCGAGCTGGTGCCGATGGATTGGAGCGCCCCGGTCGGTCAGCTGAAAACCAAATAATTTATCGCACGCCGGGCTGCCCGGCACACGCGTACCGTATCGCAGCGGCCGCGCCGACACTGTCGGCGCGGCCGTTCTGCTGTCCGGCGCCGTCCGGTTTCGGGGCGGCCCGACGGGTCCCGACGGAAAAGGTTGACTTTTCTGCCGGGAATATGATAGAATCAATTTATAATAAAGCAAAGGGCGTCTTGTGCGCCTTTTGTTTTATCGGCCCGCGGGCCGGAATACAAGATAAACGGGAGAAAAACGATGAAAAAGATTCTGACGGTACTTCTGGCGGCTTTCCTGCTGTTGCCGGCTTTTGCAGCGGCGTTTCCGGCGGCGGCCGAGACGGCGATTTCGGCCGTGGAGTTGACCAACGTCCGGGAACCGCTGGCGGACGACACCTTTTCTTACTTTGTGTATTGTAGAACGAGCGGGTGCGACGTCAGTTCCACCTACGGCGCCAACGCCGGCGGGTTTCAGAACGGCGTGGCCTGGTATGACCAGACCGCGGGCCGCTATGTGAAGGCCGGCGAAACAGCCGTTTTCGGGCACAAATACGTGCTGTATACGTACGTGCGGGCCAACGCCGGCTATGTTCTCGCGACGAAGGACAACAAATCCACCGTGGCGGCCACCGTCAACAAAGCAAAGGCCGACGTGGTCGATTTCAGTTCGGCCGGTTTTGCCGACTCCGCAAAGGAGATCCTGGTCCGGTACGAGTTCCCGGCCTGTGCGCGCAAGACGATCACCTCGCTGACGGCGACCATCCCCGCTCCGGCGGCGATGGCGGGCGTGGCCTTCGACGCGGACGGCGACTATGAGGATTACGTGCTGGACGTCGGGTATAATAATCACGGCTTCGAGAAAGGCATCCGCTGGTATCAGCTCAAACAGGGCGCCGGCGGCGAATGGTCCGAGGTCGTGCGCACGCTGGACGATACCGACGTGTTTCTGCCCGGATCGGCGTACCGGCTCTATATGCGCTTCAAGGCCCGCCCGGGGCGCGAGTTCGCGGTCCGGCCGGACAGCCAGCCGGATATGACCGGGCTGCTGAACGGGAAGAAGGCTTACATGCTGCGGGTGGACGATTCCATGACCAAAGACGTGGTTATGCTGATGTACGAGTTCACCTCGCTCGCAGTCAACACGGTCGGCACGGTTTCACTGGTCAGCCTGGTTGAGCCGGTCGGCGGCCAGGCGCCCGACATGCAGGCGTGTACCCCGGCGGACCGGACGTACGAGCTGGTCTCGCTTCAGTGGACCGACAGCACCGAAAAAGCGCTGACCTCCGTCGACAAGTTCGTCGAAGGGCAGAAGTATACTCTGACGGCCACCGTCGCCGCGGTCAAGGGCTGTGAGCTGGCGCTCGGCTCGTCGCTGTCGGTATACGTCAACGGCCGCAAAATGAAGGTCATCAGCGGCAGCAAGACCGGTGTGACCGCCTCTTATACCTTTACCGCCGGGCTGTCCAAGACCATTACCTCGGTGGCGGTCACGGGCGCGGGGACGCCGGTAGCCGGGGAAAAGCCCGGATATTCCCTGACGGTCGCCTCGCCGACCGCCAAGTGTCAGCTGGACGCCGCGCAGGACAGCACCCAGTACGGCATCAAAAACGGCGTCCAGTGGACCGACGGCCTCGGCAGTCCGCTGAAAGCCGGCGACGCCTTTGCCAACGGCGGGTTGTACAAAGTTACGGCCTTCCTTCAGGCCAAAAGCGGTTTTGAGTTTGCCGGCGCCGATACGACGGTGACCATCGAC
This sequence comes from Clostridia bacterium, assembly GCA_017518415.1. Taxonomy (GTDB): domain Bacteria; phylum Bacillota; class Clostridia; order Oscillospirales; family Acutalibacteraceae; genus RGIG6098. The sequence goes on from JAFWVC010000053.1 coordinate 4,413, forward strand.
GGCATCCCGGCGACGGTGGAATCCGATTTTGTGTCCGACACCGAGATTTGGGCGACGGTGGAGTTCAAACAACTGCCCAAGACCAAGACGTACGACGTGGGTGTGAGCCTGACGGCGCCGGTCGCGGGCCAGAAGCCCGCCGCGCAGGTGACGTCCGCCTCGCCGGCGTACCGGGTCTCTTCGCAGAACGGCGTGTACTGGATCGACCGGACGACGGGCGAGAAGGTCACCGCGGCCTTTGCGCCGGGGCACGCCTACCGGGCGTACGTCGCCCTGCTTGTCAACGAGGGATACGAGCTGGCCGACGTCCTGAGCTGTACCGTCAACGGCAAGCCCTGCTCCTATTCGTACGAGCAGGCGGGCCTTCTCTCCCTGACGTATGATTTCGACGAGCTGGCCGGCGGCGACAAGAAGATCACCAAAGTCACCCTGGACGGCACCTTCCGGCAGGGCGTAACGCTGACGGATAAGACCTTTACGACCAAAGACGCCGGCGTGGCCTCCGTTTCCACCGCGTGGGATTACAACGGCCACCCGCTGGCGAGCGGTTCGCAGGCCAAAGCCGGCCAGTATATGGCCGAAATCACGCTGAAAGCGGCCGACGGCTACGTCTTTTCTCCGGACGCCGTGGTGCAGGTGCTCGGCGGCAGCCACTCCTTCCTGGATATCGCGGACGGCGGCAAAACCGGCGTGTTCCTCACCGGGGCGCTGAACCTGAGCGACTGCACGCACGAACACTTCAAATATGAGCAAGACGCAGCCGGGCACTGGAAGGTCTGCCTGGACTGCTTTGAGATCCTGCCCGCAAGCGCGCATACCTTTGACGGCGGCAAAGCCGACGGAACCGGGACCGTGTACACCTGCACCGTCTGCGGCTATGAGAAAAGAGAGAGCGGCGAGCGCAGGGGCGTGCAGGTGATCCTGCCGGAACTGAACTTCCCGAAGACGCTCGGCGACGTCTGCCGTGAAACGGTCGTGGAATGCACGGCAGGGGACCCGGCGGTGATCAGTTACACCTTCCGCACGCAGGAGGAGACCGAGACCATCCTCTATCATCCGGACAAACACACCTGGGCGCTTGCGGGCGGCGGCGATCCGGCCCCCGTGATGGAGCAAAGGCTGCTGGCGTTTACCGAGTATACCCTCACCATCGAGATCGATACCGGCAAACAGATCACCGACGACGATATTTCCGTCCAGAATCCGGATCAGCGCGCCATGCGCTGCGAGGCGGCGAGCAGGCTCGGCACGATCGCGGTGATCGAGGCCGTCTATATGACCGGCAGCAACTACATTTCCACCATCGACCTCGACGACGTGGCCGCCCCGGTTGCCGGGCAGATGCCGTCCGACAGCTTCCACGTGACGCTGGCGGAAGGGCTGGAAGGCGTCTCCCTCACCTGGAATACCAAGGACGCCTTCGTTTGCGGCGAGAGTTACGTGGCGACGATCGTGGTGCGCACGACGGACGGGTACGTTTTCGCCGCCGAGGTCACGGCGATGGTCGAAGGCTGTCCGGACGTCAAGGTTACGGAGATCAAGGACGGCGTCGCCACGGTGAAGTGCACGTACCCGCCGGTGGCGCACCTGCCCGGGCAGGACGGCACATGCACCGTCTGCGGGCAGGCCGTCGATGGGCAGACGCAGCCGACCGGCAGCCGGCCGGCCGCCGAAAACGGCGGCAGCCTGCTGTGGCTGTGGATCTCGCTCGGCGCGGCCGGCGCGGCGCTGGTGGCGGCCGCTACGGTTTTGCTGTGGCGCAAGTTCAAAAAATAAGCGCACCGCTGTAAATAAAAGAGCACGGCCCGGCGGGGTCGTGCTCTTCTGTTTTTGTTTGTTCCGCGGCATGCGCCGCACGGTGTCAGGGATTATAATTCTTGTTGTAGATGTCGTCAACCATCTTCTCGAAGCGGGTCGCGTTGGCTTCCATCGTCGCCTGCACGCTCTCTTCCGTGTGGATGAATACCGCCGTCGGCTGGTACATGATGTCCAGGAAACCGAGGTCATAGATGTCCCAGTCATAATACTCTTTGGTCCGGAGCATCTGGTACACCTCGTACCCCTGCTCGTCGTTGCCGAACCAATCGTCCCGAATGATTTGTTCGCGCAGCGGAGCGGACACCTTTTCATACGCCAGGTAGGCGTTCAGGAAGGCGACGGCCATTTCCGGGTCGTCGTTGGTGGCGGAAATGCAGAAGCAAATCGGCCACTGGCGCAGTACGTAGGAGTAGTCGTCCCCGTTCGGGCCGATGGGCATCGGCAAAAAGCCCACGTCAAAGTCGCAGGAACCCCATTTGTCTTCGGCCCAGTAGTATGTGTCGGGACCGCTCATGAACAGCAACTTGCCCTCTTTGAACATGTTGTGCAGGTCAAGGATGCCCATTTCGGGCGGCGTCAGCTTGGCATCGACCAGTTTTTCCTTCAGATAGAAAATGGTCGCAACGTTCTCCGCGTTGTAAGCGGTGTACTGCATCCGGCCGTCAGGCAGTTTGCTGATGTTCTGCATGCCGCCGTTGTTGTGGAACAGGGTCATGAGCGAATCGTTGTCATAGGCAAAGCCGTAGTTGCCGTTTTTGGTCGCGGCCTGGCAGTACTCGATGAACTTGTCATAGGTCCATTCTTTGGTCGCCACATACTGATACGGATCCGGCAGGCCGAGCTGGTTGAGCATATCCTTGTTGAAGCACAGGCAGCCGCACTCGATATCCGGCCGCGACGGGTAGGTACCGTAGGTTTTGCCGTTGTAGGTCAGCGCGTCGGTCAGCGTGGCGTTCCAGATCGGGTCGGTCAGGTCGAGGCCCAGGTCCTTGATCTCCTGGCTGGCCAGGTCTTTCAGCAGGGAACCGGAAATGCGCATCTTTTCCACGTCGAGCCGGTGGCAGGCGATGACGTCCGCTACCTTTTCACCGGCCAGAATGCGGGTGACCAGCGAGTTCTGCGTGTCGTTGGGGATCAGCGTTTCCAGCACGAGTTTGCAGTGGTAGGCCTCTTCCACGGCGGACTTCCAGCGGATCTCCATGTCGCTGATCTCGCCGCCGCCGGGCTTCTGGAAGCCGTAGCGGCCGCCGAAGTTTTTGATGATGAGCTCTTCGCCGCCGAAGTCATAACTGCCGGGCAGTTCGAACTCGCCCGCCGGCTCGGAGACCGGATCACCGGAAGCGGGGTTGGAGGCCGGCGTCGAATCCGGCGCGGAGTCGGTCGGCGTCGAGGTGGTGGTGCCGCCGCCGCAGGCCGTCAGGCTGACGAACAGCAACGCGGCGAGCAGGATAGCAAGAGTCTTTTTCATACAACAACCTCCTGAAACAAGATTTTTCTGCGAACTTTTGCGCAAAGTGCAAAAAACGCGGCAGACCCGTGCGCAACAGCCGTGCCGCGCAAAAGCCGTAAGTTTTTGAAAAGGGTATTGACAAAAGGATCAATCAGTGCGATCCTTGATTGATTGATTCATTGCGCCGGGAGATCCTCCTTCCTTTACAAATGTAAGCCCGTGTATCGGCTAGTTTCAATATAGCAGGAAAGTTGCGGAAAAGCAAGAATCGCGGCAGAGAAAAATCACAACATACAGACAATCATTGCAACTCTATCAAAAAGCGCCCGGCCGGGGAAGGCGTAAAAAAACGGCGGCGCGCCGTCAGGCGCGCCGCAACGGAATAAAAAGTTACAGATAAGGTTCCAGCGCTTTGAGCCAAAGCGCCCGGCCCTGCTCGTTCAGGTGCAGGCCGTCTATTGTATAATCCGGGTTCAGCACGCCGTCTTTTTCGTACAGGGGATACAGGTCGATATACACGGCGCCGTATTGCTGCGCCAGTGGCCGCAGCAGAGCGTTCGCACGGCGGATGGCGTCGTTGGTCAGCCGCCAGCTGTGCTGCGACGGGGAGATGGGCAGGATGCTGTGCACGTACAGTTGTGCGGACGGGTTTTGTTCCCGCACCGTTTGCAGCAGCTGTTCATATTGAGCGGCCAGTTTTTCCGGCGTCAGGTCGTCCAGACTGTTGACGCCGCCTTCGAGAAAGATCTTTTCCGGCGTCAGGTGCGTTATGATGCCGCACCGCTGCAGGATACTCAGCAGCGTGTCGCCGCTGCAGCCGAGGTTGACGATCTTCCGGCCCGGAAAATGCCGCTGAAAGTTCATCATGTTGACCAGCGAATCGCCGATGAATACCGCGTCCGCATCATAACCCAGCTGTTCCAGGCAGGTGTCCCAGCTTTGATAGACGTAGCGGTTGTCGCTGACGTATTCGGCAAACCCGAGCCTGGACCATATCTTTTGCGGATAATGCTCCCGGACTGCCACAAAAATGAGCAGTGCCGAAACCGCGGCTGCAAATGCCGATACCGCCGCCAGCGCAATCTTCCATTTCCGCATAATGATACGCTCCATCCCTTTGAAAATTACATATTAATTATATGTTTTCTCCGCGGGCAAGTCAATAAGCCGGGAGAAAAAGAATCGGAAATAATAGAGGTTGTTTCGCAACAAATCTTTTTTGGCCCCGGATGGGAAACGTCTTGAAAAAAACGGGTTTTTATGCTATGATAACGTATATCGTAACAAAGCTCCGCACCGCGGGGCCGGAAGGGGAGGATTCTTTTGCAATTTACCAAAATGCACGGCCTGGGCAACGATTATCTGTATGTGTATGCGGCGGAAGATCCGGTCGATCCGGCCGGGTTGTCGATCCGTCTGTCGGAGCGGCATTTCGGCGCCGGGTCCGACGGGATGATCTGGATCCTTCCGTCCGCCGTGGCGGATTTTAAGATGCGCATTTTCAACGCCGACGGCAGCGAGGCCAAAATGTGCGGCAACGGTATCCGCTGCGTGGGTAAATACGTGTATGACAAGGGGTATACCGACAAAACGGTGCTGAAGGTGGAAACGCTGTCCGGCATCAAAACGCTGACGCTGACGGTGGAAAACGGCAAGGTGCGCAGCGTGCGCGTCGATATGGGCCGGGCCTCCGTCGAAGCGCCGCGGACGGTGACGGCGCTCGGGCAGACGGTGCGCCTGTACCCTGCCTCGATGGGCAACCCGCACGCCGTGATCTTTACCGATAACGCGGCCGACGCGCCGCTGACCACGCTCGGCGCCGCGCTGGAGCGGCACGAGGCCTTTCCGGGCGGCGTGAACGTGGAGTTTGTGCAGGTGCTCGCGCCCGACCGGCTGCGCATGCGGGTGTGGGAGCGGGGCAGCGGCGTGACGATGGCCTGCGGCACCGGTGCCTGCGCCAGCGTGGCGGCGGCGGTCACAGCCGGGTATTGCCCGTTTGATACCGACGTGGCGGTCGAACTGGACGGCGGCACGCTGCATATTTCCGTCAGCCGGGAGTATCAGGTGACCATGGACGGCCCCGCCGTGATGGTATACGACGGCGAAACGGTGGACGAGTGAGCGACCTGTCTACAAAGAATCTTTTTGACTTTTGTGAATAATAAGCACATTTAATTCTTTCATTCACAAAAACAACGAACTTGACGGGAAATGTCTTATTGGGAGGTAAGCACTATGGACGAGGAAAAAATCTATACACTGTTTCGATACTATGGAGACGGCATTATGGTTGAAAAAGATTTTTTGTGCATCAAGTATGGAACGCCGAGAGAGATCCTAGATTGGCTGCTGTCTGCCGGGTATCTTGCTGAGATTTATTTTCTTGGACAAAGGATAGGAACATATTCTGACCGCCCATACTTGAAAGCTATCGAAAAGCTGATGTATCTTTCGAAGGTTACCGTCAACACAATTTCAAAGATCGATCTTCGCATGCCATCTTGCTGTTCCTGCCTGGCTATTAGTAAAAACGTACAAGATATGACAGCGTTTCGAGATCAGGTGAAAGCTTTGATCAAACAACCCAAAATTGGACTCCTCAAAACAGGAAAAGAGTTGGGAGCGTTTCTTACTGCACTTGACGAAGCCTGTAACTCAAAGGATGCATACGCTGATTTTGTGAAGTATTTACCGGATAGATACTTATAAAATTCGTTTTATTTACAAAGAGCAGTTGCTTTTTTGCTTAAAAAGGAGAACTAACGATGCTTGGGAAAAAGAAAAAAAACAATATTGATTCTGTTGTGTGGCGGGATCAAAACGGTAAAATTGTATGCCAGGGGGAACAGAATTGTCCCCAAGAATGTAACAGTATGTGTCCAATCTGGCAGAATACGCGCGGTTTGGAAATGCTCCAAATCGGTCAACCGTTGAAAGCCATCCC
>JAFWVC010000054.1 GCA_017518415.1 Clostridia bacterium
GACGACCGCCGTGCCCTGGTCATACACCCGCGTATTGTACGGATTACAGTACAGCAGCCACTCCATATTACCGTAGGCGGAATTGGCGGTAATATCAAACTGGATGGCCTTGTCATAGGTTTCGCCGTCGGTCTCGCTGATCTGGTCAGCAGCTGCGAGACTGGCGACGCTGGCCCGGATATCGTCGTCATCGACGTAAATATGGTAGGTTGTGACGCCGTTCTCCTCCACGGCCCAGATGGACGTCGCTGCGGCCTTTTGTTCGGCGGTGGGCTCTGTGGTCTGGGTGGTTTCGGTCGGGCTGTTGTAGCTGGACAGATACGGATAGCTGGTCCCGCTGATCCGTGCGTCCTTCCCGTACACGACCGGATGCTCGACGCCGGTTCCGTTGGTCCACCAGTTCTGATTCAGCAGATTGGGCCTGTTGAGCACCCGCAGCCCTGCCTGCTCTAGCGCGTCCTGCATATCCCCAAAAGCGGCATGCTGCGCGAGCCATTCCTGCCGGATCTGGTACTGATCCTCCTCAAGATCCCCGATCTGATACGCCAGGGCTCCGGCGATGCCGTCCCGGGTTTTCTTGCTCCTTACGATGCCCTGTGCCATTAGCTGCTCACCTCCTCAGGGGTCAGATCCGCCGCCTCGAACGTGACGGTGTTGCTGGTGCTGATATCCTGCGGGCTGACGGTAGGCCCGACGGTAACCTTGTAGACAGTCCCGTCGGTCAGTCCCCTCTGCGCCTGCTGGAACCACATATTGTAACTCGGATAATGCGTAGTTGTGCCGATGCCGTAGACATAGGTATCGACGCCGCCGGCGACGCTGTACAGCCGGAATGAATACTGGACGCCGGGGATGAGGTTTTTCGCCTCGGCGACGAGATAGTTCCCGTTTTCGCTGCTGGAGACGACCTCCCGCAGCGTTACAGTCCGCAGGTCGCTGGTGAGGCCGTGCACCCGGTGCACGCGGAGCTTTTTGCTGCTCATGGTGGTGCCGGAGGGCAGGCTGCCATACAGAATGAGCCTTCCGTCCTCGGTGACCCATCCCAGGTCGACACGCTCGTCGGGGACGAAATCCTCGACGGTGCACTCCTCGGTGATCCGGCTGTCGGTGATGGTCATCGGCAGGCTGGAAATCACCCCGGTTTCGATGCAGAAAGCCTCGTCGACGAGCTTGTCGGCGCTCCAGGTGACGTCGTCGTCGCCGGCGCCGGCGGTGTCGTCGATGGCGGCGGCCCCTTCGCTGATCAGATCCAGCTTGGCCTTATCCGCGGCGCTCATGAGTCCGGCGGCGCTGGCCGTGGCGGCAGCGCTGGGGAAGGTGATCGTGCGGTCGGTCATGGCGGTGACGTGACCCTGCGCGTCGCTCTCGACCTGGCTGACGGTGAAGGTCCCACCGAACGCGGGCGTCTGATCCGCGGCCGGTTTGCCGGTCCGGGCGGTATATGCGGGATGCACGTAGTCCGAGATCACGGCGTAGGTTGTCCCGGCCCACCGGTAAACTTTCCCGGTGTCCAGGGCGACGTAGATTTTCCCGGTTTCGCCGGTGGCGGGGAAAGCCGCGGCACTGGCGTACTCGACGACGTCGTCCACATAGCTGGGCAGCTGCGCGGCGGGCACATGTCCGCTGCTGTCGAGGGTGGCGATTCCGCTGTTGTGTCCGACCAGGGCGTCGAGCTCGCTGCGGCTGACCAGCCTGGTGCCGCTGGTGCTGCGGGCGTCGCTGTTGACGTACACGTCGCCGTCGAAATAGGCGTTGCCCTGCTCATCGAGCCCCATGGCGTTCCGCCGCACGGGATAATCGACGCCGGGCTCGAGCTCGTCGATGCTGTCCTCGTCCTGTCCGTTGCCGACGGTCAGCAGCAGCTTGGGGATCCGTTTCCAGTAGGTGGTATTGACGGATCCGGCGTCATTGACGGGCTCCTGTCCGGCGGGCACGGCCGTTTTCGCCTGGAAATACCACTCCCCGTAGATCATCAGGGCGGTTCCGTCGCTGAATTCGTATCCGTCCGGCACGCGCACGATGTCCCCGGTGGCATAGCTCCGGGTCCGGTCGTAGTCGTCTCCGCGGGTGTCGTGGTTGGCGACGCCGAGGGCGGCGGCGTACTGATCCCTGGCCCGGGTCTGTTTGCCGAAAGCGGCGGTGAAGGATCCGGAGGCCTCGACGTCGTCGCCGAATCCGATGCTTTTGTATCCGATGGGCTGCCCGCTGACGCGGCCGATCTCGGTCATGCCGACCAGCTGGTAGTCGGTCCCGTCGTAGATGAACAGGTAGGTCTGCCGCGTGTTGAGGTCGGCCTTGCCGAGGGTGCGGTTATTGTATTTCATCCACCGGGCGCCGGTGCCGCTGACGTCGAGCTTGGCGGCGAGCACGGTGTTGTTGTTCATAAACCGCACGACGACCCAGCTGCCGACGGTGAGCCGGTAATTGTCGACGGTCACGGTTTTGACCTGTACGTTACCGGCGGTTTCGCACACGGCGTAGCAGATGATCCGGACGTTGTTCATGATCCGGGCCATGTCCTCGGCGTACCATTTGGCGTTGTTTTCGTAGGTGATGTCGGTCTCCGGCACGGGCACGCCGCGGGCCTTGCCGACGGCCCATTTTTCGGCCAGGATGGCGGAAATATCGCCGCCGACGCTGACGGTGAGGTCGAGCGTCCCGGCGCCGCGGCTGACGTCCATGCCGAGGCTGCCCCCGCCGCCGGAGACGTCAAAATCCAGGTTATAAACCTGATCAGACATTTTCGCCCCTCCTTATATCTGGCCGACGGTGCGCCGGATCTCGACGGGGATGGGATCCCACGGAGTCCGGACGACGGTGCCGTCGGTAATTTTGCCGTTGCCGTCGAGGACGGGATCAATAACCACCCGCACGTCGTACTCATAGACGCCGGGCTGGAGGAAATCGGTGTCCTCGTTTTCAAATTCGACCGTAAACACGCCGCTGGCGGGCAGGTCGGAAACGACTTCCTTGATGGTCTGGTCCTTCTTTTTCATCGTGAAAACGGCTTTTGCGGTCACCTCGCTCCAGTCAAAACCGGTAGCGGTAAACGTGACGGATCCGGTATCTCCCCGGTGCATGGTGATTTTCTTCGTATTGCTGTCCACCTCAAACATGATCCCACCGCCTCCCAAAATCAGGCCGGAGCGTTCCCGGTCACCTTTTCGTATTTGTCGACATGGGTCTCCCCGGTGACGGGGTTATGGCTCACGGCATATAGCGCCCCGCCGCACCAGGCGACGGCGCGCCGGTTTTCCATGACGCCGCCGACCCAGAGGATTTCCACCTCATTCGGATTCACCTGCGCGGCCTGGGCGATGGCGTCCCGGGCCAGCTCGTACATCTGAGCGCTTGTCATTCGTATGCTCCCTCCTCACGTTCGGCGGCTTCTTCCGGCTTATCTTCCGGATCCGTGGTCTGTTCCTGTTTCGGTTCTTCCTGCGGTTCCTGTTCCTGTTTCGCCTCCTGCTCCATGCGGTTGATGTATTCGACGCAGTTTTTGAGATCTTGGACCACGCCGGCGATCACTCTGCAGGTTTCTGCCTCCCGGATCGGGATCCGCAGCTCCTCAAGCGCCTGGGCGTCGATACTGAGCACTTCCCTGATTGTCATGTTCTCCTCCTTTTTTTACGACCATGTCAGGCTGGACGGTGTATAGCTGACTGTTTCTGGGGTATAGCTGGATGGGGTATAGCTGTCCCATGACGCGGTATAGCTGGACTGGGAATAGCTGTGCGAGGACGGGGTATAGCTGTAGCTTGCCGGGTTATACTCCACGCTGCCGCTGAAATTGCCGTTATAGTAATATTTGGTATGGTTCGTTCCGTTGGTTTTACAGGTCGCCTGCGAAAAGCTGGAGCTTGACGCGACATAGGCGTGTGTTTCCTTATGATAGCTGGACGGGGAATAGCCGTGCGATGATGCTGTATAACTGGATCCTGTGTAGCTGTAGCTCGATGTTACATAAGTCGCGGTAAACTTAGTCTCAGTTCGGTCGGACGTGGCGAGGGCCTTGTCCTTTTTCGGACCTTTGATCGTATTGCCGTCCCGCGTAATCAGCGCGACCGCGGCGTTCCATCCGGCCCCGTATCCGGCGCTGTACCCGTCCCCGTAGTCCGTGAGGTTGCCGGACGTCATGTGGACTGTGCTGCCCTCC
>JAFWVC010000055.1 GCA_017518415.1 Clostridia bacterium
AGCACCGCCACCGTTTCGGCCTGAAAACGGGTAAAAAAGCCGGCCAGGACCCCGGTACACATCGCCGCGCCGGCCACGCCGCCGACGCCCAACGGCAACAGCCAGCGCAGGCTGCCGAGCGGATCCTGCCGGAGCGCGCCGAGGCGCTGCACCGCCTGCCCGTACAGCCCGCAGCATACCGCAATGGCGCCGCCGCTGATACCCGGCGCCAGCGCGGCAAACCCGATCAACAGGCCCCAGAAAAGCCGTTTGCGGCCCGTATCCTTCATGCCGCCGCCCCCTTTTTTTCCATTATATGAAATGATTTTCGGCCGTATCCGTATATTTTGAAAAATCCGGCGGCATACTACCGATGCAATCCGGAAAAAAGGAGTGGAAAACATGATCATGGATCGCATCGCACTGGCCCTGACCGTTATCGGAGCCATCAACTGGGGCAGCGTGGGACTGTTTCAGTTTGACATCGTGGCCTGGGCCTTCGGCGGGCAGGACGGCATCGTCAGCCGGGTCATCTACACATTGGTGGCTTTGGCAGGGATCTGGTGCATTTCCCTTTTCTTCCGCGACCGGGAAGAGATTCTGGAACAGCCGCCGCACGAACACGAATAACAGCAAAAAGCCCTCCGTTAAACGGAGGGCTTTTGCTGTGCGGAAGGTTATTTCTTCTTCGTTTTGATGACGATCACGACGGCCACGGCGATCACCACGACGCCGGCTGCCACGCAGACCCACACCCACGGGAAGGAGCCTTTGCTCTCCCCGCCGTCGGCCGGTTTGTCGGTCGGGTTGGTGGGCGTGCCGCTCTGGGTACCCGGAGTGGTCGGATCGGTCGGGGCGGGTTCATTGCCCATCTCGGTAAACAGGCCGGTGCCGGCGTACCCGTCTTCCCAACCCATCAGGTAGGCGTCCTTGACGATCAGGTCGTCCAGCACGGTACCGTCGGTACGGGCCGAGCTCAGATCCAGCCCGACGATGATGGCGATGCCGTCTTCCCCGTGCAGGTCTTCCCTCACGCCGTCTACCGCATACTTCAGGTTGAAGGCGTTGACGCCGTTGAAGCCGTTGGCGCCGTGATACTTGAGGCCCATGCCGTCAAACACGGCCAGACTGCCGACCACGTGCTCCCAGTAGGAGTAAATGGCGACCTGCGGGCCTTCGTCCGGGCGACCTTCGTTTCCGAATTCAAGGATCAGGTACGGCGTCTGCGCCAGCTGCTCATACGGAACGACCCACGCGATGTTGACGGCGGCCGCATCCGCACCGTCGGCACGTTTCATCACAAAGCCCTTGCCGTCGGCGCCCGGCTTGCAATCCACGTTGCAGTTGCCGTTGCCGTCCACGCTCATGAGCCAGCTGAAGCCGGTGTCCTCTTCCACGTGGTCCTCGGTATACGCCGGCAGATTGTAGCGGATCATGTGCGCCGTATCGCCGTCCGGAACCGGGGGCTGGGTGGGTTTGACGTAGATGTTGCCGTTTTCATCGGTCTCCGAAGCGCGGGCTCTGAAGGTGATGGTGCCGTTCGGGCCCGGATAGACGGCTACATAGTGCCAACCGAGCGAGTCAAAGTCCGCCACGAGGTCGGCAATGCACACGCAGTGCTCGCCCGGGGTGATGTCCAGATCGACCTGATCGCCTTTGCCCGAAAGGTTGTTCGACACGCTGATCCGCGCGCCTTCACCGGAGGAAACCACTTCATACAGGAAGAAGTGATAATCTTCCGATTCGCTCTCCGGCCAGGCCCAGATGCTGCGCAAGTTTGCGCCTTCGGCCGTGTTAGTGACCACGATGTCATTGCCTTCTCCGGCTGTTACTTCGATCTCGTCGTGTTTGAGCCAGCGCGGGCCGAGGGTGGACGCGTTGCTGTCACCAAACTCGGGAGTCAGCCAGACAACGCCGTCTTCCGCTGCCGCCGTAAAGGCAAAGCAGGCCAACAGCATGGCGCCGACCGCCAGCAGGGATAAAACTTTTTTCATGACAGTATTCTCCTTCCTCTCTTGGGGACACCCGCCCCCCTTTGTTGCAAAAATCATACCATATTTTCCAAAAAAAATCAACTGTTATTTCAAATATTTCGAAAAGGAGGAAAAAGGACGTCCTTTTTCGTAAAATCAAACCGCTCCGTAATAAAAGAAAAAGAGGACGGTGCCCGAAGCACCGCCCTCTCAGGAGCAAAGGATAAACGGATCAGCCTTCGACGAGCGCCTTGGTGTCGCGGGCGATCATCAGTTCCTCGTTGGTGGGGATCATCAGCATCTTGACCTTGGCGTCCGGCGTGGAGAGATCAAACTCCTCGCTGGTGTGTTTGGCCTTCTGGTTCTTTTCCTCGTCGATCTTCACGCCCATAAAGGCCAGCTTGTCGGCAATGCGGGTGCGGTACTGCGGGTTGTTCTCCCCGATGCCGCCGGTGAACACAACGGCGTCCAGCCCGCCCATCGCAGCGGCGAACCCGCCGATGTATTTGACCAGCTGATGGCAGAGCATACTTTCGACCAGCTGATAGCGCACGTTGCCCTCTTTGGCGCCCTGCTCGATATCGCGGTTGTCGCTGGTGACCTGCGTGACGCCCAGGATGCCGGACTTTTTGTTCATCACGACGTCCATCTCGTCGGGCGTGAGGTGTTCCTTCTTCATGATCAGCGGGACGATGGCCGGGTCGATGGAACCGCAGCGGGTACCCATGATGATGCCCTCCAACGGGGTCAGACCCATGGTGGTATCAAAGCACTTGCCGTTCATCACGGCGGAGATGGAAGAGCCGTTGCCCAGGTGGCAGGTGACCAGTTTGAGGTCCTGCCGGCCGAGCATGGCGGCCGCGCGCATGGATACGTAGCGGTGCGACGTACCGTGGAAGCCGTAGCGGCGGATCTTATACTTCTCATAATACTCGTACGGCAGCGCGTACAGGTATACGTAGTCCGGCATCGTCTGATGGAAGCCGGTGTCAAACACGGCGACCTGCGGCACGTTGGGCATCATCGCCTCGCAGGCGCGGATACCGGTCAGGTTATGCGGGTTATGCAGCGGCCCGAGCTCGCAGCATTCGGTAATGGCTTCGATGACGCTGTCGTCCACGAGGACGGCGCCGGAGAACTTTTCCCCGCCGTGCAGCACGCGGTGGCCGACGGCCGAGATCTCCTTCAAATCGGAGATCACGCCGTGCTCTTTGGATACCAGGGTATCCAGCACCAGCTTGACCGCTTCTTTGTGGTTGGCCATCTGGATGTCGATCTTATAATCCTCACGGCCGGGCGCTTTGAGCTTGAAATTGCCCCCCGCGATGCCGATCCGGTCGCACATACCTTTGGCAATGACGTGTTCCGTTTCCATGTCGAACAGCTGATATTTGATGGAAGAGCTGCCGGCGTTGATCACCAGGATTTTCATACTATTCCTCCGCACTATTGAAATATGGCAAAATATCTTGTATAATATAATAATATAAAAGAAGTGATTTTGCAAGGGCCTTTTTGCAAAAGGAGCGTTTTTTATGAAAATTGCGGGCATTATCGCCGAATACAATCCGTTCCACAACGGGCACGCCTGGCAAATCGAAAAGACGAAGGATCCGCAGGGCGCGTGCGGTGCGACCCACGTTGTCGCAGTGATGAGCGGCAACTTTACCCAGCGGGGCGAAGCGGCCGTGCTGCCCAAGCAGGACCGCGTGCGCGCCGCGCTGGCAGGCGGCGTCGACCTGGTGGTAGAACTGCCGCTGCCCTACGCCCTCTCCTCGGCGGAGGGGTTTGCCTTCGGCGCCGTGTCGCTGCTGCACGGGCTCGGCTGCGTGGAGGTGTTGAGCTTCGGCAGCGAGTGCGGCGCCGTCGAGCCGCTGCAAAAAGCCGCCGACGCCATGGAGAGCGACGCCTTCCGCACCCTGCTGCACTATCGGCTGTCGCAGGGGATCACCTATGCCGAAGCGGTGCAAAAAGCGCTGGCGGAAGCGCTCAGCCCTGCCGCCGCGCAGCTGCTGGACAGCCCGAATAATCTGCTGGGCATCGCTTATCTGCAAGCAATCCGCCGTATCGGCGCGCCGATACGGGCCTTTACCGTGCCGCGCACCGGCCCCGCGCACGACGCGCCGGTGCCCGCGGGTATCTTTGCCAGCGCGGGGTATCTGCGCCGCATCCTGCGGCAGGGGCGGCCGCAGAACGCCTATCCTTATCTGCCGCCGGCCTGCGTCCCCGTATGGGAGCAGGCGCTGCGGGACGGGCGCGCACCGGCCGACGAAGCGCGGCTGGACCTGGCCGTGCTGGCCAAACTGCGCACGATGACGCCGCAGCAGGCCGCCGCCCTGCCGGGCGTATCGGAAGGGCTTGAAAACAGGCTGATCGCGGCGGCCCGCAAGGCCGGGACGATGGATGAGCTGACCGAGCAGCTCAAAACAAGGCGGTATCCCCTCTCCCGCATCCGGCGGTTATTATGGGCGGCGTTTCTGGACGTTCCGGCCGGGTGGGAAAAGACGCCGCCGCCCTATCTGCACGTACTGGGCGCAAACGAACGCGGGCGGGAGATCCTCTCCGCCGCGCGGCACGGCGCGCTGCCGCAGATCACCCGGGCGGGCAAGGCGGATACGCTCGGGCCCGCTGCCGCGCAGTTGTTCGCACTGGAAAGCCGGGCGGATGATCTGTATGCGTTGATGCTGCCAAGGCCGCTGCCGTGCGGCACGTTGTATACCAACGCCTGGATCGATGGGTGATATAAAAACACAAAGGCCGCTGTTTCGGGCAGCGGCCTTTTATTCTACCTTATACTTTTGTGCAAAGGGCGACGGCGTAACGGTGCCGTGCCCGCTGCGCGATCTGTCGCCCGCGAGCAGCGCCGCCACGCCGATGGCGGTGCATTGCTCCGGATGGGGCGCCAGCCGGCACGGGATGCCCAGCAGCCGCTCGAAATATTCGATCAGCCCGGGCAGCTGCGCCTGCCCGCCGGAAAAACAGACGCCGCCGGCGTAAATATCGGCCGCCAGCTCCGGCGGCGTATTTTCCAGCACGTGCAGGACCACATCGGCGACCTGCTGCAGCACCTCGCCGACGGTGCCGACCAGCTCGTTGCCGCCGACCGTCCGGCGCACCGGCAGCCCGGTCTGCGCATCGCGGCCGGGCACCTGCACGGTCACGTCCTGCGCCCGGGGCAGCGCCGTGCCGACCTTTTTCTTGACCTGTTCGGCCGTCAGCGGGCCGATGATCACGTTGTATTTGCCGCGCATATAGCGCACGATGCTCTCGTCAATCGCGTCGCCGCCCGTGCGGCGGGACCCTCCTGTCACCACGCCCTGCATCGACAACACCGCAGCATCGGCCGTGCCGGCGCCGATATCCACCATCAGGCATCCGTGTGGCGAGGCGATGTCGAGCCCGGCGCCGACGGCGGCGGCCATCGCCTTATGTACCAGCGTCACGCCGCGCAGGTTAACGTCCTGCGCCGCCTGCGCAATGGAGCGCTGCTCCACCTCGGTCAGATGAGATGGCACGGCGACGGCGGCCAGCGGCTTGAACAGACGGTAGGAGCAGATCTGCCGGATATACCGGCGCAGCATTTTGGCCGCCAGATCAAACTCTGTCACAATGCCGCCGCGGATCGGCTGCACAACGCGCAGAGACCCCGGCGCACGCCCGAGCATATCGTACGCTTCCCGGCCGCAGGCGACCATGCGGTTGTTCCGGTTGACGGCGACGACCGACGGCTTTTGCAGCAAAATGCCCTCCTCCGCGGAGGCGATGACCACCTGCGAAGTGCCGAGGGAGATGCCCAAGTGTATCATGACGAATCCTTCTCTTTCCTGTGCGTGTCCTTCTCTGCTTTATACGTATCTGTCGCCGCCGCGGCGCAGTAAACGCTTTTGGCGCCGGCCAGCCGGAGCATCTTGGCGCATTCGTTGAAGGTGGCGCCGGTCGTGATCACGTCGTTCACCAGCAACAGCACCTTGCCCTTGACCAGCTGCGGCTCAGGCACTTCGAACGCACCGAGCAGGTTGCCGCGCCGCAGCGCCGCGGGCAGCTGTTTCTGCTGCCATTCCACCGCCGTATCCGGCCGGACCAGGGCGGGCAGCAGCGGCAGACCCAACAACCCGGCAAGCAATTCCGCCAGCCATTGGCTCTGGTTATAGCCGCGCTGTTTCAGCCGCCTGCGCGAGAGCGGAAGCGGCACCACGGCGTCAAAAGGGACCCGCGGCAGCCGCCGCTGCAACGTACGGAACATATAGCAGGCCAGCGTTTGCGCGGCCTGCCGGCTGCGCCGGCTTTTCAGGCGGATCACGGCGGCACGGGCCGCCCCTTCGTAATAAAACGGCGCCACGCAGCGGACGTAATACCGCTCGCCTTTGCCGCAGGTGCATTGTTTCCGGTTCTGCCCGCAAAGCGGACACAGCGGCGCCGCCGGCACCGCCAGATCTGCCGCGCAGGCAGGGCAAAAACCGCCGTCGTTCGGCGGGATGACGGCACCGCAGGCGGCGCAGCGGACAGGATACAGAAAGCGCAGCAGACGCGCCGTCCCGCTCACGGTTCCGCCTCCTGCCGCAGCAGATCAGCCAGCGCGGTATAACGGCGGACGCGGCGGGCGTTCTGCACCATGCGGCGCACCGTTTCGCCCGAACCGACCACGATCAGCAGCTGCCGTGCCCGTGTGACGGCGGTATACAGCAAATTGCGGTAACAAAGCTTGTCCGGCACGTGCAGCAGCGGCAGGACGACTGCCTCAAACTCGCTGCCCTGACTTTTGTGCACCGTCACGGCATAGGCGGGGTCCAGGTCCCGTAGGTCGGCGGCGGTGTATTCCGCCACCCGGTCGTCATACCGGACGGTGACGACCTCCCGCCCGGAATGGTTGCCGATGAGCACGCCGATGTCGCCGTTGAGCACGCCGCTGCCGTTTTCCCCATTGTCCCGCGTCCAGGGAATATCGTAATTGTTGCGGGTCTGGATGACTTTATCGCCGGGATAAATGACCGTATCGCCGTCGAGCGTGACGGAAGGCTTGTCCTCCGCCGCGGGGTTGACGGCCTGCTGCAGCGCGCGGTTCAGCCGGGCAGTGCTCACGCCGCCGCGACGCCCCGGACAAAGCACCTGCAGCCCTTCGAATACGGTAAAACCGTACCGGTCCGGCAGACGGCGGGTACAAAGATCCACCACGGTCTGCACCGTTTCCTCCTCACCGCGGGTGGGAATAAGAAAAAAATCCCCCGTTTTGGAACAATACGCCGGCTCCTGCCCGCAAAGGATACGGTGCGCGTTGGAAACGATGCTGCTTTCGAACGCCTGCCGGAACACCTCTGTCAACTGTACGGCAGGGATGATACCGCTTTGCAGGGCGTCGAGCAGCACGCTGCCCGGCCCGACGGAAGGCAGCTGATCGGCGTCGCCCACAAGGATGACCCGGGTATAGGGCCGCAGGGCAACCAGCGTGCGGCTGAGCAGCACGACGTCCACCATCGAGGCCTCGTCGATGATCAGGGTATCCGCGTCGACGGGGTTGGAACCGTCCCGCAGGAAGCGAAGCCGCTCCCCGTCGCCGAACTGAGCCTCCAGCAGACGGTGCAGCGTTTTGGCTTCATGCCCGGTCAATTCGGTGATCCGTTTGGCCGCGCGGCCCGTCGGCGCCGCCAGGGCCACTTTTTCGCCCATATTTTCCATCAGCCGGACGATTCCCCTCAGGGTCGTCGTCTTGCCGGTGCCGGGCCCGCCGGTCAGAATAAACACGCGATGGCAGGCCGCGCTGAGGATCGCCTGCCGCTGTTTTTCGTGATAGGTCAGCCCGCTCTGCTTTTCCAGCCTGTGCAGCTGTTTCTGCACCGCCGCGGGCGAGGCGGCCGGCACGGCCGCGCGGCTTTTCAGTTCGCGCGCAATGGTCAGCTCCGCCTCATAGAGTTCGGGCAAATGGATCATCAGGCCGCCGTCGGTTGGCCGGCAAACGATCTTCCGCTGCTCCTGCAGCCGTTCGGCCGCGTCCTGTGCCGCCTGCGGATCGACCCCGAGCATGGCGGCCGCCGTAGGCAGCAGCCGGTCCGCCGGCAGGCAGGTATGTCCGTTATCCAGATTATGCTGTAACACGTACAGCACGCCGGCCTGCACCCGCCGCCTGTCGTCGACGGCGTACCCCATATCCTCGCCGATGCGGTCGGCCTGTTCAAAGGATACCGTCTGCCGGCCGACGCACAGCTGGTACGGATCGCTGCGCACGGCGGAAAGGGCCAGCGCCCCGTATTGCTGATACAGTGAAACGGCCGCCGTGGCCGGAATGGCGTAAACGGCAAAAAAGGCTATGAGTTCCCGCAGCGTCTTTTGCCGGGAAAAGGCCTCCCCTATTTTGCGGGCCTTTTCTTCCGTGATGCCGCGGATTTTCGCCAGCTGAAGCGGATCCTCCTCCAGAATACGCAGGCTGTCCGCCCCGAACTTCTGCACGATGCGGGCCGCCAGCGACAGCCCGACGCCCTTCACGGCGCCCGACGCCAGATACCGCAGGATGGCGGGCACCGTCGACGGCAGCGATTGCTCGTACCGTTCCACCTGAAATTGCTCGCCGAAAGAAGGATGCTCGGTAAACGCTCCGTACGCCTGCAGCATCAGGCCCGGGTACACCAGGGGCATGACACCCACCGCTTTACAGACGGTGCCGTCATCCCTTTGCAGGTCCAGCACCGTCCACCCGTTTTCTTCATTGCGGAAAACGATCCTTTCGACGCATCCGCTGATCTGTTCCTTCTGCTGCATACGACGTTCCCTTTCGGCGAACATATATTCTATCCCTTTTTATTATAACAACGATTGATCCGGATGTAAACTGCTTTGTAAAAGTTTTTCCGCCTCGCCGACCGAAAGCAGCCGTACGTGACAACACCGTTCCGCCTGCCGGGCCAGCGTCCCGCTCTCGGGATCGAGCCCGGCGTCCACCGGCAGGACCTCCGGCCGCGCACCGCACAGGTTGACCAGCCGGGCAAAGCGCAGATGCAGCTCCACGTCCTCCATGTGGCCGTGCAGCGGCAGCAGCCAGATACCCTGATGCCGCCCGCCCAGGCAGCGCACGCACAGCCCCAGCAGCAGCCGGATCAGCCCGTACAGGGCCAACAGCAGCAGCAATACCGTTCCCGCGATCTTCATCGGCATCCCCTCCCTGCCGACAGTATATGCCGGGCGGGCCTGACCGGTCAGCGGAAGAGCAGATCGTGCGGATCGCCGAAGGTGTAACCCAGCGCCTCCCATTTGGTCAGCACCTCGTCGAGCACGGCCGCATTGGTCGCGGAGGTGCTGTGCAGCAGCACCACAGCGCCCGGGTGGATGCGCGGCACCAGCTTCTGCAGCGCCGTATCACGGGTGGGCTGCTTGTCGGTATACCAATCGACGTACGCAAGGCTCCAGAACACGGTGGTATAGCCCAGATCCTTTGCCATGGCCAGGTTGGCGGCGCTGCATTTGCCCTGCGGCGGCCGGTACAGTTTGACCATCTGCTGCCCGGTCAGTTCCCGGTAGGCGTCTTCCAGCTTTTGCAGCTCGGCGGCAAAGGCCTCCGGCTCCTCGATGGCCGACATATCCGGGTGAGACCAGGTGTGGTTGCCCACCACGTGCCCCTCCTGCACCATGCGGCACACCAGCTCCGGCGCCGATTCCACATAATGCCCCACGACAAAGAAGCAGGCGCTGACCTGATGCTTGCCGAGGGTATCGAGAATGGCGGCGGTATGGCCGTTTTCATACCCCGCGTCAAAGGTCAGGTACAGAATCTTCTCCTCGGTATCGGCCAGATACCGGGCGTGATACTGTGCCAGATACGCGCCGGACGCGTTGCCGACCGGCGGCTTGCCGTTTTCCCGAAAACTCAGGCCCCAGTTGCTGACGGTATCGGCTGCCGCGGGCGCCGCCGGCTGCCGGGCTACCAGGCAGCATATTGACAGCGCGGCAGCCGCTGCCAGCGCCGCGCCGGCTTTGATGACACCGGACGTCATATATATCCCCTCCTTTGCCCTACCATATGCGGCAAAAAAAGAAATCATGCCGCACGCAGCGCGCCGCATACTCGCGGCAGAAACGGGCAGACTATCGTCACGGAAAGGAGGAATACAAGTATGGACAACACCAACTGCGAAAACCGCGCGATCCATTGCACGGTCACTCAATGCGCCCACCACTGCTGCTCCTGCAACTACTGCTCTCTCGACCACGTCGAAATCGGCACCCACGAAGCGGATCCTACCGTACCGCAGTGCGTCGACTGCAACTCGTTCCGGGTGAAAGGCTGACCACAGGCAAAAAAGCGCTTCCGGCATACCGGAAGCGCTTGTTTTTTTGCGGAAGGGCGTTTACAGGATCAGGGTCAGGTTGTTCAGCCCCATGGAATTGACGTACCGGGCCTTTTTGACCATCCCCATCACGGTGCGGATACCGCGGCGGCTGTCCGCCGGGTCCTGCCGGTGCTGCTGCGTATATTGGACGGGATCAAAATCGACGCCGTTGTCACGGATGCGCAGAACCGTCTCCCCCGGCTTGAGCATCAGCCGCACGTCGATCAGGCAATCATCCTTATCTTGCCCGGCAAAGCCGTGCCGCATGATATCGGCCCCCAGCTCTTCCAGGCAGCGTCCGATGGCGGCGGATTGCCTGGGATCCCGCCCGTGCAGCTGGCAGAACTGCGTCATCTGCCCGGCAACGGCCGTCACGTCCGCCGCGCTGCGGATCTGGCGCTCAAACAGATCGCCGTCCCGCACGCCGAAATCCGGCGGGAGCAACGCATACCCGTCGAGCGTGACGGCAGCCTTTCGGTTCCGGACCGATACGATCAGCCAAACGACCAGCGCGGTCAGGACCTCCCCGCACAAAAAGCTCAGCCAGATGCCGGTCATACTGAAAAAACGACTGAGTACAAAGGCGAATAAAGCCGTAAAGACAAAGTTCTGCATCACCGAAATCGACTGCGTCAATCCCGTATGCTGCACGCCCTGATAGTAATTTTTCAGCGCCGTATTGACCGCGCACGGCACGAGCGACAGCGCAAACAGACGCAGGCCGATGCCCGCCATCTGTTCCGCAGCAGCGTTATCCAGGAACACGCGCACCAGCCAGGGCGCCGCCGCCGCAACGACGAGGGTGACCGCCGCGCAGACGGTCAGCGCGTAAAAGAGCATCGTCCTCATCAGGTCGCGCAGACCGGTTTTATCCTCATCCATATACAGCAGCGAAGCAAGCATCAACGCCACGGAGGCGATGCCGCCGCTGAAAGAGTAGCAAATGTTCCCCACCGTAGAGATGACGGAATAGGCTGCTACCGCCACGTTCTGCCCCACCTCGAGCAGCAGTTTGTTGAGCACAAAGGTCAGCAATACCAGGCTGAGCTGGTTGACCATGGTCGGCACGCCGCAACGCAGCAGATCGAGCCCCGTTTTCCATTTGAGCAGCGAGCGGCGGAAGCGGAAGATGCTCGAACGGCGGCACAGATAGGCAAGGCCGACCGCCAGCGCCGCGTAATAGCTCACACTGGACGCAAGGCCGATGCCGAACATCCCGCCGTGAAACACAAACACGCTCAGCAGGTCGCACGCGACGTCGGTCGCCGTCATCAGCCCCACCGCCGCGATCAGCCGGATGCGCTGGCCGGACATCTGCATAAACGGGACCATGATCTGCGCGAACAGAAAAGCCGGCGCGCCGATGATAAAGCCGCGCAGATAGCCCCGCGTGTGGAAAAACACGTCGTTGCCGGCAACGGGTTCCCCGGCGCCGAGCAGGGTGCAGACCGGCCCGGTGAAAGCCAAGCAAACGATCAGCCCCACCGCCGCGATCACCGCGGCAAAGGCAACGGATACGGTAAAGCAGGCGTTGACGCCCTCACGGTCCCCGCTGCCCATCGTTTGCCCGCACAGCACCTGCACACCGGCCGATATCATGCTGCCGAGGGCGGAAAAAGCCAGCAAAATCGGCGCAGCCAAACCGTAGGCGGTCATCGAATCCACGCCAAGGAAGCGCCCGATCACCATACTGTCGATCAGCAGGCAAAGCAGCACCGTCATCGACGACAGGATCTGCGTTAAAAGCATTTGGCGGAAGAGTTTTTTAATCATGGTACCCCTTTCAAACGTTCAGAGTGCCCGCCCGACAGGCGGCCGGAAGCTCCCGGTCAATCGTCGGCGTCATCCGTCCCGGCTTCCTCCGGCGTGAGCGCAAGCAGATGCTGCGCCTGTTCGCCGTCCACCCGGTCCACCCCGTTGAGCTTGCGGCGGATGAGACCGTTGCGCTTCTGCGCCTCGTCGAGGGTGGTGCCGGCCTCGTCGATCTTGCGGCGGACCTTGGCCAGCGCCGCTTCGAACTTTTCATACTGCTGCCGGGCGGCGCCCAGCACCCGCCACACCTCGGCGGCCCGTTTGTCCAGCGCAATGGTGCGGAAGCCCATGCGCAGCGTGTTGAGGAAAGCGGTGATGGTGGTCGGCCCGCAGATCATCACGCGGTACTTGTTCTGCACCTCTTCCGCCAGGCCGGGACGGCGCAGTACTTCGGCATACAGCCCCTCGGTAGGTAAAAAGAGAATGGCAAAATCAGTCGTCGCGGGTACGCTGATATACAGCGAAGCAATGGTCTGCGCCTGCCGGCGCACCGCCGCTTCCAGCGCCTTGGCGGCCGCATCGACGGCGGCTTTGTCCGCCCGGTCAGCCGCATCGCACAGGCGCAGATAATCCTCCTGCGGGAACTTGGAGTCGATCGGCAGCAGCACGTAGGTGCCGTCGTCCGCCCGGGACGGGATGCGCACTGCGTACTCTACCGCCTCCCCGTTATTTTTGACGGAAACGTTGCGCAAATATTCGTCCGGCGTGAGGGTCTGCTCCAAAAGATTGCCCAGCTGCACCTCGGCCCAGGTGCCGCGTGCCTTGACGTTGGTCAGCACCCGCTGCAGGTCGCTCACGCCGCCGGCCAGTTCCTTCATCTCGCCCAGCGAACGGTAGACGTTGCTCAACTGCTCGCCGACTGTTTTGAAGCTGCTGTCAAGCCGCTGCGTGAGGGTCGCCGTGAGCTTTTCGTCCACCGTCTGGCGCATCTGCTCGAGCTTTTGCTCATTGCTTTGCTGCAGCTTTTCCACCGCGCTCGCGAGAGTGTCGCTCATTTTTTGTGATTGCTCCGCCAGCGAGCGGTACAGTTTGTCCCGCTCCTCGCCTGTCTGACGCAGCGATTCCGCCTGAAAGCGGCCCAGCTGCGCCTGCAGATTCTGCAGAGCCGCGAGCGTTTCCTTCCGGTCCTGCCGGGACTGTTCCGTCAGCCGGCGTTCCGCCTCGGCGATCTGCCGCGCGCCCTGCTGCGGCCGCAGCAGCAGGATCAACAGCAGTACAACACCGACAACGCCGCACCCGGCGGCGATCCATCCTTCCATCTCATTCCCCCGCTTTCATGGATTCTACCATATCGACCCGTTTGATCTTCGGGTACATCATCAGGCATACAAGGGCGGTGAACAAAAAGGTGATCAGCGCCGAGAAAAGATAGCTCAGCGGCTCGATCGTGCGGGCAAACATCACCACGTCCACCTCAGCGGTACGCACGACGTAGGCGTGCAGGAAAATGCCGAAAAACAGCCCGGCCATCGTGCCCAGCACGCTCAGCAGCGCAATCTCCCGGAAAATATAGGTGCCTGTTTCCCGCCCGGAAAAGCCCAGCACGCTCAGGGTCGCAATCTCCTTGCGGCGCTCGGTGAGGTTGATATTGATCAGGTTATACAGCACGACCAGCGCCAGCAGCCCGGCCGACAGGATCAGCACCGCCACAATATAGTTCATATTTTTGACCACGTCTGCAAAACTGTCCTGCATAGCGGCTGTAAAGGTCACGGCACTGACATTGCCGGTGCGCAGCAGCGCGGCGCCGACCTGCTGCTGTGCAGCCCGGCCGCCTGTACAGCAAGCCATAAAACGGTTCCACGTCACCGGCTCGTCGAACAGGGCGACGTAGGTGTCCGCCGTCATATAAACGTAATCGTACACGTAATTTTCCACAATACCGGTCACCGTCAGGCCGGCGTGCAGACCGCTGCCGTTTTCCAAATCCAGCCGGTCACCGACGCGGGCCGACAGTTTTTCCGCCAGCTTCTCCGTCAGCAGCACGCTGTCATCTGTAAAGGCTATCTCCTTGCCGGACAAACGATCCCGAAACAGGAAGACATCGCACAGAGAAGCGGCGCTTTCGGCCGCTATGATCGAAACACGGCGCGTTTTCGTACCGTGGTGCAGCGCGCCCCCGGTCTGCATCACCAGCGCGGCGCGGGAAAAGGCGTCGCTTTGCAGGTAGGCGTTGAGCGCGGGGTCCTGCGCGCTTTTGAGCGCTACGGCCACGTCGTACCGGCAGATCTCACCGAATTGCTTTCCCACGATGCCGGAAATCGAATCCTTCAGCCCGAAGCCGGTCAGCAGCAGAGCGGTACAGCCGGCTACGCCGAACACCGTCATAAAAAAGCGCTTTTTATACCGAAACAGGTTGCGCAGCGTGACCTTGAAGGTGAAACTCAACCGGGACCAGAACGGCGTGATGCGTTCGAGCAGGATGCGCTTGCCGGGCTTGGGCGCGCGCGGCTGCATCAACCGCGCCGCCGGCTCCCGCAGAGTACCGACACAGGCGAACAGGGTGGCCAGCAGGATACTGGCCGCCGCCGCGCCGGAGGCAATGAGCGCATACTTCCACCGGAAGGGCAGCTGGATCGGCGGCAGGCGGTACATCATGGCGTAGGCGTTCCAGATCACTGCCGGCAGTACCCGGAAACCGATCAGGCACCCCACCGCGCTGCCGGATACCGTGGCCGCACCCGCGTAGGACAGATACTGCGCCAGCACGGCGCCGGTACGGTAACCCAGCGCCCGGAGAGTACCGATGCGGGTGCGCTCCTCTTCGACCATCCGGGTCATAGTAGTCAGTGCCACCAGCGCCGCTACCAGGAAGAAAAACACCGGAAAAACGCGGGCGATGGCCTCCACCTTGTCGGCGTTGTCGGCAAAACTGACGTAAGGCGCGTCAGAGCGGCGGTCGAGCACGTGCCATTCCGTCTGCAAAAAGCTGCGCAGCGGCCCCAATTGTGCCAGCTGCTCGTCCGTCAGTTCCCGCGCGGCCGGGTACAAACTGCGCACCAGCCGCAGGATCTCCTGCCGGCGCAGGGGTGCGCGCCGCTCTCCCAGCGTCTGCAGCGCCGCGCATACCGGGTCGATCTTGTCAAAATAGGCGTTCTCAAAACAATTGAGCGGCGCCGCGCCATCCACCGTCAGATACAGGCAGGTGTAGCCCGGTATCGCAAAGGCGCTCGACGGCACATAAAAGAAAACGGCCAGCGAGCCGTCGCCCACAGAGGTCGTTTGCGATTCGATCGAAAAATAAGAGGCGCTCTCCACCCGGCCGACGATAGTATACTCGGTCACGGAAAAGGTGCGGAACGCCTCCGTCCCTTCCTGCGGAAGGGACAGAGTATCCCCCAGGCGCAGCGTCCCGTCGACCAGCGGGTGATACTCCGCCACGCACTCGTTCGCAGCGGCGGGCATACGCCCTTCGACTAAGGTCAGACCGTTGAGCGGGGCATCCCCCTCCGGCAGGCTGTGGATGCGCGCGGCCAGCCCGGCGCCGAAAGACGCGGTATCCGTCAGCACGTCGGCCACATAGGCGGGCATGCAGGAGCGCACCCCTTCCACGGCGGCGACCGCGTCGGCATCCGCCCGGCTGAACCCGCCTGCGGAAAGGATGCGCACGTCGTATTGATCGACGGCGTCATACATGGCGTCCACCGTCTGGCGCATATCCGGCGTAGTCGCCGTCAGGCCGGCCAGAAAGCCGACGCCCAGGGCCGCGATGCCGAAGATGCCCAAAAAGCGCCCGATGCTGCCGGTAATGCTGCGCAGCATCAGCTTAAAAAAACTCTTCTTCACACCGTCACCCTTTCACCATTCGATCTGTTCCACCGGCACGGGAGACGGGTTGAGAGTACACGCCTGCACCGTACCGCTGCGGATGCGGATGACGCGGTCCGCCATGGCGGTCAGTGCCTGGTTATGGGTGATGACGATAACCGTTTTGCCGGTTTGGCGGCAGGTGTTGTGCAGCAGGGCCAGGATGGTTTTGCCGGTCGTGTCGTCCAGCGCGCCGGTCGGCTCGTCGCACAGCAGGATCTGCGGATTTTTAGCCAGCGCCCGCGCGATGGCTACCCGCTGCTGCTCCCCGCCCGAAAGCTGTGCCGGAAAATGATCCGTCCGGTCCCCCAGACCGACCTGTTCCAGCGTACGGCGGGCATCCAGCGGATCGCGCCCCAGTTCGGAAGCCAGCTCGACGTTTTCCAGCGCGGTAAGATTTTGTATCAGGTTGTAAAATTGAAAAACGAAACCCACCTCGGTACGGCGGTAGGCCGTCAGACGGCGTCGGTCGTAACCGCTGATCTCCCGGCCGTCCATCCGGATGCGGCCGCCGTCGCAGGTATCCATCCCGCCGAGCATGTTCAGCAGCGTCGTCTTGCCGGCCCCGGAGGGCCCGACGATCACGACGAATTCTCCCTTTTCAATGGAAAAACAAAGGTGATCGGCCGCGACGACGCGGTGCTCGCCCGCGCCGTAGTATTTACACACCTCATCGAACTCGATAAAAGACATGGTTTTTCTCCTTGTGATACGCCGGCCACGGCCCGGAAAGGATCAATCCTTCGGCTCCGGCGTTTGCTCCGGCGCGGGATCGGCCGCGGGCGCCGTGACAGGCAGATCGGCTTCTTCCAGAATAAAGGCGACTTCCTTGTCATAAGAGGGGGCGGATCCCTCACCGGAAGGCCCGGCTTCTTCGGCGGAAGGCTCCTTTTCTCCGTATTGGAGCGACAGAAACACCGCCAGCGCCAGCAGACCGACGCCCAACTGCGGCAGCGTCAGCACATAACCGCCCTGATAGGACGTAACCTTTTCCCCGCCGATCAGCAGCGCCAGCCGGAACAACCCCGCCGACAGAGAGAACAGCGCCGCCAGCGCGGAAAAAGCCCACATCATCCGGGGCATCCCTTCGCCGGTGCCGGCATGGTACTGCGCGAGCCGGAACAGGAACAGCAGCCCGGTCACCAGCACGGCAAAATCGAAGAAGCTCTGGCCGATGTCCAACGCGCTGACGTAGGATATCTCGTAACGTGCAAGCAGCATCCACGCCCACAACGCCGGCAGCAGGCCGCCCGCCCGCAGCCAAACGGAAGCGGGCTTTTTCCCGTTCATCGTACAAAGGCCGATGGCAGCCAGCCAGACCCCGCCGGTCAGGCCGCAGACCATCTGCAGAAACAGCGCCGCCAGTTCGATCGCATGGGGCTTCACCAGGGAAGGCGGCGGCAAAACGCCTTTATGCAGCCAAAGAAAAAGTTCCGCCAGCGTACCGAACAACAGAACAAAACCGCTGAGAAAATAGGCGGCGGCCAGCGGCGTACGCCACGGCGCGCCGGGGCGGCGGCGTACGGTCAGCACCTTACGGTCCAGCCACAGCAGGCACAACGAAGCCGCCAGCAGCACGGCGATCCACACGTCGCAGAAAATCATCTGCAAGGACCAGCCGGGCACCAGCCAGAAGACCAGAGCCCGGTACAGCGCTGTCAGCACGACGGCGACCGGCAGCAGCACCGTCATCGCACGGGGAAACTTTGTATGCATAAACGAACCCCTTCTCATAAACAACAATCCGGCGGACACAGTCCACCGGATATGAGTATAGCATACCGTACGGTTTTATGCAATGCTTTATCGGTCGGAAAGCGCGATATAAGGCTTTTCTTTGACCAAAGCCTTATACGCCGGGCGGATGATGCGCCCGCCGGTCAGCAGTTCCTCCAGCCGATGCGCACACCAGCCGGCGACCCGCGCGACGGCGAACAACGGCGTAAACAGGTCCACCGGGATGTCCAACGCCTTATAAACCAGGCCGGAATACATATCCACGTTGGCGCACATGATCTTTTCCAGGCCGGTCTGGCGCTGGAAGACCTCCTGCGTGAGCCGTTCGATGCGTTCGAGCAAACGGAACTCGTCCCCGAAACCTTTTTTCTCCGCCAGATCGTACGCGTATTTTTTAAGGATCACGGCGCGAGGGTCGGACAGGGTGTACACCGCGTGCCCCATGCCGTAGATCAGGCCGGAGCCGTCCCCTTCCTTCTTTTGCAGGATACGGGTCAGGAAATCGGCCACTTCGCCGTCGCTTTCCCAGTTTTTGACGCCTTTTTCGATCTGCTCGACCATTTCCATCACTTTGATATTTGCGCCGCCGTGCCGCGGCCCTTTGAGTGCGCCGATGGCGCCGCTGATGGCGGAATAGGTGTCCGTTCCCGAGGAGGAAAGCACGCGGGCGGCAAAGGTGGAGTTATTGCCGCCGCCGTGCTCGGCGTGCAGCATCAGGCAGATATCAAGCAGGCGGGCCTCCTGTTTGGTATAGACGCCGTCCGGCCGGATGGCGTGCAGGATCATCTCCGCCGTGGACAAGTTGCGCGCTCCCAGCGAAAACAGCCGCTCTTTCTGCTCAAAGGTCTGGCACTTGACGTAATAGGCGTATGCCATAATGCTCGGCAGCATGGCGATCAGCTCGATCGACTGACGCAGGACGTTCTCCATCGAGGTGTTATCCGGGTCCTGATCGTACGCGTACAAAGCCAGTACCGTACGCGCCATTTTGTTCATGATATTGGGCGACGGCGAGCGCAGGATGGTATTTTTGGCAAAATACGCCGGCAGCTCGCGGAGTTCGGACAGCGTTTCGGAAAAACCGGCCAGCTGGGCGGCCGTCGGCAGCGCGCCGAGCAGCAGCAGCCACGCCGTTTCCTCATACCCGAAGCGGTCGTCCCGCACACAGCCCTCGACCAGGTCGTTGATATTGATGCCGCGGTAGATCAGCGAGCCTTCGATCGGTTCCTTTTCACCCTCGCTGAGCACGTACCCGTGCACGTTGCTGATAAGCGTCAGCCCGGCTTTGACGCCGGACCCGTCCGCGTTGCGCAGCCCGCGCTTGATATCGTACTGGGCGTATTTTTTCGGGTCGATATGGTTATTTTTTTCGAACTCCTCACATAAGGTAGACAAGACCTTTTCGGACAAGGCCATCCCTTCCATCGGTCGTCTCCCCCTTTCCAAAAAACACAGTCAAAAAACAGGACAGTGCGATTATTATACTTCATTTTATCGGACAAGTCAACCGTAAAATGCATTTTGCGAAGCGTTATCTTTCAAAAGATCCGGCAGAAAGCCGGTTTTTATAGAAAGCGGCTTTGCCTCTTGCAGGAAAAAGCCGGAAAAACACGAAAGGGGCGTTTGTATGAAACAATGGGCGTTACCCGCGGCGGTACTGTACCTGCTGTGTCTGCTGGCGGCGGTCCCCGGGATGGGGGCGGGCCGGCCGGCTGACGAAACGCCGCCGGATTCCTCCGGCGCACCCGATACCTCCGCACAGGACGGACCGGAAACGCCGGCGCCGGTAAAAGACGCCTTCCGGGTGCTCGACACCAAAACCGGGACCGTATACACCTTCTCCGGCCGCGATTTCGTGCTGTTCACCGCGGCGGCGGAGCTGTACCCGACCTTTGGGGCCGAGGCCATCAAGGCGCAGGCGCTGGCCACGTACAGCTACTATTCCGTCCTGCGCCGGCAGAACCGCGCTGACCCGCCGCCCGAGCTGGCCGGCGCCGACTTTGCCAACGTGCCGTCCACCTTCCCGGGCTCCTACTCGTTGGAGGGGCTGCGGCAGCGCTGGGGCGACCGGTATGAGGAATACCTGCAAAAGTTTGAGACGGCGGTCGACGCCGTGTACGGGCAGCAGATCCTGTACAACGGCAGCACGGCGCACACCGTGTACCACGCCATTTCTCCCGGGCGCACCGAGGCGGCCGAAACCCTGTGGGGTTACCCCTACCCGTACCTGACGGCGGTGGACAGCCCGGGCGACGCGCTGGCCGGCGGCTATCTGTCGCAAATGACCTTTTCAGCCGCGGAGTTGAAAAAAGCGTTGGAGGCAGCCGGCAACGGCACCGTGCTGACCGGCCCGGCCGACCGGTGGCTGGAAGGGCAGCCGGAGCGATCCCCGTCCGGAACGGTGCTGCGTATCCGCATCGGCGGTACGGATTGGACCGGTATGCAGGTGCGCAAGGCGCTGCGGCTGCGCTCGGCCTGCTTTGAGGTAACCCGGGACGGCGAGCAGTTCACCTTCGCCGTCAAGGGCTACGGCCACGGCGTCGGGCTGAGCCAATGCGGCGCCGCCTATATGGCCGCACAGGGGGCCGACTGCGCCGCCATCCTGCAGCATTACTACCCCGGCACCGCCATCGGCCCGGTGCCGGAACTGAAACAGGCACAGGCGGCCGCCCGGCCATCTGCGCCTGTGGGTGAAAAAACAAAACCTTCCGCGTGGTATCTGCGCCTGCCGCTTACCGCCCTTTTTCGGCCAGCGCCGTGAGGGACTGGCGCACGCGGGTCAGGAAGTCGGCGGGCGCCTCAGCGGTGCCGTCCCCCTCCGCCAGCGGCTGCACGTCTTCCAGCAGGGCCAGCGCCTGTGCGGCGGTGGCCGGCGCGGGCATCGGTTCCAGCTGGTAGCGGGCGGGCATCTTGTTATGCCAGTTGGCGTGGTTTTCCAGATAGCAAAGCGCCTGCG
>JAFWVC010000056.1 GCA_017518415.1 Clostridia bacterium
GCACCGCAGGAGGGCGGGTGGTATCAGCCGCCGCAGCCGCCGGTTGCGCCGCCGCAGGAGGGCAGTTATACGCCGCCGCGGCAGCCGGACGGGGAGTGGCATCAGCCTCCGCAGCCCGGGCAGGCGTTTTATCGCCCGCAAAGCGGTTATTCTCCTTACGGATACAATCCGTATCAGCAGCCGGCGCCGCCGCAGCCGCCGCAGCGCCCGAAACGCAGCGGGGCAAACGTGCTGGTAGCCGTGCTGTGCATCATCTGCGCGCTGAGCGTCGGCGGGCTGGCTCTGGCGGTGGCTTTTTCGCTGCGGCAGAACAGCCCCTCCGTCTCGACGCCGGCGAGCAACCCGTCTTCCACTGCGAGCCAGCCGAAGGTCAACAGCGACGCCCCGATCCTGCAGCTGGACGACACCGTGGAATCCACCAGCTGGGCCAAAAACGCCATTAAGAAGGTACTGCCCTCCACCGTCGTACTGGAGATCTATTCCGGCACGACGCAGGCGGGCGAAGGCTCCGGCATCATCTATTCGGCCGACGGATACATCATCACCAACGCGCACTGCGTGTATAACTCCGACACCGGGCGGACCTACGGGCCGATCGACGTCATCCTGTACGACGGTACGGTGTATGAGGACGCGACGGTCTGCGGGTATGACACGTCGACCGACCTGGCGGTCATCAAGGTGAATGCGACCGGCCTGACGCCGGCTTCTTTCGGCAACGCCGAGGACCTGGAACTGGGCGACTTCGTCATCGCCATCGGCGATGCGGACGGCCTGCGCTGGAGCGCTTCGATGGGTATCATCTCCGGCCTGAACCGGGATGTGTATGAGGACACCGGCTACGCGATCCCCTGCCTGCAGGTGGACGCCGCCATCAACTTCGGCAACTCGGGCGGGCCGCTGTGCAACGCGGCCGGCCAGGTGGTAGGCATCCCGTCGCGCAAACGGGTTACCAGCGGGGCGGAAAATCTGGCGTTCGCCATCCCGATCAATAACGAGTCCAAGGCTATTATCGACAGCCTGGCCCGCAACGGCAAGGTGGTCGGCCGCGTGGCGCTGGGCATCAAGGGCTCCACCGTCACCACGCTCCATTACGAAGGCTTCTATATCTCGCAGATCGAGGAGAACTCCGACCTGAAGGGCAAGGCCTCGGTCGGCGACATCATCCAGTACGTCAACGGCGTGCGCGTCACCTCGCTGGCGGAACTGCGCCAGGAACTTGTAAAAAACAAGGTGGGGGATACCATTACGCTCAAGCTGCTGCATATCGACCGGCGCACCAGTGCCACCAGCGAGTATGAGATCTCCGTCAAACTGATCGACAGCGCCAGCGTCGGCTGAACTACGCAAACAGGCAAGCGCCCGCGGGCGCTTGCCTGTTTGTTGTCGGAAGAAGGGAGGGTTCGTCCGTGCAGACAAAAGCTTGCTGTTTTACCGGGCACCGTGTGTTGCCGGCCGGGCGGGAGGAGGAGATCCGCCGCCGGCTGGTCGCGCTGGTGCAGGCGCGCGTGGCTGAAGGGTACGGCGCGTTTTACGACGGCGGCGCGCAGGGGTTCGACCTGCTCGCGGGCGAAACGCTGCTGGCCCTGCGGCAAAGCGGCGCACCGGTACAGCTGCGGATGGCGCTGCCGTGCCGGGACCAGGCCGCGGATTGGCCGGCCTGGCAGCAGCGGCGCTATCAGGCGCTGCTGGAAGCGGCGGACGAGGTGATCTTTCTGGCCGACGCCTACACGCCCGGCTGTATGCAGCAGCGCGACCGGTATATGGTGGAACACAGCGACGCCTGCATCGCCTACCTGATCCACCGCGGCGGCGGTACGGCCTATACCGTGCGCTGCGCCCGGCGCAAGGGCTGCCCGGTTTATCTGCTCTATCCGGAGCTGGAGCCGCCGGAAGAGCCGGAAGACCCCGGCCAGTGCCGCCTGCAGGATTACCTGTAAAACCATCATACCAACAGCCCCGACGCCGTCGGGGCTGTTGTAATAATAAAAAGCCGGAAGTTGTGAAAAAAAGGGTTGCTTTCTGTGGCTGCGTAACCTAAAATGAGGGAGGAACAAGCATACAGAGAAGAGGGTGATCATATGGTACGACTTGCGGAAAGAATCGGCTGTTTGCTTTGCACGCTGGCGGTTGTCCTTTGCGCCGGGTGCGGTACTGCGCGGCCGGTCTCCGACGCAGCGTCTTCTGATCCGGCATCCTCCGATCCGACATCTTTACCGACTGAAAGCGAGGAAAACGCAGTGAACAATTGGGAAAAATATGACACCTATTTGTTCCGGGAGGAGCAAATGAAGGCGAATTACTGGAATCAGGCATTCAAAGCGTATATGTTCCCGCAGGGGGACGGCACCATGCAGTTCGGCATGGGCGTGAACGAACTGTATTGCCTGGGCGCGTTTTCGGGCAATGCGGACATCTTCAATAAACTGATGACGGTGGATTTGCAGATCGTGCTGCGCCCGTCGCTGACGTGGATCCTGCGTGCGAAGATGCAGTCCGGCCTCGGCAAAGGCAACCCGTGCTATGCCGTTTTGTTCAACGACGCCGGTGACAAAATGACGCTGGATTTTGTAAAGTTCAACAACGACGGCGCCGTTTCTGCCTGCTTTCTGAAAGGGCAGGTGCTGGACGATATCATAGACGTGTTCGATTACAACCGCTATGAGGTGGGGCTGATCAACGAGGACGGCGGCGTGCGGCTGCTGCTGCGCGTCAACGGTAAAACGCTGCTCGACACCGTGGATGATCAGGCGGAAGGCTCGTATCTGGAGCAGGGCTATATGCTCTTCCAGGGCGCTTACAGCACCGTGCAGCTGCGCGGGACCGACAGCGCGGCCGTCAGCACCGCTGAGAAGCCGGTCAAGGCGGGCGAATACGAAGGCATCGCGCTGTACGATATCAGCTCGGTTACGGAGATGAGCACGCGGCTGATGTCCACCATTACCACGCCCCTGGAGTTCACCGCCGACAACGGTATGACGGTGAAATACCGCCTCTATCTTCCGACGCATTACGACCCGGACAAGCAGTATCCGCTGTATCTGCATCTGCACGGCGGCGGCGCACGCGGCAGCAACAACGTTACGCAGATCATGTACGATTTTAATCAGTTGTCTGCCATCTTGCAGCAGCAGAGCAGGGAAGAGTTCATCTTCCTGATTCCGGAGTGCCCCGACGACCGGTTCTGGTGTGATTCGATGACCTATTCGAACGGGGCGTATCACCTCGACATCACCGATACCAACGAAAGCCGGCTGACCAAGGCGCTGATGCAGCTGCTCACGTCGATCGGCGAGCGTTTTTCGGTCGACGGCAAGCGGCTGTATCTGGGCGGCGCATCCATGGGCGGTATGGGCACTTATGACATCCTGGCGCGGTATACCGACCGGTTTGCGGCCGCCTGGCTCGGCTGCGGCGCCAACGACCTGAGTTGTGTGGAACAGCAGGCGAAAACGCCGTTGTATATCCTGCACGGCGAACAGGACGTGACCATTCCGGTTCAATGGTCACGCGACACGGCGGCGGCGCTGGAAGCCCTCCACGCCGACTTCGTGTACGAAGAAGTGAAGGGCCGCGGCCATGATTTTACAGCGGGAGGAAATGAAAGTCTGGAACGGGCCTTCACATGGGTGTTTTCTCACGTCAGAGAGTGACCCGGATATCATACAAAGCAAACAGCCCCGGCGACGGCCGGGGCTGTTCTTTATCAGAGAAAGGCGGGGGATCATTTCTTCTTTAATAATACGACGATCACGATCGCTCCGGCGACCAGAATGCCCGCGGTAGCCGGTATCCACCACTTGGATCCGCCCCCGGCGTTCGTCGGCCCGCCGCCCTGCGTCGGGTCGGTCGGGGCGGCCGAGGGATCGGTCGCCGGCTGCGTCGTCGGATCGGTCGGGGCGTTCGTCGGCTCAATGATGTAAGAGCAGGCGATCCCGATCTCTTGAGCATAGGACGCCGCGTAAGAGTTTTCAGGACAATACACCGTTACGTTCGGGCAGTAAGCAAAGGCATCGACGCCGATGCTCGTGACGCTGTTCGGGAAGGTGATGCTCGTTAAACCCGTGCAGTAGTAAAAGGCACTGTCGCCGATGCTCGTGACGCTGTTCGGAATAGTAATGCTCGTCAGGCCCGTGCATTCAGAAAAGGCCCTCACGCCGATGTACATAACGCTGTCCGGGATGGTCACGCTCGTCAGGCCCGAGCAGCCCCCAAAGGCCCAGTCGTCGATGCCCGTGACGCTGTCCGGAATGGTGACGCTCGCCAGGTTCCCGAAGGCTGCAAAGGCACGGGAGCTGATGCGTGTCACGCCGTCTTCAATGATTACTTTTGTAATTTTTCCAATATCGGTTTCCCACGGTCTAGGATCATTCCGATAATCTTTCATCTCCCCGTTGCCGCTGATGGTCAGCACTCCGCCGTCCAGCGTCCAGGTGCAATCCCCCGTCGTGCCGGATTTGGCGGCCGCCGCGGCCGGGAAGGCGGCGAGGACCGCCGCCAACAAAAACACGCCGAGCAGGCCCCAGGCAAAGCCTTTTTTCATACCGCATCCTTCTCCTTATTGCCGCCCGGGGCGGCAAAAGTTTTTTCTATCATACTACATATACGCGGGCGGGTCAAGCCTCCGCCGCACCGTCAAACAGCCCCGGCGACGGCCGGGGGCTGTTGGCTTTGACAAGGGATTATTCCTGATTCCAGCTGTACATTTTGCGCAGCTCTTTGCCGACGGCTTCGAGCGGATGCTCGCTTTCGATGCGGCGGCAGGCGTTGAAGTGCGAACGGCCGACCTTGTTCTCGTTGATCCACTTGGAAGCGAAGGTGCCGTCCTGAATCTCGGAGAGGATCTTCTTCATTTCCTTTTTGGTCTCGTCTGTGATCAGGCGCTTGCCGGTCTCATAATCGCCGAACTCGGCCGTGTCGGAGATCGAGTAGCGCATCATCGAGAAGCCGCCCTTGTAGATCAGGTCGACGATCAGCTTCATCTCGTGGATGCACTCGAAGTAGGCGTTTTCGGGGGCGTAGCCGGCTTCCACCAGCGTCTCGAAGCCGGCCTTCATCAGGGCGGTCACGCCGCCGCACAGCACGGCCTGTTCGCCGAACAGGTCGGTTTCGGTCTCGTCCTTAAAGGTGGTTTCCAGCACGCCGGCGCGGGCGCCGCCGATGCCCGCGGCATAGGCCAGCGCAATGTCCAGCGCGCGGCCGGTCGCGTTCTGATACACGGCGACCAGGCAGGGTACGCCCTTGCCTTCCAGGTATTCGCTGCGCACCGTGTGGCCGGGGCCCTTCGGGGCGATCATGAACACGTCGATGTCGGCCGGCGGCTTGATCTGCCCGAAGTGGATGTTGAACCCGTGCGCAAACGCCAGCGCTTTGCCGGCGGTCATGTACGGCTCGATATCTTTTTTATACAGATCAGCCTGCTTTTCGTCGTTGATCAGGATCATGACGATGTCGGCCTTTTCGGCCGCCTGCGCCGCCGTCATCACGCGCAGCCCGGCCGCTTCGGCCTTGGCCCAGCTTTTGGAGCCGTTGTACAGGCCCACGATGACGTCTACGCCGCTTTCGTGCAGGTTCAGCGCGTGCGCGTGCCCCTGCGAGCCGTAGCCGATGATGGCGACGGTTTTGCCTTGCAGAACACCGAGATTGCAGTCGCTTTGATAGTAGATCTTTGCCATGATGATTACCTCCCGTACCGACAAAGCGGTATTATTTTTTCGTTATCTGTATCCCGCCGGGCGGGTATAGATCAGTTGGTTTTGCGCGTGGCGTCCGCGCCTTTTTCGATGGCGATGGTGCCGGTGCGCACGATTTCGCGGATGCCGAAGGGACGCAGCAGGGTCTCGAAGGTCTCGGTCCGCTCGGCGGTGTCGGCAAACTCCATGGTCATGGAGGTGCGCGTGACGTCGACGATGCGCGCGCCCATGACCTCGCTGATGCGCATGATCTCCCCGCGCGCACCGGGTGCGACGGCCACCTTGATCAGCGACAGCATGCGGGCGACGTATTCGCCCTGAGCCAGTTTTTTGACCTTGATGACGGGGATGACTTTATTCAGTTGCTTTTCCACCTGCTCGACCAGATAGGCGTCCCCGTCCACGACGATGGTCATGCGCGAGACGGTGGGATCCTCCGTGACGCCGACGGCCAGCGAATCAATATTGAACCCGCGCCGGGAAAACAGGCCGGACACCTTGGACAGCACGCCGGACTGGTTTTCCACCAGCACCGATAAGGTGTACTTCATCTTTCTTCCTCCTTACAGCGACGGATAGTCGGGCGCAATGTCGCACGCGAGCAGGTACGGTGCGTCGTCCGCCCACATCTCGCCCAGCGCGTCGAGCGCCTCCTGCTGGGAGCGGGCGCGTCGTGCCCGGATGCCGTAAGCGCCGGCCAGCGCTACAAAGTCGGGGTCGCCGGTCAGGCTCGTGGCGCTGCGGCGGCCGCCATACAGATGATCCTGCATCTCACGCACCATGCCGAGATGCCCGTTGCACAGCACGGCAATCTTGATGCCGAGGCCTTCGGCACAGGCGGTGGCCAGCTCCATCATACTCATCTGGAACGAGCCGTCGCCGCAGACGGCGCACACCTGCAGATCGGGCCGGGCGCTTTTGGCGCCGATGGCGCAGGGGATGGAATACCCCATCGTGCCCATGCCGCCCGAGGTCAAAAAGCGTCCCTGCCGCACGCAGACGTGGTTGGCGGCCCAGATCTGGTTCTGCCCGACGTCGGCGCACAGGATGCCGTCCGGCCGCATGGCCAGCGACAGCTCCCGCAGGAAGGTTTTTGGTTCCACAAACCCTTCCGCCGGAGGAATCGGCTTGCTGTCGTGGCGGGCGCGGCGGTCGGTCACGGTGTGCACCCAATCCGCCGGGGCCTGACAGTGCGCGCCTTCGCACAGCTGCCGCAGCACCGTGCCGAGATCCCCGACGATCGGCACGTATACCGGCAGGTTTTTGCCGATTTCGGCCGGGTCGATATCAATATGGATGATGCGCGCCCGGGTCGCCAGCTGGCCGGGGGCGGCCATGGCCCGGTCGCCCGCGCGGGCGCCCGCCAGCAGAATCAGGTCGGCGTCACGCACCGCTTTATTGGCGGAGGCGCAGCCGTGGGAGCCGAGCATACCCAGGTACAGCGGATGATCGCTCGGCAGTGCGCCGATGCCCATCATGGTGGAAACGGTAGGCAGCTGCAGCTGTTCGACAAACGCGCGCAGCGCATCCTGCGCCTTGGAGGAGAACACGCCGCCGCCGGCGCACAGCACCGGCCGCTTGGCTGTGGACAGCGCTTCGAGCGCCTTGCGGATCTGCAGCGGATGGCCCTGCGTGCGCGGTTTATAGCCGATGATGTCCACCGGCCGATGATACTTTGCCTCGTCAAAATCGGCAATGCTGCGCTGCTGCATGTCGATCGGTACGTCGATCAGCACAGGACCGGGCCGACCGGTGCCGGCAATATGAAACGCTTCACGGAAGATGCGCGGCAGATCGCCCGCGCTGTGTACAATATAACTGTGTTTGGTAAACGGTTCCGCGGCGCCGGTGATATCCGCCTCCTGAAACACGTCGCGGCCGAGCAGGTCGCTGCGCACCTGGCCGGTGATGATCACCAGCGGAATGGAGTCCATATACGCAGAGGCGATACCGGTCAGCAGGTTGGTGGCACCCGGCCCGGAGGTGGACACGCACACCCCCACCTGCCCGGAAATGCGGGCGTAGCCGCTGGCTGCGTGGGCGGCGTTCTGCTCCGTGCGGACCAGAACATGATGCAGGCCGCTGCCGGGCAATTCATCGTAAAAAGGGCAGATAGCGGCCCCGGGATACCCAAACAACACCCGGATCCCTTCGGCCTCCAGGCAGCGGATCATCACGGCAGCTCCGGTCATCATGGCAGCATTCCTCCTCGGTGCGGTATAGGCCCAGTATACACCTTTTTTGAAGGGGGGTCAAGACATTTTTACAAACTAAATCGTAAAAGCGGCCGTGCCTTTTTGCCGAAAAAGTCACCGTTTTGCACAAAAAACGTGTGAAAAACGTGTGGCGGCGCCGCACGGGCAAAAAATGCGGGGCACGCTTGCATTTGCCGCCGGAGAGTGTTATAATGAATGAAATCAAAAAAGGTGGAGAAAAGATCATGATAGCCATTGCCTGTGACCATGCAGCCGTCGAGCTGAAAAAAGAAGTAGAAGAACTGTTGACCTCGCTGGGGTTGGCGTATAAGGATTTCGGTACTTATGATACCGCCAGCTGCGATTACGCCGTGTTTGCCGCCCGGGCGGCGCGGGCCGTCGCCTCCGGCGCGTGTGAGCGCGGTATCCTGATCTGCGGCACCGGCATCGGTATGTCCATCGCCGCGAACAAGATCAAGGGCATCCGCTGTTCGCTGTGCGGCGATCCGCTGTCGGCCAAGTTGACGCGGGCGCACAACAACTCCAACATGCTGGCCATGGGGGCGCGTATCATCGGGCCGGAACTGGCCAAAGAAATCGTGCGCGTATGGCTGGATACGCCGTTTGACGGCGGCCGGCATCAGCACCGTATCGACCTGATCGCCGCGCTGGAACGGGGCGAAGAGATCGAGTGACCGTCCGATAAACAAAACGCTCACCGCCGGTCCGGCGGTGAGCGTTTTTTGCTTTTACGTGCGCAAAAAAGCCGCCGACACGTCGGCGGCTGAAAAGTCACGGGAAAAACAGATAGGGAAAATCGTCCTGCTGGTTCCGGGGCGGCGGATACAACCGCTCTGCCGCCAGAATAGAGGCGGCCGCCCCTTCACCGAGGTGCTGTGTGAGCACCTGCGCCCCTCTTTCAAACTGCGGGGGCCGCGTCGTGGTGTTGTGACAGTCAGTCCCGACGGCGTGCAGCAGGCCTTCCCCGGCCCAGCGCAGGGCACATTTTTGCAGGGAAGACCGGTTTTCCAGCGTCGATAGGTTGACCTGGATCCGCACGCCCTGCCGCACCAGATCGCGCAGCCGGGACGGATGGGATACCAGGGCGGGATACCGCTCCGCATGTGCCAGCACCGGCACGGCGGAATAGTTTTGCTGCAGTTTTTGGATCAGCTGCAGCGACGGGCCGGTAAAAGCCGCGTGGTACGGCAGTTCAATTAGCAGCAGGCGCGTTTGCGGAAAGAACAGCGGATCGATAGAGGGGTTGTTGAACAGATATTCGGTCAAAAACACCTCGGCCGCCGGATGCAGATGCAGCGCTCCTTTATAATCCAGCAGGCGCAGAGCATTCTCCCGGCGGGCAAGAAAATCTCCCATGGATTCCTGCCCGGAGCCGTAGTGAGGCGTGAGCACGACGTCGGTGACCTGCTGGCCGGCCAGTGCCTGCAGCATTTGCAGCGACTGTTCCCGGTCAACCGCGCCGTCGTCCGTCGCCGGCAGGATGTGGGTGTGGATATCAATCCTTCTTGGAATAGTAGTAGGATGAATACCGGTTATGGTAATACCCTCCTTTATTGGCTCTCGACGTGCCGGAACCGTTGTAAACAAGGCCCAGGATCTTGGCGTCCACCATCTGCAGGTTGCCGATCGTTTTATCCAGGTCGGTAAAAGTGGAGACCATCTCGCGCACAACCAGGACTACGCCGTCGGAGTTCTTGATCAGCGGGATCGCGTCGGACACGACGCCGAGCGGCGGGGTATCAAAGATGATATAGTCGAACGACTCGCTGAGC
The DNA here is from genome assembly GCA_017518415.1 of Clostridia bacterium. GTDB lineage: Bacteria > Bacillota > Clostridia > Oscillospirales > Acutalibacteraceae > RGIG6098. The sequence continues at coordinate 9,682 of JAFWVC010000056.1, forward strand.
GATTCGATCAGTTCGCGCAGCTGTGCGCTGGCCAGCATTTCGGACGGGTTGGGGACCGACAGGCCCGAGCACAGCAGTTTGAGATTGGGATATTTGGTGTCCAGCATGGCTTCTCCCAGCGTGTTCAGGCCGCCGAGCACGTTGGTCAGCCCCGGGGTGTTGGGAATGTTGAAAAAGCGGTGCATCGTCGGCCGGCGCAGGTCGCAGTCGATCAGCAGCACGCGGGAGTTGGCCTGCGCCAGAGAAATGGCGGTGTTGACCGACACGGTGGATTTACCCTCGCCGGGAGAGGCGGAGGAAAATACGATGCGCTTGCAGCCGCTTTTCAGGATGGAGAAAAGCAGATTGGTGCGGATCGTTTTATACGCCTCAGACACCTGAAACTTCAACTGCGCCTGAGAATCCCCCGGCGCGTAGTCTTTAGAATAAGAATAGGAATAGTAGTAATAACGGTTACGGTTCTTTGCCAAGACGAAAACCCCTTTCCTTTTCATCGGAACGCAGGAAGTGCAGTATTATTCGGCCTTTTCTTCTTTAACGGCCTCTTTTTCCGTTGCTTTGGCGTCGGCCGAAGTCGGCGCATTGACGATTTTTCTCTTTTTGGTGCGGATCTCCGGTATGGTGCCGAGGATGGGCAGATTGTACCGCTCCGTCAGATCGCCCGGCTCCTTGCAGCGGGTATCGAAGAACTCGCGCATCAGGATGATGACGCAGGCGAGCAGCGCGCCGGCTACGGTGCCCAGAATGGTGTTGCGCACCCGCTGAGAGGAGGTGGCCGCCGGCACGTTCGGCGATTCGACCACTTTCAGCGTTACTTTATTGAAGGCACTTTCGATCCGCGGCGGAATGCAGGTCATCAGCGAAGAGATGACCGCCTGACAGTCCGAAGCGTTGGCGGCCGTGACGGTGGCCAGGAATACTTCGCTGTCCTCCTTGGCGGTGTAGGAGATCATGCGGCCGATGGCGCCGGCCGAATAGTTCAGGCGCGACTCGTTGGCGACCTCGGCGTAAAAATCACGGCTGTCCAGCAGTTCGATATACGAGTTGACCAGACGGATCATGATGGAAATGTTTTGGGCCGACTGGTTGCCGCCCTCCTGCGATACCATCAGCTTGACGGAGGAGGTGTACTGCGGTTTGACAAAGGCGACGGTATATGCCAGCGCGGCAAACCCGCAAAGCACGCTGATGACAATGATCGACAGCAGGCGGGACGCCAGAATCTTCACTAATTTATAAAAGGATATTTCCATAACGCGAACAGCCAGCCTTTCTGATTCTGCAAAAAAAGAGCCCGTTTGCAGAAAGATAGCAATAAAAATCTATTTTACTGAAAAAGTATAGCATACAATCCGGTGCTTTGCAAGAGAAAAATATAAATCCGATACAAATAAACAGCGGTAAGACTTGTGCCCGGAAAAGGAATATGATAGAATAACGGTGAAACAGACGGGCAGGGGGGCGGAACGATGCGTAACAGGTCCCGGCGCGCCGTGTGGCGGGCGGCGGCCGTCGTGTGGCTGCTGCTGATGTTGGCGGCATCCTGCTTTTCACAGGAAGAATCGGCCCGCCAGAGCGGATGGGTATGGCGCCTTGTGCAGAGCGTGGCCGCCTGGTTTTCGCCGGAAGCCGCGGTGCCGGTATGGGTCGTGCGCAAGGCGGCGCACGCGGCGGAATACGCCGTGTGGGGCGTGCTGCTGTGCGGCGCGTTTGACGCCGGCCGCCGCAGGCCGCGTCGCTTTATGGCGCCGGCGCTGCTGTGTATCCTGGCCGGGCCGGTGTGCGATGAAACGGTGCAGATCTTTTCGCAGCGGGGCGCTTCTCTGGCGGACGTCTGGCTGGACGCCGCTTTTGCGGCGGCGGCCTTTGCGGCGGCGGCTTTGATCCGTCGTGCGGTGCGAAAACACAAACAGAACGGAGGAAATACGGATGGAATCAAAGGTTGAAACGGTATTGCAGGCGCTGCGGCGCAACCGGATGCAGGCGTATTACGCCGCCACGGCGGCCGAGGTGCCGGCGTTGGTGCGTTCGCTGCTGCACACCGGGGATACGGTGGCCTGCGGCGGCTCTCAGACGCTGGCGCAGTGCGGCGTGATGGACCTGCTGCAAAGCGGCGCGTATCAGTATCTGGACCGGCATGCGCCGGGTACCACGCCGCGGCAGATTTATTTGCAGAGTTTTGCGGCGGACGCATACCTGTGTTCGGCCAACGCCGTGACGCTCAAGGGTGAGATCTATAACGTGGACGGCAACGGCAACCGGGTGGCGGCGCTGTGCTACGGGCCGGCGTCGGTCATCATCGTGGCGGGCCTGAACAAGATCGTGGCGGATCTGCCCGCCGCGGCGGACCGGGTCAAGCGCACGGCGGCCCCGCGCAATGCCGCGCGGCTGCAGTGCAATACCTATTGCGCCGCGCACGGGCAGTGCGCCGCCGCGGACAGCGACGACCCCTGCGACGGCTGCGGCGCCGACGGGCGCATCTGCAGCATGTACGTTACCCTCGGCCGCCAGCGCGTCGCCGACCGGATCAAGGTGATTCTGGTAGGGGAGCCGCTGGGATATTGACGGCTTGACAGTCCGGCCAAATGCAGATATAATATTCAATTAAGGCTTTACACGTTTACGGTGTCATAAAATTATCATAAAGGAAGATGTGCATCATGGCAAACCAGACGATTATCACGGCCGAAGCCCTGGCCAACCTGCAAAAAGAACTGGAAGAACTTAAAGTCGTCAAGCGGAAAGAGATTGCCGAGAAGATCAAAGTGGCGCGCTCTTTCGGCGACTTGTCCGAAAACAGCGAGTACGACGAGGCAAAGAACGAGCAGGCTATCATCGAAGGGCGCATTGCCGAGCTGGAAGCGCAGTTGAAAGACGTGCAGATCCTCGACGAGAGCGAGTTCTCCAACGAGAACGTGCACGTCGGCTCGCAGGTCAAACTGCGCCAGAAGGGCACCAAAACGGTGCGCACGTTCAAGATCGTCGGCTCGACCGAATCCGACCCGGTGAACGGCAAGATCTCGGACGAATCCCCGGTGGGGCACGCCGTGATCGGCCATAAAGAAGGGGACGTCGTCGAGGTCGAACTGCCCAACGGGTTCGTGACGTACGTGATTGAAAAGATTTCCAAATAAGTTTTGCACACAAGGTAGGGAGAAAAAACTATGCAGCAGCCGATACAGAACCCCGGTGAGCCGTTGACAGAGCAGCAGTTTTCCGAACTGCTGCAGATCCGCCGCGACAAATTGGCGGCGTTGAAGCAGGAAGGCAACGACCCCTTTACCGTGACCAAATACGACGTCACAGCCTGTCATGCAGACATCCGCGCGGATTTTGACGCCTGGAAAGGCAAAACCGTCCGGGTGGCGGGGCGGATGATGTCCCGCCGCATTATGGGCAAGGCCAGCTTTTTTGACCTGCGCGACGGCAGCGACCGCATGCAGGTTTACATCCGCCGCGACGACGTGGGGGAGGACGTGTACGCCGCCTTCAAAAAATGGGATATCGGCGACATTCTCGGCATAGAAGGGCGCGTGTTCCGCACTCAGATGGGGGAGATCTCCATCCATGCCGAACAGGCCGCGCTGCTGGCCAAATCCCTGCTGCCGCTGCCGGAGAAGTTCCACGGCCTGAAGGATACCGATACCCGGTACCGCCAGCGGTATCTGGACCTGCTGGTCAACCCCGAGGTCAAGGACACCTTTGTCAAGCGCTCCCGCATCCTCAAAGAGATCCGGGCATATCTGGACGGCAAGGGCTTTCTGGAGGTGGACACGCCCATCCTCGTCCCGTTGGAGATCGGCGCGGCGGCCCGTCCTTTCGTGACCCATCACAACACGCTGGATATGGATATGTACCTGCGGGTGGAAACGGAACTGTACCTCAAACGGCTGATCGTGGGCGGTATGCCCCGGGTGTACGAGGTCGGGCGCATCTTCCGCAACGAGGGGATGGATACCAAGCACAACCCCGAGTTTACCAGCATCGAGCTGTATCAGGCGTATACCGATTATCACGGCATGATGGACCTGGTAGAGGAACTGTACGGCCTGCTGGCGGAGAAGATCTGCGGCAACCGCGTGATCACCTATCAGGGCATCGAGATTGATATGGGGCATTGGGAGCGGCTGACGATGACCGAGGCGGTCAAGCGGTACAGCGGCTGCGATTATTATGCCTGGAAGGATGACGCCGACGCCCGCGCCTGCGCGGCCGAAAAGCACGTCGACGTGCCGGCGGACGCCACCTGCGGCACCGTGCTGGCCGCCCTGTTCGACGCCTTCGTGGAGGATCATCTGATCCAACCGACGTTTATTTACGATTATCCGGTGGAGAACAGTCCGCTGGCCAAGCGCAAACCGTCCGATCCCCGCTTTACCGAGCGGTTCGAGTATTTTATCAACGGCACCGAGTACGGCAACGCGTTCAGCGAACTCAACGACCCGATCGACCAGAAGGAGCGGTTCGAGCGGCAGGTGGCCGCCAAGCGCGCCGAGGAGCCGGATACCCGCGCGCAGGTGGATTACGATTATATCACCGCGCTGGAATACGGCCTGCCGCCCACGGGCGGCCTGGGCTTCGGCATCGACCGGCTGGTGATGCTGCTGACCGATTCCGCTTCGATCCGCGACGTGCTGCTGTTCCCGACTATGAAACCTCTCGACAGCGAGCGGCCGGCCGCCCCCGCGGCGAAGGAAGCGGACGCCTGCGAAACCGCGGCGCCGGAAGCGTCGGCGGCGAGCGTCCCCGCGCTCGAAGGCGCACCGCTGATTGCGGCCGAAAAGCCGGATTTCTCGCAGGTGCAGATCGAACCGCTTTTTGCTGATTTTGTCGATTTTGAGACCTTCAGCAAGTCCGATTTCCGCGCCGTCAAGGTGCTGGCCTGCGAGGCCGTGCCCAAGAGCAAAAAGCTGCTGCGCTTCACCCTCGACGACGGCACCGGCACGCCGCGCACCATTTTAAGCGGTATTCACGCGTTTTACGAGCCGGAGCAGCTGATCGGCATGACGTGCATCGCCATCACCAACCTGCCGCCGCGCGCCATGATGGGTATCGAGAGCTGCGGCATGCTGCTCTCCGCCATCCATCAGGAAAACGGCGAGGAACGCCTGCACCTGCTGATGGTCGATCCTCACATTCCTGCGGGCGCTAAGCTGTATTGAGCCGGGAAGGTTTGCGGTATTCGTTATGTGGTATCCGTTATATTGTCACTTATTATAAAGATAAGAAAGGATGCTCTTATGGAAAAGCTATTCTGTTCTATGTGTGAAGAGGAAATTACCGAAGATACCGGCTGTAATGAATTGGATGACGGAACGGTCGTTTGTGACGACTGTTATGATTGTTTGAGTACTTGTGATGGCTGTGGTGCGTTAGTAGATCAGGACGATTTGACAAATTGGGGAGATTGTCGGCTTTGTCCGGATTGTATGGAAGACAAATATCCTCATTATGATGAAGAAACGGAATCCCAAGCCTTAAAGGAAGTATATGAGCAGACACGAGAATGCTATATCGGCCGAAAAACAAATGGCTTAAAGCCAGGCTCCCACACCTTATCGTATGATGTCTCTACGGATGAAACTGATTACACTTACTCTTTGACTATTGCAATTGACGAAAATGGAACGATTGCCGACATTTCCCGGCTCACTGGCAGTGTCCTTCTCAGCGAATCTATCACGTCTTCTGTTTGGAAACAATGCTCCGTCTATGAAGATGATTATAAAGATATTGTGGCATCCATTCTGGAAGATGTTCTATTGTTGGAAGATGCGGAATAAAAACGCGTGGTTTGATGTTGGAAACCGTGACCCAGAAGAATGTCAGTAAACGATTTGCTTTTTTACCGGCGCTTTGTGCGCAGATTAAAAGCGATGATGGAGCAAGCTCCGGAATGCCAAATTATTTCTTTTTCAGGGCCTTGACCCGCAAGATACTTATAAGAAAAGCCGCCGATCGGCGGCTTTGTGGATTTCCCTGCCTGCAAACTGACTTCTTTGGCACTTAATATGTGAAACGCCTTACTTGATTTGAAAGGAAATGCCGCAGATGAAATATTTTGATCCACACCGATGGCATCCGGAACTTTATAAAACGCCGAAAGAAGCAGACGGCTTGTATGAACTTTTCCGATTGAAAGAAAAAACCATTGCAGACGTTCATATCATCGGCATTGCCTCGGTAGAAAGTGGGCGGCATCCGACTGATTCGACTTTGATACCGCAGAGGGTCATTGCCTGCGAGCCTGTTGTCATTGTTTTTACCGACGGTACCACGTTTGAATTGATGCCGGAACAGGAAGGCAACGGCTTACTGATGGCTGTCAATCAGATATCACCTGCGATTCTTGACGGAACAAATTATCACAACCTTGATGCAAGCGCCTTTTTCAATTGTTTGTGCGGAAGAAAAATAAAAAGAATGGATATGATCCGTCAAAAGACGGCATGTATGGATTGGACCGTGTGGTGTTCTGAACGCGTTAAAACGATTTTTCACTTTTGGTCAGACGGTGACTACGATTCGGAAAATTGTGATTTTTTTCTGTCGCATACCGGGGCTCGGGAAGGCTTGTATACGTTCGGCGTGGCCTCGCATTCTCTAGGACGGGATGGGAAACAGGAAACGGCATTTCTTCCCTTTTCGGCAATCAAAAGCATGTTTCGTACTATATCTCAAGTTGCAATGGTAGAAGGTCCTGATTGCGGCGGGTATTTTGGGATCAATCCTGTGAAAGTAACAAAAGGAGATCGTTTGTCTCTGGAAGATTGCTTAAAAGAGGAAATTTCCATTGACGAGGAGGACGTTTTCGCCTTTTTGTATTTCTTCCTCGACAAATATTTTGACCCTTCTTTTCCGTACTGCGAGATCAGTTCCCATCATAACGGAAAATGTTTTGAGTGGTATTTGGAACCGAATCTGTATTCTTATGAGACGATGAAACGAATGCTACAGGATATGGAAAAGTGTGCGGATTTGCTGGAACGGGAGTATGAAAATCCATATCTTGACGGAGTGAAAGAACGCTATAAATGGACCGCCTTTAATCGCAATACGGATTGTTGGAGCAAGAGTCCGACCGATGAAGAGGCAAAACGGATCGTACGGGATAATGTTCATGTTGCCGTGGATTTTTACCGGCGCTTTGTGCGCAGATTAAAAGCGATGATGGAGCATGCTCCGGAATGCCAATTTATTTCTTTTTCAGGGCCTTGACCCGCAAGATACTTATAAGAAAAGCCGCCGAATCGGCGGCTTTTCTTTTTTGTTTGCAAGATAATATCAGACCCACTCGAACTGTGTGAGAGAGCCGAAGTTGAGGGTGCCTTCCGGCAGCGACAGGGGCAGGCGCACCGGCTTGCCGTCCATCTCCCAATGCTCGGGGAAGGGATTGTCCATCCAGTCGAGCGGTTCGAGGGTGCTGCTGCGCGCACGGGAGCGGGCAAAGGCGTCGGCCACGGCGGCCTGGCGTTTCGGGTCGCGCAGTTCGGCCGGGTCGATCGACAGCAGCAGGGGGGTGTTGCTGTACGCCAGCAGATCCATGAATCGCTGCGTGTATTCCCACGGGATGTATTCGTCCCGGTGGCCGACGCAGTCGGCATCCAACTCATAAAAAGCGCGGTGCTGGCACAGCCGGAAGGCCAGCGAATTGACGCCGAATTTGCGGGTGCGGTCCCACACGTAACCGCTCGTATCGCCGCCGATACGGTAGTATTCGGTCAACCCGGCGCACAGATGCCCCGGGCAGTTGCAGGCGATCAGCGCCGTGTCGCCCGCGGCCTGCCGGATAGCGGCGTATAGCCCGATGAGGATCTCGGCCGAGGTGCGGGAGGTATCGTAAAAATGCCAGCCGCGCGGCGTGAGCCGCCAGTTGGTCTGCAGCGTGCCTTCTCCCATCAGGTCATACCAGGAAAAGTCGTGCTTCAGCAATTCGAAGCCCCAGCCGCACAGCCGCTGCGTTTCCTGTTCGATGATGCGCAGCGCCTCCGGGTGGGAGGGGTCGAGGACCTGTGCGGTATCCGGGCTGCGCTGCAAAAACAACTCACGCGGGAGGGTTTCGTCGTAATGCGGCAGCAGCCGCGCCCACAGGCCGGGGCGGCAGCCCTGCTCGCGGATGGCCTGCGCAAACGTTTCCATGTCCGGAAAACGGTCGTTGCCGCCGGTGTGCGGCCCGCCGCAGGCGCCGCCGTGCTGCGGAATGTGGGCGTTCCAGCCGTCGTCCACCACCATGGCGGGGCGGTTTTCGCACGGGCCGGCCAGGTCGGCGTAAAACCGGCAGTCCCGCAGGATGCTTTCCCGGCTCATGTCGCTGTACAGGTAGCCGTACGTATACAGCCAGGTGTTCACGCCGTACAGCGCGTAGGACGGCAGCCGCGGCGCGGGTGACAGCAGGCGGCAGAAACGCGCGGTGAAGCGGAACGGCGTCTCCCCTTCCCGGGAGTCGGCAAACAGCACGGTGCACACGTCCAGCACCCGCCCGCCGAGGCGGACCGGATCGCCGCCGCAGCGCACGTCCAGCCACAGCGTCACGCCGTCCGGGTCGACCTGCCAGAAGCAGATGGCCGCCGGGCGCACGGATACGCCGAACCCTTCGGTGCGGCCGCCCGCCGTGATAAAGCAGTACCACATCAGTTGTTTGTAGGGGTTGACGCACTCCCACGCCAGGTCGCCGTAGGCGCGCTCGACCGCGTCGCCCAGCACGCGGGCTCCGGCCGGCAGTGCGTGCCGCCAGCGCAGTTTGACGTAAGAGATCGGTTCCCGCGAAGCCAGCTGCACATGCAGCCCCGCATCGTCCTGCCGCAGCGTCAGCCGGGCCTTATCCGTCTCAAAACGCTCGCCGGCGGGCGCGGCGGTATACCATTGCTCGCCATATTGAAATTGGACGATTTGCGGAAAATCTGTGTTCATAACAAACGCCTCCTGTACAGCGGCCGGAATCGCGGAAAACCGACCGATTCTTTTATGGATAATGAGAAGAAAAAAGAGAAAATCCTCAATTTTCTTTATAACTTTACCATATTTTATTCTGAAATACAATGTAAGTTGTGAAAAAAGCATTGGTGTTGCCGTATTTTTACTTGAAAGTTGCGAGGGTTTATGATATCTTGAAAACAGTAAAAGAGGGAGGTTCTGTCCATGTCTGCCAAAGCTTTATGCAGTGTATTATTGGCCGGTGCATTGCTGGCCGGAATGTGCGCGGTGCCGGCGGCTGCGGCCGGGGTCCGGGACGATGCGACGGCCGCCGTCCGGGACGGAGCGGCTTTGCTGACGACCGGGGCGGATGCGGCTGATGTATCGGGTCTGTCGGTGCGCTATCGCGCCTATATCCAGGCACGCCAGGACCGGCCCGTCTGCTCACAGACGTATTCGTTGGATATGAGCGCAGCCGCCCCGGAGGGGGAGGCGCAGGTACAGGGCGGGCAGCTCACTCTGCCGGCCGGCAGTACGGCGCAATGGAATATACAAGTCCCGCAAAGCGGGCTGTATCCGGTAGAACTGGAGTATCGCGTCTGCGGTACGATGACCACGCCCGCGGAGGTCAGCCTGCTGATCGACGGGACCGTTCCGTTTTTTGAGGCCTCCTGCCTGACGTTGCGCAACCGCTGGCAGGACGAGGTGGAGAACGGCGTTTTTCAGACCGACTCCCGCGGGAACGACCGCAAGCCGGGGCAAAAACCCACCGGCGAATGGCAGCGCCTGACGCTGGAAAACGATTCCGGCTATACCAACGGGCCGCTGCTGCTGTACCTCGAAAAAGGCGGGGCGACGCTGACGCTGCGGGGCGTAAAGGGCACCGTGGAACTGCGCGCCGTGACCCTGGGCGGGTACAGCGAACGGCAGAGCGCCGCGCAGTATCAGCAGGCGTTCGCCGGGCAGCCGGACAATGCGCAGGAATATTACGTGGAGGCGGAGCTGCCTTATCGCAAATCCTCCTTTTCTCTGTATCCGCTCAGTGACAATGCGTCGGCGGCTACTTCTCCGCAAAGCCCGCAGGTGGCGCGGCTGAACACCATCGGTTCCACCAAGTGGCAGACGGCGGGGGAGTGGATCTCCTGGGAGTTTGACGCGGTCGAGAGCGGCTGGTATCAGCTGAGCCTGCGCTATCGGCAGAACGTGGTCTCCGGTTCGACGGTGACGCGCGCGCTGTACGTGGACGGCGAGATTCCCTTCGCCGAGGCGGAGCAGATCACCTTTGCTTACGACGGCGACTGGCAGACGGCGGCCCTTGCCGCCGCCGACGGTACGCCGCTGAAGCTGTATCTGACGGCCGGGCGGCACGAAATCGCGCTGAAGGTAACGCTCGGTCAGATCGCCGACTGCCTGGGCGAGATGGATCAGCTGCTGCGCAAACTGAACGAAATGTACCGCGAGATCCTGATGATCACGGGATCGTCGCCGGACTATTATCAAGATTACAACTTCGGCAAAAAGATCCCCGATACCATCGCACATATGGAGACGTACCGGCAGGTGCTGCTCGATACCGTCGACCGCCTGGAACAGCTGGCCGGCAAAAAGGGCGAGCAGACGGCGCTGCTGGAAAAACTGGCGTATCAGTTGGAACAGATGCATGAGAAGCCCTCCCGCATCGCGTCGATGCTGGGCAGTTTCAAGTCCAACATCGGCGCGCTGGGTACCTGGCTGCAATCCAACGCCGCCCAGCCGCTGGAGCTGGATTGGCTGATGCTGCAACCCTACGGCGCCCAGGTGCCGCGGGCTGAAAAAGGCTTTTTTGCCAATTTCTGGTTCGGGGTGCAGTCCTTCTTCTATTCTTTCACGAACGATTACAGCCTGGTGGGCGACACGTCCGGAGCAGAGGAAAACATTACCGTGTGGATCGTGTCCGGGCGCGATCAGGCGAGGATCATCTCGCAGCTGGTACGCGAGCGCTTCCTGCCGGGGAAGGACTTCGGCGTGAAGCTGTCGCTGGTCAGCGCGGGCACCCTGCTGCCGAGCGTACTGGCCGGCGTCGGGCCGGACATATCCTTGTCCAACGGGGCAAGTGAACCGATCAATTATGCGATCCGCGGTGCTGTCGAACCGCTGGAGGGGTACGACGGGTTCAGCGAAGTGGCCGGCCGCTTTTACGAGAGCGCCTTTGTCCCCTTTACCTATCGCGGGCACGTGTACGCCATACCGGAGACGCAGTCCTTCTACGTGATGTTCTACCGGACCGACCTGTTTGAAGAAATGGGGATCACGCCGCCCGAAACGTGGAAAGACTTCAAGAAACTGATCCCGATGTTCAAACACAACGGCATGGATATCGGCTTCCCGGCCAGCCTGGCCGGCACGCTGCTGCTGCTGACCCAGAGCGGGGCCGACCTGTACCGCAACGAGGGTGAGGTGACCAACCTCGATTCCGACGCAGGGTTGACGGCGTTCGATACCATGTGCGGGATGTTCATTACCGACGGCCTGCCCAGAGAGTACGACTTTGCTACCCGCTTCCGCAGCGGTGAAATGCCGCTGGCCATTGCGGATTATACCATATACAACACGCTTGCGGTGTACGCGCCGGAAATCAAGGGCTTGTGGAACTTCACACTGATCCCCGGCACGGTGCGGGCGGACGGTACGGTCGACCACAGCAGTACCGGCTCCGGCATGGGTGCGATGATGATGGCCAACAGCCGGCATAAGCAGCAGGCCTGGGAGTTCCTGAAGTGGTGGACGCAGGCCGACACGCAGAGCACCTACGCATACGAAATGGAAAGCCTGCTGGGCGCCTCCGCCAAGGTGGCGTTGGCCAACCGCGAAGCCTTTGCCGATATGGCGTGGACGGCGGAAGAATACGCCGCGCTGAGCGCGCAATGGGCCCTCGTCAAGGGCATTCCGGAGGTGCCGGGCGGCTATTACACCTCCCGCTGCGTGGACTTCGCTTTCAATAAGGTGTACAACGAGCGGGTCGATCCGTCCGAGACGCTGCTCAAATATATCAAGGAAATCAACTACGAACTGGCGCGTAAACGCGCCGAGTTTGACCGGTGAGCGGACCGAAAAGCGAGAGGGGAGGAGATACCGTGCAGCAAGCCATGACCAAACAAAGCCGGCGCAACTGGAAAAAAACGCTGGTGGACTACAGTTTCGTCACACCGTTTATGATACTGTTCACGTTGTTTACCGTGCTGCCCGTGGTGGTGGCCATCCTGTTGAGCTTTACTTATTTCAACATGATGGAAATGCCCCACGTGGTATGGCTGGAAAACTACATCAACCTGTTCCTGAACGATTCTCTTTTTATCAAGGCGTTGCAGAACACCCTGATCATCGCGGCTATCACCGGGCCGCTCGGATACGTCTTTTCTTTCGTGACGGCGTGGGTGCTCAACGAACTGCCGCGCGGCGTGCGCACCGTGGGTACGCTGGTGTTTTACGCGCCGACCCTCAGCGGTAATATGGTCGCTATCTGGCTGATGCTGTTCAGCGGCGACGCCAACGGTTATCTCAACAGCTTCCTGATGCGCCTCGGGATGATCTCAAACCCGATCCAGTTCCTGCGCAATCCGCAGTATATGCTGCCGGTGCTGGTGATCATCGTGCTGTGGTCCAGCCTCGGGGCGGGGTTCCTGTCCTTCGTAGCCGGTATCCAGGGCGTGGACCGCTCCCTGTATGAGGCGGCTTCGGTCGACGGCATAACCAACCGCTGGCAGGAATTGTGGTATATCACCCTGCCGTCGATGCGGCCGCAGCAGATGTTCGGCGCGGTCATGAGCATTACCTCGTCGCTGGGCGTGGGCGCCGTGATCACTCAGGTGTTCGGCTTCCCGTCCTACGATTACACCCTGCATACTATCGCCACCCATTTGGATGACTTCGGCGGGACCCGGTTTGAGATGGGTTACGCCTGCGCCATCGCCACCATCCTGTTCGGGCTGATGGTGGGGCTGAACATGATCATCAAAAAATGGCTGGCGCGGATCGGAGAGTGAGGAGAATGGCCAGAGCCGGTAAACGGCATAAACGCCTGAACCGTTCGGCGGGCGGTACGGTGCTGCTGATCATCCTGACCGCCCTGTTCGGTGTGTTCATGATCGTGCCGATCGTTTACAGCATATCGATGTCGCTCAAACCGCTGAACGAGTTGTGGACGTTTCCGCCGAAGTTCTTTGTGGAAAACCCGACGTTCAAAAACTATGCCGATCTGGGCCGTTTGATGGCGACCTCGACGGTTCCGTTTTCCCGTTACGTGTTTAATACGGTGTTCATTTCTGTCGTCGGTACGATCGGCAACGTGCTGATCTCTTCGATGTGCGCCTACGGCATCTGCAAGCTGAAGATCAAAGGCAGCCAGACGATGTTCAACATGGTGGTGCTGGCCCTGATGTTCAGCGGAACGGTTACGGCCATCCCCGGCTTCCTGGTGATCCGCATGCTGGGGTGGATCGACAGCCTGTGGGCCATCATCGTGCCGGCGTTTGCGGCGCCGTTGGGTCTGTACCTGATGAAGCAGTTTATGGAACAGATGGTGCCGGACGTGCTGCTGGAAGCGGCGCGGATCGACGGTGCGTCGGAATACCGCATCTTTTTCCGCATCGTCATGGTCATTGTCCGGCCGGCGTGGCTGACGCTGATGATCTTCTCGTTCCAGGGCCTCTGGAGCCTGAACAGCAGTATTTACATTTACAGCGACGAGTTGAAGACCTTCAACTACGCGCTTTCGCAAATCATGGCCAGCGGTGTATCCTTGCAGGGTGCGGCGGCTGCCGCATCGGTGGTTACGCTGCTGGTGCCGGTGATCGTGTTCATCATTTCCCAGAGCAACGTAGTGGAAACGATGGCGACCTCCGGCATGAAAGAATGACAGAGAGGGGGATGACCGCGGTGCGCAAACGGATGGGAGCGGTACTGGTTGCCTTGATCTTCGCGCTGCTCGCCGTACTGCCGGCTTCGGCGGATACGGCGCAATATAAAACCTATACGTACGACAGCCTCGGGCAGGAGCGTTTTTCGCCCCATGCCTATCTGCCGGCCACGCAGATCTGGCTCAACGGAACCGATGCCGGCGCTCTGGTAGGACCGAGCGACGTGGTTGCCGCGCCGGACGGGGCAATTTATATTGCCGACACCGGCAATAACCGCGTAGTGGTCCTCCATGCGGATTATACCCTGCGCGGGGTGATCACGCAGGTGGACGACGTAAACGGCCTTTTGCCCGACGTGATAGTCGAAGGCGAGGACGGCGAAAGCGAAAACCTGGGACCGATGCTGGGGCTGAACGCGCCGGAGGGCGTATTCGTGACGGCGAACGGCCTGCTGTATATTGCCGACACCGGCAACGGGCGCATCCTGGTGTGTGACACGCAGGGACAGCTGATCAAGGAGATCGGCGCGCCGGTATCTTCCGCGCTGCCGGAAGATTTCATCTTTGCCCCCACGGCGCTGGCGGTGGATGAGTTCGGCCGCCTGTATGTGATTTCCAAAAACATGAATATGGGCGTGATCACGCTGACCGAGCAGGGCGTGTTCGACGGCTTTATCGGTGTACAGAGGGTCGTGCCGGATCTGATGGCGCTGTTCTGGCGCCGGTTCCAGACCGAGGAGCAGATCGCGCGGACCACGCAGTTTGTGCCGACGGAATACAACAACATTTCCATCGACGCGGACGGCTTCCTGTACGTTACAACCAATACCATCGACCAGTGGCCGCAGTATTCGGCGTTGCTGAGCCGTTCTTCCGCGGGCGACTACGCGCCGATCCGCCGGCTGAACGCATCCGGCGACGATATTCTGCGCCGCACCGGCACCTATCCGCCGGCCGGCGACCTGGTCATCGACGGAGCTCCGTCGTCCATTGTGGACGCGGCGGCCGGTCCGTCCGGTATTTATACGATGCTGGACGTGCGCAAGAGCCGCTTTTTCACCTATGATGAAAAGGGCAACCTGCTGTACATCTTCGGCGGCACGCCGATGGAAGGCGCCGCCTCCGAGCAGCTGGTGTCGCTGACTTATCAGGGCAACCGCATGCTCTGCCTGGATAAGACCTCCGGCGGCATCATGGTATACGAGCCGACGCCGTACGGCCTGGCCATCCAGAACGCGCTGCAATTGTACCGGGAACGCCGGTATACGCAGGCGTCCGAAGCATGGGCCGCTTTAAGCGAACAAAACAACAACCTTGATATTGCGCAGAAGAACCTGGGCAACATCGCGTATCAGAACGGCGACTACGCCGAGGCAATGAAGCATTACCGCATCGTGGGCGATCTGCAGAGTTATTCCAATGCGTTTGCCGAAAGCCGTAAGGAGTGGGTCAACTCCTGGTTCCTGCTGATCCCGCTGGCGATCGTGGCGATCGTGATGGTGCTGCGCCTGGCTATTCTGGCCGGCGGCCGCTCGGTCGCGGCGGTGGACGCCGGGACGAAGAAGAACAATATCGGCCGGCAGTTGCTGTTCTCCTTCCGCACGCTGATGCATCCTTTCTCGGCCTATGACGAAATTAAGCGCAGTGGTCGGGTCGGCGTGGGCGCGGCGACCTGCCTGCTGGGCGCGGCGCTGCTGGCGGTCATCTCGCGGCAGTTGTTTACGGGCTTCCATTTTGCCGGCGGTGAGCCGGGCCTGCATATCTTCGAGGCGCTGGCAACGATCGTATTGCCGCTGCTGCTGTTCTGCGTGTCCAACTGGTGCTTCTCGACGCTGACCGACGGCAAAGGCCGTTTTTCCGATATTTACGTGACCTGCTGCGTCAGCCTGCTGCCGCTGATCCTGACGCTGCCGATGGCGGCGATCCTGTCGAATATGCTGACGCTGGATGAAACGGGCATCTATCAGTTCATTACGGCGATCGGTATGATCTGGTTTGTTTTCTCGTTGTTCTGCGGCATTCTGGTGACGCACGATTACGGTTTCGGCAAAACGGTCCTGACGCTGGTCCTGACGCTGTTGGGCATGGTCATCATCCTGTTCCTGACGATTTTGTTCCTCAACCTGATCTCGCAGATCATCGGCTTTATCCGCAATCTCGGCGTGGAAATATCTGCGCGGTGACCGGGCGAAGGAGGGAAAAGATATGAAACAGATAACACTTCGCATCAAACTGATCGCCCTGGCGCTGCTGTGCACGGCCACGGCGGTGATCGGCCCGGGCGGGCGTATGATCGCCTCCGGTGAGGAGGAGCCGCCCGCAGCCGAAGAGCGCGAGGCCATGCCTGCCACCGGCGAATGGACCAAGCAGGCCGAAAACGATACGATGGCTCTGTGGCTGTTCCACGCGGGCAACCTGCTGAACTTCGCGGTGGAGGACAAGGCCACCGGCACATGGCTGACGGCCAGCCCCTTCCTGTCGCCGGAAGAGGCAAGCGCGCTGGGTTCCGACCGGCAGAAATCGCAGCTGACGCTGACGTATAATGACACCACGTCGGTCGAAAAAACGATGACTTCGTTCAAGCACTGCGTATCCAAGTCGCAGTATACCGTTTATCCCTTGGAGGACGGGTTCACCATCGAGTACGTCGTCGGCGCGCCGAAAGACCTTCGTCTGCTGCCGCAGCTGCTGACCCAGGAGACGATGGAGGAGAAGATCCTGCCTAAACTGGACGAACGGCAGCAAAAGCGTATCCGCCAGTATTATAAGCTCAACCGGCTGGAAGACCTTACCGGTGAAGTGAAAAAGCAGTGGCTGGAAACCTATCCGGCGCTGGCCGAGCGGGATCTGTATATTCTTTCTTCCATCAACACCAAGACGAAAAACGAACTGGAAAAATATTTTGTCGCGGCGGAATATACCCTTGATGAGATGAAAGAGGAGTATGAGCTGCTGCATTATGTGCCGGAAGATGCGTCGGATCCGTCCTTTATCGTCCCGGTGGACGTCCGCCTGACGACGCAGGGCCTGTCGGTGACGCTGGACGCCGCCGGCGTGACGTATGATTCGTCGCGCTATCACCTGTATAAGGTGTCGATGCTGGAGTTCTTCCATGCGGCCGGCGAAAGCGCGAACGGTTTTCTGCTGCTGCCGGACGGCAGCGGTTCTCAGGTGTTCTTCGGCCATCGGAGCGACGAGTATGAGCGCACCGAACTGGCGCAGACCGGCACGGTGTACGGCCGCAACGTGGCCGACCCGAAGGATTCCGGCAACAAACTGTATTATTCGTATCCCGTGTTCGGCTCGGTGGCCGACGGCAGCGGTTATTTTGCCATCATCCGCAGCCGCGCGGCCAACGCCGAGATTTCGGCGGAGCTGGCCGGGCTGACGCACCCGTACAACATCGCGTTTTCCACCTGCGCGTTTTCCGCGCGGGCGCAGGCGCACTCCGACGACCCGCTGAATCCTATCTGGAACCTGTATGAAAAACAACCCTCGACCGAGCCGTACGAGGTTTTGTACGTGCCGCTGATCGGGGACGCCGCCACCGTATACGGAATGGCGGACGTGTACCGCGATTATCTGATCGAACAGGGCATGAAGCCGCTGGATCACGGCGCCGCGCCGACGTATACCGCCGAGTTGATGGGCACGATGGACAGCGCCGGCTCCATCCTGTTTATCCCGACCACGGTTAAGACGGCGCTGTCCACCTTTGAAGACGGGCAGACGGTGATGCAGGCGTTCCGGCAGGCGGGTATCGCTTCGCTGGGTCTGCGGCTGACCGGCTGGTGCAACGGCGGGTATACCAATAAACCGCTGCGCGGGCTGTCGGTCAGTTCGCAAATGGGCGGGAGCAAGGCGCTCAAAGCGCTCAACGAGGCCGCTGCCGCCGCCGGGTATCGGTTGTATCCGGACGCCGACTTCTTCCTGTTTGATGAAACGGGCTGGTTTGACGGATACAGCGCCGGCAGCGATGCGCTGCGCACGGTAGAAGGCAAAAAGGTGCAGTTGACGGAGAACAGTCCCGCCAGTTATAAGGAGAGATACGCTCTGTCCTGGTACACCGTCAACGCGGCGCGCGCGAAAGACAACGCGGATCACTTCTTTGACGAAATGTATGACCTGGGGCTCCACGGTGTGTCGCTGTCCTCCATCGGGCAGTACAACGCGCCGACCTACGCTACCCACGCGGTGCAGTATCCGGCGGACGCCGCCCGGAGTTTTGCCTCCATCGCCGCCGGGTTTGACGGCGCGGTGATGGCGGACGGGTACAATGCTTATCTGTATCCGTACGTGCGTGCGCTGACCGACGTGCCGGTGTCCGACAGCGGTATGAACAACTTCGGCGAATCCGTTCCCTTCCTGCAGGCGGTGCTGCGCGGGTACGTGGATATGACGGCGGAACCGATCAATCACGCGCAGGATCCGGAGACGGCGTGGCTGCACGCCGTGGAATACGGCATCGGCTCTTCGGTGCAGCTGGCCATGCGCAACGTGGAAAAGATGCGCGAGAGCAACGAGCTGTCCGCTTATTACGCGGCGGACGCCGCTTACTGGCTGGACCGGAGCGTGGCGCAGTTCGTCCGCTCGCAGGAGGTTTTGCAGCCGCTGGCCGGCGCCAGGATCGTCGGGCACGAGCGGATACAGCCCAACGTGTACCGCACCGATTACGACAACGGCAAGAGCGTATACGTCAATTACACACGCCAAACGGTGACGGCGGAAGGTACGCAGATACCCGCACAGGGCTATGCGACGGCGGCGACGCCGGAACCCGCGCCGGAGCCCGAACCCGCACCGGAGCCCGAACCCGCACCGGAGCCTGAACCGGAACCCGTACCCGTAACGGAACCCGTACAAGGAGGTGACGAACCGTGAAAGCCGTGAAAAACGAAAAAAAGCCGTCTGCGCCCTCTTCTTCCGGGACCAAAAAACCTTCGGGCGGCCTGTCTTACTATAAGAAGAAAGAGCTGCAGGGCTGGTGGTTCGTCTCGCTGTTTGTGATCGGTCTGGTCATCTACTACCTGCCGGTCCTGTTCAACTCGATCCGTTTCAGTTTCAGCGATCTGGACGTCGGCAGCCGCGCGCTGCAAGTGACCTTTGCGGGCGGCAAGCATTATCATTACGCGTTCCTGGAGCATCCCGACTTCCTCAAAACCCTCTTCTCGTCGATGAGCGGCCTGTTGGCCGAGGTGCTGACGGTGCTGATCTTCAGCCTGTTCATCGCCTCCATCCTCAACCAGCGGATGCACGGGCGCGCCTTCTTCCGCATGATCTTTTTCATCCCCGTCGTCATGACGACCGGTATCGTGGAAAAGTACGAGATGGGCAACCTGCTGATGAATCAGATGACCAACATGGCGGAGATGGGCAACACCGTTGCGCAGAGTTCGCTGTTCGACGCGCGTGAGTTCCTGCTGATGCTCAACATTCAGGACCCGACCGTTGTCAGCGCCGTGTCGACGCTGGCGGACGGGATCTACGGCATCGTGCAGAAGTCCGGCGTGCAGATCGTCATCTTCCTGGCGGGGCTGCAGTCCATTTCGCCGTCGGTGTACGAGGTGGCCAAGATCGAAGGCGCCTCCGGCTGGGAGACCTTCTGGAAGGTGACCTTCCCGATGATGCTGCCAATGATCTTTGTCAATACTATGTATACCATTATCGATTCCTTTACCCGCAGTTCCAACCCGATGGTGGAGCTGATCCAGACGATCGGCTTCCAGAACAACAACCTCAGCGCGGCGACAGCCATGTCGCTGGTGTACTCGATCGTGGTACTGCTGTTCCTGGGCCTGACGGCGTGGCTGTTCAGCGTCCTGGTGTTCCGAAAGGAGGAGAGGGGCCGTGCGTAATGCCAATGCTGCCGTGCTGTGGCAGAAGAAGAAAAGTCAGATGCGTACGCCCACCTACTGGGGCAGCCTTGCATGGAAGATCTTCCGCCTCGTGCTGCTCATCGGGCTGACGTACATCATCGTCATGCCCTTCCTGACCAAGCTTGTCAGCGCCTTCATGTCGGACAGCGACCTGTACGACGGCATGGTCAAGTTCATCCCCCGTTCGCCGACGCTCGACAATATCCGCTTTGTGTGGGATTACGTGGAGTATCCCGCGGCGTTTATGAGGACCTTCCTGCTGTCGTTCGCCTGCGCGGCGCTGAGCGTGCTGACCGCCTGCCTGACCGGGTACGGCCTGGCCTGCTTCAAGTTCAAAGGCCGCGGCATCCTGATGGGCTTTGTGATCCTGACGATGGTCATCCCGCCGCAGACGATCCAGATCGCCTCGTTCCTGAAGTTCAAATACTTCGATATTTTCGGGCTGGTTGAGTTGTTCACCGGGCAGACGATCCAGCTGGTCAACAACCCGACGCCGATGATCCTGCTGTCGCTGCTGGGCTTCGCGATGAAGAACGGCCTGTACATCTTCATCATGCGGCAGTTCTTCACCACCCTGCCGATCGAGCTGCGGGAAGCAGCCGAGGTGGACGGCGCGGGCACCTTCCGCACCTTCACGCAGATCATCCTGCCGACGGTGCGGCCGCTGGCAATGACGGTGTTCCTGCTGGCCTTCTCGTGGCAATGGCTGGACATCTATTACGCCTCCACCTATTATTCCAACTATCCGGTGCTGGCCACCGCGGTAGCCAGCCTGTCCCACTCCAATACCGACGTTTTCGGGCAATTGTACGACTATACAAGCAAGCAAAGCATGCTGATCAACACCACGCTGCTGCTGATCATTCTGCCGCTGCTGATTTTGTATCTGGTGGCGCAGAAGCAGTTCATTCAGGGCGTGGAGCGCAGCGGCATTGTCGGTTGACGCAGGCGCGTCGTTCCGGCGCTTCTGTTGAGATACAAAACGCACACCTCTATTTTCGAAAGGAGAAGACACCATGAAGATCAAAAAAGCCACCCGTTGGCTGGCGGCCATGGCCTGCCTGCTGATGCTGCTGGCCCTTGTCGGCTGCGGCGGCGGTACCCCCACCTCGACGCCGACCTCTACGCCGGATTCGACGCCGGCCTCCAACCCCGGCTCCGGCGATCCGGCCTCCGAGCCGGCGGGCGAGTTCAACCTGCCCGGCCATTATGACTTCGGCGGTAAAGAGATCGTGATCAAAGCCTCCAACGGCACGATGGGCCGCGCCTACGGCTTCCAGAAGCCCGGCGGCGGCGAGATCAGCGATATGGAGATCCGCTGGAAGGCCGCTGTGGAAGAGGCCTACCACTGCACCATCGTTAAAGAGACGCTGATCCCCAACGACACGCAGAACTCGCTGGTCACGCGCATCCTGGCCGGCGAAAAGGTGGCGGACGTCATTGCCGGCGCCCGGTACGATGAGGAAAAACTGCGCATCTCCGGTCACCTGCTGAAAGACCTGGCCAGCGACGAGATCAAGAACCTCGGCCTCGACCTGACCGACCCGGGGTGGGACGCCACGCTGACCGACGTGATGACCTACAACGGCAAAACCTACGGCACCTTTGTCGATTACCCCGAGATCCAGTCCGGCTGCCTGTTCTTCAATAAGGACATGCTCAACAGCCTCGGCCTGCCGGATCCCTATCAGTACGTGAAGGACGGAAAAAAAGAGTGGACCTATGACAAGTTCATCGAGTACTGCAAGGCCGCGACCAAAAACGGCAACTACGGCTACGTGACGGACGGCGAAGGCCTGTTCATCATGTATCACAACAACGGCGGCTGGCGCGACATCACCAAGCAGCCCGACGGCAAGATGAAATACACCGGCTTTACTCCGGAAGCCGTCGCGACCATCTCCTACCTGAAAGATAACATCATGCTGACCGGCTATCATCCGCCGGAGATGGGCATTCTCGACTACCACACCATGTTCAAAGAGGGCAAGGTGCTGTTCGTCAGCGGTCCGGACACCTACTATTGGGTAGAAGACAAGTGGGGCGGCGTCGACTTCGAAGTGGGCCTGCTGCCGATGCCCATCGGCCCGAACGGGGACGACTACTCCTATCGGCTGGGCCAGTGGTCGATGACCTTCATGATCCCCGCCACCAACGACGACCCGGAAATGGCCGTTGCCTGGATGAACGCCTACCTGGCCTATGAAAAAGCGGTCAGCCCGCTGCGCATCGATAACCTGCAGAACAACTATTTTGCCAACGATCCGGACGCGTTCGACGTGTATATGATGCTCAAAGATAAAGCCTGGTTCGACTGGGATATCTACGATACCGGCTGCATCGACATCTATTATACGGCGATGAAGGTATTCCTGCATCCGGAAGAAAGCGTGCAGGCGACGATGGAAGCCGAAGCGACCCGCTTCGAGAATATGGTGAACGACATCTACAACAAGAACTTATAAGCCTGACCGGTATCTTTTATCTTTAAGGCAAGGCAGTTTTATGCAGTCCGGGCCCCGACGTTTTGCCGGGGCCCGGGCGGTAATGAGGAGGACGCAGAATGAAAGGACGCGTTACAATGGCGGATATCGCCGAAAAGCTGGGCCTTTCCAAAGGCGTGGTATCCCGCGCGCTGCGGGACCAGTACGGCGTCAACCCCAACACCAAGAACCGGATCGTCAGCACGGCGCTGGAGATGGGGTATAACTTCAAGAGCCTGCACAGCCGGCGCGATACCGCGCCCGTGCCGATGGACCGCATCTGCGTGATCATCAACCGCAGCGACTATCTGAACGACCCGTTTTACGGGGAGATCCTCGCCGGGGTGGAAAATGCGCTCAGCGAGCGGCGGTACGAGTTTTATCTGTCCGTGCTGGAGAATATATCGGTCGAACAGCTGGCCGACACGCTGGCCCACACGAAGGCCAGGGGGATCATCATGATCGGGCTGTTCCTGTTCTCCAATATTGCGGAGACTATGTCGCACGAGCTCCCCGTCGTGCTGGTGGACGCATGCCTGATCCACCTGTATGTCGACCGGGTGTTCTGCAACAACTTCATGGCCGGGTATGAGGCGACCAGGCACCTGATCGACGCCGGGCACCGGCGGCTTGCCTTTATCGGCGACGTCGCTTTTTCCGGCGTGATGGAGGAGCGGTACCGCGGGTACCGGCACACGCTGGCGACCTATCCCGCCCCCGGCGCGAATGAGTATGAGGACCTGAGCGTGCTCGACCGGCACGGCGACGAGTGGCCGCCCGCCCTCATGACCAATGAGGCGGCCCTGGCCCGGATGCTGGAAACGGCGCCCAAGCCGATCGGC
>JAFWVC010000006.1 GCA_017518415.1 Clostridia bacterium
AGGCTCGTCCGCGATGATCAGCTTCGGGTCGCAGGCCAGCGCCATGGCGATCACGACGCGCTGCCGCATACCGTCGGACAGCTCGTGAGGATACATTTTATATACGCCCTCGCTGTTGGCGATACCGACCATCTCCAGCAGGGAGATGGTACGCTCCTTGACCTTTCCGTGGCCCATATCCGGGTTGTGCAGCGCCAGCACCTCATCGATCTGGTAACCGATGCGGAACACGGGGTTCAGGCTGGTCATCGGCTCCTGAAAGATCATGGCCATGTAATTGCCGCGCAGATGCTGCATGACCTCGATCGGCGTTTTGGCAATGTCGTAAGCTTTGTCGCCCAGGTTCAGGCGGATCTGCCCGCTGACGATCTGGCCCTGCGGCCGCTGCAGCAGCTGCATGATCGACAGGCTGGTGACCGATTTGCCGCAGCCGGATTCGCCCACTACGCCGATGGTCTGGCCGGCCGGCACCTCAAACGAGATGCCGTCGACCGATTTGACCGTGCCGACGTCGGTAAAAAAGTAGGTGTGCAGGTCCTCGATTTCCAGCACGTTCCGGGGATCATGCATCTGTATCAGATACTCTTCCTCCGGCACGTGGCGGCGTTTTCTCTGTTTTTCCAGCGCATTGGTGATGCGGCGGTTCTCCCGGCTGATACGCCGGGATTCCTTTGCGGAAAGATAGCCCTCTGCTTTTTTGTTAGCCATACTCGCGCCCCCTTACCGTTTCATCTTCGGGTCGAAGGCGTCGCGCAGACCGTCGCCCAGAATGTTGAATGCCAGCACCGTCAGCAGCAGCAGCACGCCGGCCGGGATCCAGATGAACAAATAATTCGTCAGCACGAAGGTATCTTTGACGTCGTTAATGATGTTGCCCCACGAGGCGAAGGGGAACTTGACGCCCAGGCCGAGGTAGGACAGCGTCGCCTCGGTGATGATGGTGCTGCCCAGGCCCATCGTGCAGGACACGATCAGCTGCGGGATCACGTTCGGGATCAGGTGGCGGAAGATGCGCCGCCGCACGCTGATGCCGCAGGCTTCGGTGGCGGTCATGAACTCCTGCTCGCGCAGCGAGAGGATCTGGCCGCGGATCAGCCGCGCCAGGCCCGGCCAGCTGAGCAGGCCGAGCAGCAGCATCAGGTAAATCATGCGGATTTTCGGTTCGACGCCGGTGGCGTCCATCGCGGCGCCGAGGATAATGATGACCGGCAGCGACGGGATGCAGTAGAAGATGTCGACGATACGCATGATCAGGTTGTCGATCCAGCCGCCGAAGTAGCCGGAGATACCGCCGAGGATGATGCCGATAAAGGTCGAGATGATCTCCACGATAAAGCCGATCATCAGCGACACGCGCCCGCCGTACATCAGGCGGGTGAGCATATCCATGCCGTTGCCGTCGGTGCCCAGCCAGTGCTCCTTGCTCGGCGAGGCGTAAGTATCATACACGTGGCTTTCCGTCTCCTGACGGATCAGCCACTTCTGCGTGCTCGGGTTGTAAGTCAGGAAGAACTCCTGCTCTTCGCCGTCTTCGGTGGTGAAGAGCATCGATTCGGCGTGCTTGTCCATCGATTCGGTGACCTTTTCTTTGAACGCGCGGGTCAGGAAGACGTCGGGCATCAGCGCCTGTACGACGTAGCGGCTGATGTAGCCGTATTCCTTGCCGTCCAGCGTCACGATGCCGTCGGCGGCCAGGTCGTAGGTTTTACCGTCCGCGGTAAAGGAGGGCTGGCGGTTGCCGTAGGCTTTCAGTCCGTTGAACAGCGTGTCGAAGGACAGCGTCTCGTTCGCGTTGCTCAGGCTGAAAACGTCCTTGTAGGCGATGCCGACCAGATCGCCGCCGGTCAGGAAGACGACGTAAAAATCGTCGCCCTGCTTTTCAACGGTATAAGTGTCGTCGCCGTAGGTGAAGGTATCTCTCTTTTGATCCGCAGCCAGCAGGAACTGGGCCTGCACGATCGACGGGAAGGCCTTTTCCCGGGCTTCGGCAAAACGGAACTCGGTATTTTCCACCGCGCTGGCATATTCCTTGCGCAGAATGTCGGTGCGGTAAAACAACTGGTCCTCACTGTAAGGAGAGATCAGCCCGCCCAGGAAGGAGAAGGCGAACATCGCGATCAGCACGAACAGGCCGACCATGGCGATCCGGTTGCGGAAGAACCGTTTGGCCACCATCGCGCTTGGAGAAAGGACCTTTACGCGGCGGTCATCGTTGAGCGAATACTGTTCGGCGGCGGGCTCGGTTGCGGGCTCGGCGGCGTCCTGTATCTTTTTATCCGTCATCGGTCACACTCTCCTTTCTTACGCGATGCGTACGCGCGGATCGACCACGGCGTACAGAATATCGGCTATCAGGTTGCCCAGCAGGGTCAGGATAGCCAAAAACGTCAGGTAGAACATCGAAAACGGGATGTCGCCGGATACCATGGCGTTGTAGGAAGTAAAGCCGATGCCGGGGATGGAGAACAGCTGCTCGGTGATCAGCGCGCCGGAAAACAGGCCCGGCAGCGAGCCGCCGATGATCGTTACCAGCGGGATCATCGTGTTGCGGAAAGCGTGATGGTAGATGACCTTGCGCTCCGACAGGCCTTTGGCGCGGGCGGTGCGTATGTAGTCGGAACTCATCACTTCCAGCATATTGGTACGGGTGTAACGCATCAGGCCGCCGATGCTGACGATCACGAGGGTGAGGATGGGCAGCACCAGGTGGTGCGCCTTATCCCAGAACTGCCCCATCGCATCCAGCTGGTTGAAATCCCGCCCGACCAGGCCGAACAGGTCAAACCAGCCCAACTTGACGCTGAAGATCAGTTTCAGCAGCGAGGCGGTGAAGAAGGTCGGCAGAGAGATGCCTGC
This sequence comes from Clostridia bacterium, assembly GCA_017518415.1. Taxonomy (GTDB): domain Bacteria; phylum Bacillota; class Clostridia; order Oscillospirales; family Acutalibacteraceae; genus RGIG6098. The sequence goes on from JAFWVC010000006.1 coordinate 2,857, forward strand.
CAGCGCCAGCACCGAGATGGTGTAGTCCGTTTTGGAATATTGCTTGCGGGCGGCGATGACGCCCAGCGGGATGGCGATGATCAGCTCGAAGAACAGCGAGACGGCACCCATGATAAAGGACAGCCAGATCGTGTCGTGGAACTTCTGCGTCACGGGGACGGTGTAGAACCAACTGTCGCCGAAGGCGCCGCGCAGTGCGTTGCCGATCCAGTGCAGGAACCCGCGGAAGATGCCCATATTCATGCCGTAGGTGGCGCTCAGCTGCGCCATCCATTCTTCAAAACTTTTGGAGCCGGGCTGCATCGATTTTTCCTGTGCGATCCGCTCGACGTAGGAGGTCGGCAGGCAGCGCATGAGGATATAGATGATCAGCGCCACAAAGAACAGGATCACCACCGACAGCAGCAACCGCTTTATTATAAACTTCAGGGTATTCAATTCGCTTCCTCCGTTCTGATTTTTCCTTTCGAACGCCGGTTTTCGGTAAAAACCGACATTCGAAAGCAAACATCGTGCGTAATAAACAGGCTGCGGCAGACAAGGCAATCCTGCTCCGCGCCGAAGCGCGGAGCAGGAGCCGTATTGCCTGTCAGATCGATCTGGCGCAAACAATGCCGTGCTGCATTATTTCAGTTCGGTCTTCTCGATCTCGCTCATCCAGCCGTAGAAGGTGGTGATGTCCGGAGTCACGGTGTTCAGGTTCACGCGCTCGGTGCTGAAGATGATGGCGTTCTGGCGCTGATAGACCGGGATTTCAACAGCCCAATCCACAACGGTTTCCAGGGCGGCCTTATAGATGCCCTTGCGGTAAGCCTGGTTGGTGGAAGCACGCGCGTCGAGGATCATCTTGTTCAGATCCTTATCGTCGATGGCGTACATGTAGTTGGAACCGCCGGCCGCGGCGTTCTCATCGCCGGAGAAGTAGATCTGATACATATCCGGATCGATGGTGGCGCCCCAAGCGGCGCACCACATGGCGACGGTCTGTGCTTTCAGAGCCGTCCACAGCTCAGAGGAGTTGGTCAGGTCCTTGACATTCAGTTTGATGCCGATCTTTTCCAGCGCCTTGGAGGCTTCGGTCAGGATCATGAAGGACGGGTGGTCACCGCTGCCGTCAGCCGGGATCCAGGCGGTGTATTCCATCTCGGCGCCGGCGGGGGCTGCGGTCACTTTGCCGTCGGTGACGGTATAGCCGGCCGCCTCGAAGAAGGTCAGCGCAGCCTGCAGCGCGGCTTCATACTTCTGCTCCGCGGTCATGCCGGAGGTGTAGATGTCCTTGCCGGTCGCGTCGACCGAGAAGGCCACTTTGTAACCGTCGTCGGTGGGACGGGGAGCCGCCCAGGAGGTGTTGGAGATCGGGTAGTTGATGACGGAAGCGCGCTCGCCGTAATAAGAGTCGATGGCCAGTTCACGATAGACGGCCAGGACGGTCGCAAACGCTTTGCGCAGGTTCTTGGAAGCCGCGGAATCCGGCACGCCGCCGACGTTCATGACCTTCGCGCACATGCCGATATAGCCGTAGCCGAGGTTATCGACGGTGCTGGTGGTGATCTTGTCGCCGGTGGTCTTGGTCTCGTTCTCGGCAGCGCCGTTGGCCTTGGAAACGGCCGCCACGGTCTTGGTCGAGAAGGAAGGATCGGTCACGTCGATGGTGCCGGTGGTCACGCCGTTGAGCTTGTCGTCATCGGTCATGCACTCTTTGAAGTTGACGTATTTGGTCTTCGGCGCGCCGAGGTAATACTTGTCGTTGGCTTCGAAGTTGACGACGCCGTTTTCAAATTTGATGAACTTGTAGGCGCCGGCGCCCATGGGCTGGGTGGTCTTGGCACGTACGGAGGACAGGTTGCCCTTGTCGAAGCCGAACTTGTTGTTGGCATAGTCGTACTTGGCTTTGTCGCCGTAGTAGTGCATCGGGGTCAGATAGATGCCCAGCTGATAGATGGCCGTGGCGTCGATCTTGGTGGTGGTCACGGAGAAGCTGTAATCGCCGGTCTTGACGATACCTTCGATGTTGGCGGCCGATTCACCGGTCTGCAAAGCATTCAGGTACTCGCCCTGCAGGGCGGCGATGGTCAGGCCGAACCGGTCGTGGCCGGCGGTTTCTTTCTCTTCTGCTTCTTCCACGGTGTCATACGCAGCGACGATGGCATCCCAGAAATCCTTATACGTCGCGTTCTCTGCCAGGTCGTAGCCCCAGTTGGCGGCGCAGGCCGCGACGGAGTCGGTCGGAGCGTTGTAGCCGTTGGCGATGCAGTAATCGCAGATCTCTTTGGCAAAGTCTTCGCAGGCTTTGTTGTTGTAGTAGTCCCAGAACTCGTTATACTGGGCCTCGGTGTAATAGTCGTTCGCCTGATAGCCGTCCGGGCCGGCCTTCAGGATCAGGGCGCCGCGGGTTTCCATGCCGGCGCGATAGGCTTCCATACCTTTGATCGGCAGCGCGAAGAAGGTGGTGGAGCCGTCGTAGGACGGGTCGCTCAGCACGTACATCGTGAAGATGGCGTCGTCCGCCGTCAGCTTTTCGCCGTCGGAGAAGACGAGGTCTTCACGCAGTTTGAAATCGTACTTGACGGTTCCGTCGGTGTTTTCGGTGATGGTCAGGTCGGCCGGACCGTAATAGGTATAATCGGTGCCGTTGTAAGCAATGGTGGTACCGTTGATACCTTTTTCAATGATGGTCCCGACGCGGTCGTTCTTCAGCAGGGCAATCTGCGTCATGGCCTGAACATCCTGATCGTAAGCCGTCTCAGCGAAGAACGGAGAGAACTTGCTGTTGAACGGGCTGTACCCTACGACCAGCGCTTTTTCTGTCTTTTCGCTCCCGGAGCAGCCGGCGAACATGCCTAAGCACAGCGCGGCCACGAAGAGCAAAGCGACAATTTTAGATGCTTTTTTCATGGGGTTACACTCCTTTTTTTATTTTTTGTCTTTCGACAAAATTAACTGATTTCAGTCCACCGGGACGCACGGATCACACGGCGGAGAAGCAGGCAGGCAACGCCCGCCAGGCAGGCGCATGCCGGCCGGATCCAGGTCGGCAGGGCGGGGCCTGCCGACCGGCAGACAAGCAGATAAATCAGCTGCCCGGCCAGCGACGCTCCGCAGGCGATTGCGGCCGCCAGGGCGCGGCGCGGCAACTTTAGTATGGTAGCATCGTAAACATAAGCGCGAAGCTCCCGCGTGCGGAGGATCATCCGTGCGATACTCCACCCGGTAAGCGCTATGGTGACGGCTTGTATCAGCCAGAGCAGGATCAGCGGCAGGCTGCTGCTCATATCGACCGGGGCAAACCATTCCTGCAGGATCACGAAGAAGGCAGCCAGTACCGTCAGCCCGGCGGCGGCGGCGCAGAAGCGGCGCCGGGCGCGTTCGCTGCCGTCAAACCGGAAGCGGCGGCCGCGGTATACATATTCGCCGCGTGCGTCGCGCACAAAGTCATCCAGATAGGCGCGGCGCCGTTTCGGAGGCCCGGCCATTTTACAGAATACCGGTCAGGTCGTACCGGTCGAGCCAGTCGCTCGCCGCGGCGCATACGCCGCGCAGGCACTTCTCTTCAAACGGGCTGTCCAACCCGGCGTTCTTCAGCAGGTCGCGGAAGGTACGGCTGCCGCCCTGCGCGGTGTAGGCCATATAATAGCGCCAGGCGTCTTCGCGGTCGGCCTGGATCCTGGCCCAGAACTCCAGCGCGACGGTTTGCGCCAGACAATAATCAATGTAATAAAAAGGTAAAGAATAGATATGGTGCTGGCGCTGCCAGCCTTCGCCCTCACTGTAAAACGGGATCTCGCCGTCCAGCTTCATCCACGGCATATAGACGCCCAGCAGGCGCTTCCACGCGTCGTGCCGCTCCCGCGGGGTCCAGCCCGGGTTTTCGAACACCAGGTGCTGGAAGTGGTCGACCATCGTGCCGTAGGGGATAAAAGTGATGGCGCCGGCCAGGTGGCTGTATTTGAACTTGCGCGTGTCCGTGCCGAAGAACAGCTCCGCCCACGGCCAGGAGAAAAACTCCATCGACATCGAGTGGACCTCGCAGCCCTCCAGGCTCGGCAGGATGGAATCCATCGGGATACGGTCGCGGTTGTACCACGCGGCAAAGGCGTGGCCGGCTTCGTGCGTTACCGTTTTGACGTCGTCACGCGTGCCGTTGAAGTTGGCAAAGATGAAGGGCACGCCGTAATCCGGCAATTCGGTGCAGTAGCCGCCGCCCTCCTTGCCGTCGGTCGACAGCAGGTCGAGCAGCTCGCCGTCGAGCATCGTGCGGAAGAACACGCTCGTTTCGGGGGACAGTTCGTCGTAAAACTGCCTGGCGGCCCGCAGGATGGCGTCCGCGTCGCCCGCCGGTTTGGCGTTGCCGGAGCGGAAGAGCAGCGCGTTGTCCGCAAAACTCATGGGATATTCTTTTTGCAGCCGCTTGGCCTGCTCGCGGTAGATCCGGTCCGCTACCGGGACCAGATACTCCACCACGGCCTTGCGGAACTGCTCAACGTCTTCTTTGGTATAGCAGTTGCGGCCCATCCGGTAATACCCGAGCGGGATATAGCCGCCGTAGCCCAGCTTGCGGCCCATGGTGTCGCGCAGGTGCACCAGCCGGTCGTACAATTCGTCGAGCTTGGGCTGGTTTTCTTTATACCATGCGCCCTCCGCCTTCCAGGCGGCCAGGCGGCGCGCGTCGTCCGCGTCATTTTTGAACGGGGCGATCTGGGCAATCGTGTACACGCCGCCCTCAAAGGGGATCTGCGCGCTGGCCAGCAGTTTTTCATACTCCTGCACCAGATCGTTCTCCTGCTGTAATTCGGGAATGATCTCGGGGGAAAAGGTCTTGAGTTCCATTTCGGCGTTGATGAACATCAACTCGCCGTATTCGGCGGCAAACTGCGGCCGGAAGGGGCTGGCCAGCATCGCCTTCGTCCACTCCTGCTCTACCTGCTGGATCTCGGGGATGGCGTTGTTCCAGAACTTCATCTCGGCGTCGTAAAACGCGTCGCGCGTATCGATCGAATGGCGGATGTGCGCCAGTGTCACCTGCGTTTGCAGGTGCTTGGTCATCTTCTGCTCCTCCAGAAAAACGGCCCGTGCCGTCTCATAATCCGGTGCGGTCCGCAGCGCCGCCGTCAACGCGGAACCCTGCTTTTTGATTTCTTCCAGATCGAGCCGGGTGTAGGGCATTTGTGAAAATTTCATACGCAACTCCTTCTATCCGATCGGCGGAGCAGACCGCCGAAAAACAGCGAAAATACCAATCGAGCCTTGGGGACTAATCGCAATTATACCACATACTCGCCAAGATTTCAATCATTTTTTATATTTTTCTATAAATGAGCAGCAAAGTCCTGCGGTTCCGCTGTTTTTCGCCGCAAAGAAAAGCAAGGGGATTGCCGGATGTCCGGCACGGAGAAAAAAGGCCGCCCCGGACGACGGACCGGGTGCGGCCGCTTTTTTTATGGAAATTGATAAAAAAATCACAAACAAAAAAGTGAAAAAACATCGCCCCCGTCCGGCGCAGATTTTCTCCTTTGCCGGAGAGAATGGACCGCGCAGGCGCTCTTTCTGTTTTTCACAGACGGGCTGTCAGCCGCCGCATGATTTCCCGATAGGCTTCCTCCACACCGCCGAGATCGCGGCGGAAGCGGTCCTTGTCGAGTTTTTCCCCGGTTTCGCTGTCCCAGAACCGGCAGGTGTCGGGGCTGATCTCATCCGCCAGCACGATGGCGCCGTTGCGCAGCCGCCCGAACTCCAGCTTGAAGTCGACCAGAGTCACGCCGCAGGTGCGCCAGAACGCCCGGAGCTCTTCGTTGATCCGCAGCGCGTACGTTTGGATCGTGTCGATCTCCTGCGGCGTAGCAAGGCCCAGCGCCACGGCGTGGGAGGCGTTCATCAGCGGATCACCCAGCGCGTCGTTTTTATATGAGAACTCGACGGTGGGCGTTTGCAGCACGCGTCCTTCCTCCACGCCGTAGTGCTTGGCGAAGGAACCGGCGGCCAGGTTGCGTACGATGACCTCCAGCGGAACGATGTCGACCCGCCGCACGAGGGTTTCCCTGTCGTTGAGTTCCTGCACGAAATGGGTGGGAATCCCGCGCTGCTGCAGCCGCTGCATCAGCGCGTTGCTCATCCGGTTGTTGATCGCGCCCTTACCCGCGACGGTGCCCCGTTTCAGGCCGTTGAAGGCTGTGGCGTCGTCTTTGTAGGAGACGATCAGCAAGTCCGGATCGTCGGTGGCAAAGACCTTTTTGGCTTTGCCTTCATACAGTTGTGCGCCTTTGATCATGGCGTTATCCCTCCTGTGTGCCGGCGGTATCCCCGCCGTTGTGTGTACGCTCAAACACCGCGCCGACAAAGCCTTTGAACAGCGGGTGCGGTTTGTTCGGGCGGGACCGGAACTCCGGGTGATACTGCACGCCCACGAAGAACGGCCGGTCCGTCAGTTCGACGGTTTCGACCAGCAGGCCGTCGGGCGACAGGCCGCTGAGCGTCAGCCCGCTCTTTTGCAGCGCGTCGCGGTACTCGTTGTTCAGCTCGTAGCGGTGGCGATGCCGTTCGCTGATGCAGCGGGCGCCGTAGCAGCGCTCCATCGTCGTGCCGGGCACGATCTCGCACGGGTAGGCCCCGAGCCGGAGCGTACCGCCCTTATCGACCTCGTTGCTTTGCCCCGGCATAAAATCAATGACCTTGTGCCGGCACTGCTCGTCGAATTCGCCGGAGTTGGCGTCCCGGATGCCGGCGACGTGCCGGGCGTATTCAATCACGGCGATCTGCATCCCGAGGCAGATGCCGAAAAACGGCAGGCCGCGTTCCCGCGCGTACCGGGCGGCCGTGATCATCCCCTCGATCCCGCGGCTGCCGAAGCCGCCCGGGATGATGATGCCGCCGAGCCCGTCGAGCATTTCCGCCGCGTTTTCCGCCGTCAGCTGCTCCGAGTCGATCCAATGGATTTTGATGTGCGTGTTGTAAAAATACCCCGCGTGCCGCAGCGCTTCCGCGACCGACAGATAGGCGTCGTGCAGCCCGACGTATTTGCCGACCAGCCCGATGTGCACCGTATACGGCCGGGAGCGGATCCGCTCGACCATAGCGCTCCACTCCGCCAGATCGGGCGCGGGCGTGTGCAGCCCGAGCTCACGGCAGACGACCTCGGAAAAGTTTGATTTTTCCAGCATCAGCGGCGCTTCGTACAGGTTCGGCAGCGTGATATTTTCGATCACGCAATCCTTCTTGACGTTGCAGAACAGCGATATTTTGTCAAAAATTGCGTCTTCCAGCGGTTCGTCGCACCGCAGGATGATGACGTTGGGGTTTACGCCCATGCCCTGCAGCTCCTTGACGGAGTGCTGGGTGGGTTTGGTTTTATGCTCTTCGGAGCCGTGAAGATACGGCACGAGGGTGACGTGGATAAACAGGCTGTTTTCCCGCCCGACCTCCAGAGATATCTGCCGCTCGGCCTCGATGAACGGCTGAGATTCGATGTCGCCGATGGTGCCGCCGATTTCGGTGATGACCACGTCGGCGTCGGAATGGCGGCCGACGTTGTATACGAAGTTCTTTATTTCGTTGGTGATGTGAGGGATGAACTGCACCGTCGAG
>JAFWVC010000057.1 GCA_017518415.1 Clostridia bacterium
AACCATTGCGGATACCCCGCGTTGCGGATCAGGCCTGCCACTTTGCCTTTGCCGCCGAAGATCTGCCGCACGTCGGCCTTGACAAAGCCGGTCACGGTCAATTTGACGCCGGCGGCCGGCTGCAGCTGCGCGCCGGTCATGAACACCAGCGTCACGTCGGACGGCACCGTTACGTCGGAGGCCAGACGGTATTGGCCTTTTTCAATCAGTACGTAACCGCCGGCAGACAATTTGTCCAGCGCGCTGCGCAAGGCGGGCGCGTCGTCCGCCGCGCCGTCGCCGGCCGCGCCGTTGGCTTTGAGATATACACTGTTGTCCGCCGTCATTTCCATATCAGGTTCCTCCTCCTGCGGGCCGTATTGATAGACCCCGTTGTCCCCCTGCTCCGTTTTGCGGGACACCGTACTGCCGACGTCTCCCGACGGTTGGGAGGATGGATTTGACACGGGATCCGACTGCGGATTCCCGGAATCGGTCGGCGTCGTACCGCAGGCGGCGCACAGCAGCAAGGAAAGAGCGATCAAGAGCAAGAAAATCTTTTTCACTTTTATTCCTCCTTACTTTGATGCATCAGCCCGTCGGCATTGTTGTCGCCGGAAATCAGCGTGATCGCCGTACCGGTCCCTTTGTCCTGCACGCCGTAATGTCCGCAGCGGTTCACCGTCACGTTGCTCAGAACGTTGTAAGAACCGGAGGCGACGTATACGCCGTCGCGGCCGGCGCCATTGACCGTCACGTTGCTCAGCTGATTGTGGCTGCCGCCCCGGAAGCAGACGCCGTCGGCCTTATCTTTGACCTGATCGTTGAACGCAACGTCGACATCGACGACCTGCAGCGTAAAGCAATTTTGCGCGTCGACGCCGGTGGAAAGGCAGTTTTTGATTTTACTATGAACCAAGTAGGCCCAGCTGGCGGAGATATTGATACCGTTGCCGCTCCAGTTTTGCACGTCAAACTCACGCATCCACACGGCGGCGCTGGACGTGCAATGGAAGCCGTGCGATTCTTTGGTGCCGTTGGGATCGCCGATGAGCTGAATGTTTCTCAGTATCGCGCCGGCGTTGTCCCGCATCCGGAAACCCGGAAAATCCACCGTGATACCGTGCCGGGCCGCGCTGCCGGAATAGTCGATGACCATATCCGTCATGAAGATAAAGCCCCACATGTCGGCCACCGAAATGGCGGTGCCGCGGCCGTTGACGCAGTGGAAGTTTTCGAACTTGCTGGTCACGATCAGGTTGGTGGCATGGTCGGCGTCGCGCAGCACGCAATAGGCGTCGTTGGCGTCGATATACCGCGCGTTGCATAACTCCATGCCGACCTTCGTGTCATCATAAAACAGGCAGGTGGCGGTCGGCGCGGCAGCCATCTCAAACGAAAGGAAAGCCACGTCCACGTTGCTGGCGGAAACGCTGATCACGTTCTTAGCGGCAGCGGATGCGATCAGCTTGGCCTTCCGGTCGGCGCTTTCGCCGTGGAAGGTCGTATAAGTCCGCGTCAGTTTCAGGTCGCCGACGACGTAGCCGGCCTCGCTGTACGGGACCGCGATATCGCGGAACAAATCAATGGCCTTCTGGAACGCCGCGGTATCATCAGTTATGCCATCCCCCTTGGCACCGAACCAGTGCGGGTCGCCTACGGACGTAATGGCGTTCCACTTTACAGTTCCTTCGCCGGCAAACACCGTTGTTTGGCCCGCCGTCAGTGAGCCGTTATAGGTCAGCACGGCGCTTTTGTCCAACTGCAGCACGGCGCCCTCGTCAAAGCACAGCTCCGCCTCGGCGGGCACCGTCAGCCGGCCGGCGATCACATAGGTCCCGGCGGGAAAATAAAGGCTGGCCGCCCCGTCGGCGCAGGCGTCTTTGAAAGCGTCCTCCAACGCCTTGGTGTCGTCCGTTTGGCCGTCGCCCTTGGCGCCGAAGGTCTTAACGCTGACCCCCTTATCGGCGATCATCGCCGTACGGACCGAACGGGCGGCAGTTGCAGCGGCCCCGCAAAGCCCGACCGTCATGGCAGCAGCGAGCATCAACACCATCACTCCCCGTAAGATTTTTCGCATGATTCTCTTCCTTCCTAAAAGAATGATCGCATGACAATCCACACCAAAATCAATTGTATTGTAGCATGGAGCCATACATATTACAAGGATAAAGCATGGCAAATATCAGACAAATATTGTCTTTTCAGTATAGAAAAAGCCCTCTTTCCCCCTGATAAATTGACCGAATGATCTTTTTGCTCCTGCCGGTCTGCCGCAAAGCAGGAAAAGGCCCCCGGCCTGGCCGGGGGCGCAAGACGCTTATTGGTTGCAAAGCATGATGTTCAGGCGGCAGTTCTCTTCTTCGCGACAAGGCACCGCCGCGTCAGTCTGTACGCCGGTGACAACGTTGTGATGGCTGTTGCGCAGTACCACGCCGCCCGGCAGCCCCCGGACGGTGATCTCATTGAGCTGAGCATCCACCAATTTGTCGCCGAAGATACCGCACCGGTCCGGCCCGGCGTCGGGACCGCTCTGCACCGTGACCTTGTGTATCTGCGGATACAGGCAGTCCTCCAGCACCATGCCGTGCCCGCGGTTGCCGACGAACGCCACATCGGAAAAATACAGATGAAACCCCGTGTTCCGGATGCGCAGGCCGTCGCCGCCGAGGTTTTCCGCCCGGCAATGATCCATCCAGGTGGCCACGTCACAAGTGTAAAGGAACCCGACTTCACAGCTGTTTTCCGGCTTTCCGGTACCGATAATGCGGATGTTTTGCAGGATGCCGCCCTCGTTGTCCTCCAGTTCAAAGGCCGGATAGTTGCCGTCCGTCGTTTGCAGAGCCGAGTTGTCCAGCAAAATGTTACGCATAAAGATAAAGCCCCAGAAATTGCGGGTGCGGATGGCCGTTTGCCGGTTGTTGCGGCAGGTAAGCCCGTCGAGCACCGTGTTGGTGATGTAAACCTTGTCGGTCCGCTTGTCCCGGCGGGAATCCGTCACAACATGATAAGCGCCCTCTGTCACGATGTCTGCCACCTTCTCGTCCGACAGCGGCTGTCCCGGCTGAATATCAAAATAGAAGCAGGTGCTCTCCCCTGTGCGGGACATATCCAGCATCAGGTGGGAAATCTTGATCGACGGCGCCTGCAAAACGAAAAGCTGTGCGCACGAGGGGGCTCCGATCAGTTTAGCCGGCTGTTCGTCGCAGCCGTAGATCGCCTTGGCGGCCTTCAGGTACAGGCTGCCGAGCACGTACCCTGCCGCGCGATACGGCACGGCCAGTGCGCCGCTGTTGCGCAGCGCCGCCGCAAAGGCGGCCGTATCGTCGGTCTTCCCGTCCCCCGCGGCGCCGTACCACTGCGGATAGGTGCACGGGTTGTTCAGGTGGCCCTCCACCGTACCGGCGCCGGTAAATACCGGATGCAGGCCGGCTTCCAGGTGGCTGTGCCACTCCACGGCGGTATCTGCGTCGATCAGCAGGCAGGCACCGTCTTCAAACACAACGTCCAGCGAGGCGGGAAAAACGACCGGCGACGCCACACGGTAGGTACCGGCCGGGAAATATACGGTGTTTTCCGGATTTTCTTCCAAAGCGGTGCGGATCGCGGCCGCAACGGCAGGCGCGTCATCCTGCCGGCCGTCTCCGCGGGCGCCGTGATCCGCCACAGAATGATAATTCTGTTGATAATAAGACATATCCGTGCCTCCCTTTCAAGTACCAAACGGAAAATCTTCCGCGTTGCAGACGCTTTTGACCTCGCCCTGATGTTCCATCCGTTCGAGATCCGTATACGGGCCGACGACCTGCGGCAGATACTGTTCGTCGTTGGAAACGTAGCCGTCGATGACGGTATGCGGGCCGCTGATCGAAACGCCGCCCTTTTTATTGGCATTGCAGACGAGACCCCGGAACAGGTTGCCGTCGCAGCCCGGTTTTTCGATCAGTGATTGGCGGGCGTTTTCCATAATGACAAGGTTGTTGAACACGTTGTCGCGGCAATCTTCCAGAATCAGCCCGTCGCGCTGGTTATACTGGATCATCAGGTCGTTGAAGACCAGCCCGCGGCAGCGCCGCAGCACGACCGAATCGTACGGATCATCGTTGACCATATCGTAAAAATTGCCGTTGGATTTGATCACGTCAAAGACCGAATCGGTCACGTCTTCAAAATACAGCCCCTCCTCTTTCAGCAGGGAAACGACAAAATTGGAAACGTGCAGGTTCCGGCACCGGCGCATGACCCACTGTTTGCCGTTGACGTAGTCGATCATCAGGCGATAGGTGCGGATGTTTTCACAATCTTCAAACACCATGCCGTCGCCGCCGCGCACCGTCTTTTTGGCGTAACCGCCCAGCACGTCGACGTTCTCCAGATACATATCCTTGATATGACGGAAAATATAGCCGACGGACGGAATCTCATACTGAAAACTGGACACGCACACGTCACGCAGTACAATCTGCTCGGTAAAATCCGTCATAAACACGCCGACGTTGCGGTTGGAGTTGAACTGCACGCCTTCCAGCGTCACGCGGCTGACGAAATGCCGGCCCGTCTGCGCATCCAGAATGCCGTAGGCCGGGCTTTCCACCCGCACGTTGCGCAGGCAGATATCCGCCAGATCCCCCTCGGAGGTATCGAAGTAGAACGCCGCCTCCTCGGTCTCGTCGTTGGCTGTATAGAGAAACTGCAGATTTTCGACGCACAGACCGCCGGTCCGGATGGTCAGCAAATGAGGCTTGTCCCGCAGCACGTGGATGCGCACGCGATTGTTGCCCACGCCGCGCAGCGTGACCGGCCGGCACAGATACAGCGCGCCGACGCAATACGGCTTTTCCGTCTCGGGGATCAGCACCGTTTCCAAACAATCGACCGCTTTTTGAAAAGCCTCGGTCTGCTGTTCCTGCTGTGCGGTGTCGGCCCCGAACCACTGCACATATCCTTCCGCACGGATGCGGCCGGTCACACAGCCTTCGCCTTCGAACACCCGGCCGATCCCGGCTCTGACAGGCCCGTATATTTCCAGGCAGGCTTCTTTTTCCAGATAAAAGGAGGCGCCTTTTTGCAGCACAAGCGTCACCTGCGCGGGGATCCGGTGTTTTTCCCGCAGAACGTATCGGCCGTGCGGCACCTGGATCTCGCCTGCCTCATCCCCCCACTGCCGGAGAACGGAAGACAGGCCGGCATCCGCCGTACCGTCCGGTGATTTTACGAGCGTATACGTCATAGGGTCTCACTCCTTTCACATTCCGTTTGCAACGGTCAAGTTCAGTATAAAGACAAGGCCCGGGAAAGTCAACTTTTTATTGCAAAAAAAGTCGCCTTTTTTCCGTTAAAAAGCCTGCCGGACACTTGTTTTTCGGCGGAAGAAATAGTATAATAATTTCTAAATTGCGAAACCGTATTCTGAAAAAGAGGTATATACACCGATGCTCGTGTTTTTGTTTTGTTTTTCCCTGTGTGCGTGTTTGCTTTCCGGCTCGCTGAACAATTTTTTTGCCAAGAAAAAGCTGACGACGATCGGGGACGGTTACTTATTTACGCTGCTGCGCTCGATCTTTTGCCTGACAGCGCTGTTTTTGTTTGCATTATGCAGCCGGACGTTGAGCGTCCCCTCCGGCTTTACCGCCCTTTGCGGCGCCGCATACGGCTTTTTGACCTTTTTGTCCATGGTCACAAACACGCTGGCGTTATCGGCCGGCAGTTACGCCGCTACGGGATTGATTTGCTCTTTTCAGATGGTTGTCCCCGCGTTCAGCGGCTTCTTTTTTTGGCAGGAGCCGATCCATTACGGGCAATACGTCGGCATGGCGCTGCTGCTGGTCGGCCAGTTCCTGTGCCTGTGGCAGGGCAAGCAGAAGGTGTCGCTGAAATGGTTCCTGTACTGCCTGATCTGCGTAGCCGCCACCGGCACGCTCGGCATTGTGCAGAAGATCCACCAGAACAGCGAATATAAAGGGGAGCTGTCCGGCTTTATGCTGGTGGCCTTTTCCTGTTCGGTCGTTTTTCTGTTGCTGGCGATGCTGTTCATTCAGCGCCGGCCGCGCATGGCCGTCACCCGCAAGCCGGACATGGCGCTGTGGGGCATCGCAGCGGTCGCCGGCCTTTGCGTAGCGGCCAACAACCAGATCAATACGGCGCTGGCCGGGCAGATCAACTCAATGATCTTCTTCCCCACCTTCAACGGGCTGAACCTGCTGCTGACGCTGCTGATCTCCATTCTTCTGTTCCGCGAGCGCTTCAAGGTGCGGCAGATCGTCGGCTTTGTGATCGGGCTTGGCGGCATCGTGCTGCTGGGGAACGTATTGAAACTGCTGACAGGCGCCTGAAAAAGATCCGCTTGACGAATCATACCGTA
>JAFWVC010000058.1 GCA_017518415.1 Clostridia bacterium
AAAACCCTCCGCCATCCGTGAGATTTTCAAATATGCAGCGGACCCGAGCGTGGTGTCTCTGTCGGCCGGCAACCCCGCGCCGGAAGCTTTTCCGACGCAGAAGGTGGCGCAGATCACGGCGGACATCCTGCGCGACCAGCCGATCGACGCGCTACAGTACAGTGTGACCGAGGGGTATCCTGCGCTGCGCCGGTGCGTTGGCGACTATATGCGGCAAAAGCACCAGGTCGGCCGCGCGTTTGACGACGTGCTGATCACCGCCGGTGCACAGCAGGCGCTGGAATTGCTGGCCAAGACGGTGCTCAACCGCGGCGACGTCGTACTGTGTGAGGAGCCGAGCTTCGTCGGTGCACTCAACGCATTCCGGGCGCTGGGCGCCAAATTGGTCGGCGTGCCCATGCAGGAGGACGGCATCGATACCGACGCGCTGGAACAGGCGATGCGGCAAAACCCGAATGCGCGCTTTTTGTATACCATCCCCAACTTCCAGAACCCGACCGGTATCACCATGAGCTGGGAAAAGCGCGTGAAGGTGTACGAACTTGCCAAAAAATACGGCATCCTCATCGCGGAGGATAACCCGTATGCCGACCTGCGCTTTGCGGGTGAACATATCCCGGCCATCAAGACGCTCGACGAGGAAGGTATCGTGGTATACGACGGCAGCTTCTCCAAGGTACTGGCCCCGGGCCTGCGCGTCGGCTATGCGATCGCCCCGAAGGAGCTGCTGGCCAAGATGGTTGTCTGCAAACAGGGGGAGGACGTGCATACCGCCATCCTGCCGCAGATGCTGTGCGAACGTTTTATGAACGACCCCGGGTATGAGGAGCATCTGCTGTTTTTGCAGAGCCTGTACCGCCGCAAGGCCGGCCTGATGGCTGACCTGATCGAGCAGCATCTGACTCCGTGCGGTATCACCTATCACGCCATCCAGGGCGGGTTATTCTTCTGGTGCCGCCTGCCCGACGGGGTGGATATGCGCGCCTTCTGTACCGCCGCCGTGCGGGATCATAAGGTGGCGGTGGTGCCCGGCAACGCTTTCCTGACAGACGACAAGGCGCCCTGCCAGAGCTTCCGCATCAATTTTTCCACGCCGACCGACGAGGCGATGCGCATCGGCATGGAACGCCTGGGCCGCTTTGCCCGGGAATATATCACGAAAGGCTGATGATTTATGACCGATATTGCTTTGCCTAAAAAAGACCGCGTACTCAGCTGTATCCAGCCGACCGGCACCCCGACGCTGGGCAATTACCTTGGCGCGCTGCGCAACTGGGTCGCTATGCAGGATGAGTTTGATTGCGCCTTTGCCCTGGCAGACCTGCATGCCGTGACCGTCCGGCAGGAGCCGGCCAAACTGCGCGCACAGATCTATGAAATGTTTGCGCTGCTGATGGCTGTCGGCCTTTCGCCGGAGAGGAACCTGCTGTTCGTACAGTCGCAGGTACCGGCGCATACGCAGTTGTCCTGGCTGCTGTCCTGCTGCACACAGTTCGGCGAACTGAGCCGTATGACGCAATATAAGGAAAAAGCCGCCAAGCACGCGGACAATATCAACCTGGGGCTATTTTCCTATCCCACGCTGATGGCGGCGGATATTCTGCTGTATCAGCCCAAATACGTGCCGGTAGGGGAGGACCAGAAGCAGCATTGCGAACTGACGCGCAACATTGCGCAGCGCTTTAACAGTTTGTATGGGGAGACCTTTGTACTGCCGGAACCCTATGTGATGAAAACGGCCGCCCGTGTGCGGTCTTTGCAGGACCCGACCAAAAAGATGTCCAAGTCGGACGAAAACCAGAACGCTTTTATTTCCTTAAAGGATGATAAGGATACCATCCTGCGCAAGTTCCGCCGTGCCGTGACCGATAGTCAGGCTCATGTAGCCTACCGGGAAGGGGCCGACGGCATCAATAACCTGATGGAAATCTACAAAGCCGTCACCGGTAAAGAGTACGACGCGATCGAGCGGGAGTTCGACGGCCGCGGCTACGGCGATTTCAAAACGGCCGTAGGGGAGGCTGTCGCCGCGGAACTCGGCCCGATCCAGCAGCGCTTTGCCGAGTATATGAAGGACAAGGCGCAGCTGGAACAGCTGATGAAGCAGGGCGCCGAGCGGGCAGCGGCCGTGTCGCGCCGTACCCTCGGCAAAGTGATGAAAAAAATGGGGTTTGTACAGGTGTAAAGGCAAATACATTCACAGTAAAGCGGTCCGCCGGATTCCGGCGGACCGCTTATTTTATTATAAGCCAAACAAAAGGCTTTCAATCCTCATCGGTTTTTATGACGGCTTTGATGCTCACCAGCCGCTGCCCGCCGATGTTCTGGTCAAAGGTGATCTGCCCGCCGCAGACCGGGCAGGCCGGAAGGACCTCGTCGTCGACAGCCCGCAGTTCGATCGGCAGCCCCTTCTGCCCGGCAATGCAGGCGCGCTGATGCCCTGTAATGACCTGCCCGTGCCCGCATTCGCACAAAGCTACCGTCACGGGTTTGCCGCGTTCCTTTTCCAGCATGGAACGGTACAGTTTGGGGCAGTACAAAAGCTCGCCCGGGGCCGGCCGCGCGCTCGGCGCACTCAGATGGCTGATCAGGTTCAGAGAGCATTTGCCCGTTTTCATAAAATAGCAGGTCGCTTGGTTCAAGGATACCGTGACTTCGACCCGGGCGCGCTTGGTGGGCATATCAAATCCTCCGAAAAACATTTGTTTGTATTATACGATGAAAACAGTATACCATATTTTTCAGAAAAATGAAGAGTTTTTTGAAATATTTTGCGGGCAAATTTGCTTGCTATATTTTTTCGTTTGCCGGGCATGGTATTATAGGCGCCCGAAACCATCAAAAAAGGAGGGATCGTTATCAGAAAAACCATTCGGATCCTTTGTCTTGTCGGTGCGGCGTGCATGGCGGTTTCGCTCGGCGGCGTTGCGGTGCTTTCTGCGGCTCTGCCGCAGCAGTACCGGGTACCGTACGGTACCGTTTTACAGCTGCCGTACGGCGTGAGTGTCTCTTCACCGGCGCTGTCCGCTTCCGCCGACGGGGCGGCTTACCGTGCCGAACTGCGCTGGCTCGGTTTGTTCCCGATCAAAAACGCTTCGGTGCGGGTGGTGGATACGGTCACGGTGATCCCGTGCGGCACGCCCTTCGGTATTAAATTGTATACGGAAGGCGTGCTGGTCGTCGGCCTGTCGGATGTGGATACGCCGGGCGGCCGGCATAACCCGGCCCGCGCCGCCGGCCTGAAAACCGGAGACGTTATTTTGTCGGTATTCGGCACGTCGCTTTCCTCCATGCAGCAGTTGTCTGCCGCGGTGGAAAGCAGCGAGGGCCGCACCGTGACGCTGCGTGTGCGGCGGGACGGTATCGAGTTCGACGTGCGTTTTGCCCCCGCCTTTTCCGTGTCGGAAAAATGTTATAAAGCCGGCATCTGGGTACGCGACAGCTCGGCAGGCATTGGTACCATGACTTTTTACGATTTGCAAACGATGCGCTTTGCCGGCCTCGGGCACGCGGTGTGTGACACCGATACCGGTCAGATCCTGCCCATCTCTTCCGGTGAAGCGGTGCCGGCGCGGATCTATGAGGTCATCCCGGGCCGCTCCGGCGTGCCGGGAGAACTGCGCGGCGGATTTGAGGCCGGCGTCATCGGCCCCTTGACCGTCAACGGGCCGACCGGCCTGTACGGCCTTTTGGAGAAGAAACCGGCCTATGCCGCTCCGGTACCCGTCGCCATGCGGCAGCAGGTGCACACCGGCGCCGCTGTGATGCTCACGACGGTAGAGGGAACGACGCCAAAAAGTTATGATATCGAAATCGAAAAGCTCCGCTATGCCGACGGGGAAGGCCGGCACATGGTCATCCGTGTGACGGACCCGGATCTGTTGGCTGCGGCGGGCGGTATCGTGCAGGGAATGAGCGGCTCGCCGATTATTCAGGACGGCCGCCTGATCGGCGCGGTCACCCACGTATTTGTCAACGACCCGCAGCGCGGGTACGCCATCTTTGCCGAAACGATGCTGGATACGCTGCAGGAAATGCCGGACCTGAAAGCCGCGGCTTGATCGCATCCTTTTCCGCCCGTTTCTCCTTTTTTCTTTTGCCCGCTCGAAAAAATTACCAAAAAAAGTAAAAAATGTTTCATTTTGCTATTGCATTGATTTCCAAAATATGGTATTCTATGAGCGCAGGCAAAAATGAGCAAAGGAGAAACAGAGTATGGAAAGAAAAATCAAAGTCCTTTTGGCGGATAACAGCGAAAACTTCGGTATTCCCTGCGCACGGACCATGCGTATGCACGGGATCGATGCGGAACTGATCGAAAAAGACGGTAAGCGCGTGCTGGACGCCGTGGTGGCACAGCATCCGGACGTGATCATTATGGATTTCTTTTTGCCCCGGTTGGACGCCATCGGCGTGATCAAGGGGATGACGGCGCTGCATCTGGCATACCGTCCGCGCGTCATGATCATGTCCAGCTTTGATAATCCCGGGTTAGAGCAGGAAGCGATGCATGCGGGCGCCGATTATTATTTTCTCAAACCGTTTGACGCGGACGAAATGTCCGAACGCATCCTGTCTCTCTGCCGGCGCGATCCGGAACCGCACGCAGGCAACGTTATGCCGCTGCCGGCCAGCAACACGCTGGAAATGCGGGTTACCGAGATCATCCATCAAATCGGCGTGCCGGCGCATATCAAGGGCTATCATTATCTGCGCGAGGCGATCCTCATGGCAATTCAGGATGATGATATTATCAACGCCGTCACCAAGCGGCTGTATCCGGCGGTGGCCAAAAAGTTCAACACCACCTCCTCGCGGGTAGAACGCGCCATCCGTCACGCCATTGAGGTCGCGTGGGACCGCGGCGACGTCGAAACGCTCAACTCTTATTTCGGTTATACCATCCAGAACGATCGCGGCAAACCGACCAATTCGGAGTTTATCGCCATGATCTCAGATAAGTTCCGTTTGCAGCTGAAGATCAGCTGACGGCAAAGCACCTCCGGCCCGTCCGGAGGTGCTTTTGCGTGGAAAGGAAGGCTTTTGTCCGCACTTTCCGTGCGTTTTTGATGAAAAAATTATTTTTCTCTTTACTTTCACGCTTTATAGTGTTAAAATGATACTGACACCGATTGCGGGAGGGAATGAGATGAACTCTAAAATCAAAGATGAAAACGCTGACTTTTTGTTCGACGCTATCCTGACCCTGAAAACCAGAGAAGAGTGCTATCAGTTTTTCGAGGATCTGTGCACCGTGTCCGAAATCAAGGCGCTGTCGCAGCGGATCGTCGTGGCCAAAATGCTCAGCGAAAAGCGGGTGTACAGCGACATTGTCGCGGCTACCGGTGCTTCCACGGCAACGATCAGCCGCGTCAACCGTTCGCTGATTTACGGCTGCGACGCGTACGACATGGTCTTTTCCCGGATGGGCGACAAGTAATGGACAGTTACGGAGTGCTGGCCCGGTTTTATGACCGTCTGACGGCGGACGCAGACGACGGAGCCAGGGCCGCGTATCTGTTGGCGCTGTTCGCCAAACACGGCAAGCCGGTGCAAACGCTGCTGGACGTGGCCTGCGGTACCGGCCGGCTGACGCAGGCGCTGCTGGCTGCCGGTGTGGATACCGTAGGCGTCGACCGTTCGGAGGAGATGCTATCTCTGGCCCGCCAACGCGCGCCGGAGGCTCTTTTTATCTGTCAGGATATGCAGCAGCTGGACCTGTACGGCTGCGCGCAGGGTGCCGTCTGCGTGATGGACAGTTTTAATCACCTGTGGCGCAGCGAGCAGGCAAGGGCTTTCCTGACGCGGCTGCGCCTGTTTGTCGAGCCGGGCGGCCTGTTTATCTTTGACGTCAATACCCCCTACAAGCACCGGCAGGTGCTGGCGGACAATACCTTCGTGTTTGAGCAGGAAGATCTGGTCTGCGTGTGGCAGAACCGTTTGCAGGTTCGCGGGCTGGTCGAGGATATGCGGCTGGATTTCTTTGTCCGTCAGGCGGACGGCCGGTATCAGCGCCTGAGCGACAGTGTAAAGGAAAAGGCCTATACAGATAAAGCGCTGCAAAAAATGCTGCGGGAATGCGGCTGGCAGGTGCTGGCCGTGTATGACGATATGACGACGCGGCCGCCGGCGGCGGATAGCCAGCGGGCGGTATATGTGGCGCGCAATACGCGCACCCGGGAGGAAGCGGAAGGCAATGGATGAAGCGTTGCGTGTACTGACAAGCGACGGGGCGATGCTGGCGGTGGCAGTGAACGCTACCGCCATTGTGGCCCGGGCGGAACAGATCCATAAAACTTCGGCCGTGGTTACGGCGGCGCTCGGCCGGCTGTTGACGGCGGCGTCGATGATGGGCATGCTGCTCAAAGGCAAGGACGACTCCGTGACCCTGCGCGTGCGCGGCGGCGGTCCGGCCGGGCAGCTGCTCGCCGTGACGGACAGCGAGGGCAACGTGCGCGGGTATGCCGAGCATCCGGTGGTGGAACTGCCCCTGCGTGCGGACGGAAAGCTGCCGGTCGGCCAGGCGGTCGGGCGTCTCGGGCAACTCTATGTCATCCGCGACACCGGAGGGAAGGAGCCGTATATCGGCTGTACGCCGCTTGCCACCGGCGAGATTGCCGAAGATATCACGCAGTATTATGCGGAAAGCGAGCAGACGCCGACCGTGTGCGCGCTCGGTGTGCTGGTCAATCCGGATCTGACGGTGCAGGTGGCCGGCGGCCTGTTGATCCAACTGCTGCCGTTCTGCCCGGAGGAGGCCGTCGCCCGGCTGGAAAAGAACCTGGCGGCCCTGCCGCCCGTGACGCAGATGCTGTCGTCCGGCATGAAGCCGGAGGATATCTGCGCCGCCGCGCTCAACGGTTTTTCGTACGACGTACTGGAACGGTACCGGCCGGAGTACCGCTGCCCTTGCAGCCGGGAACGGGTCGAGCGGACGTTTGGCGCCATGACGCCCGAGCAGTTGCGCACCTTGCCGGACGCTGCCGGGAAGGTGGAAGTGACGTGCAGCTTCTGTGACCGGGTTTATACCTACACCCGGGAGGAAATGGAGCGCATGGCCGCTGAAAAAGAAAAAAAGTCGAAAAAATCTTAAATTAACGGTTGACAACGCTTTTGAAATGTAGTATGATAAACAACGCTGCTGGTGGCGGAGACGGGAGCATAGCTCAGCTGGTTAGAGCGCCTGCCTTACAAGCAGGAGGTCACAGGTTCGAGCCCTGTTGTTCCCACCAAACGGCTTTGTATGGCCCGGTAGTTCAGCTGGTTAGAACGCTAGCCTGTCACGCTAGAGGTCGACGGTTCGAGCCCGTTCCGGGTCGCCATGATTTGCCTCTGTAGCTCAGTTGGTAGAGCAGGGGA
>JAFWVC010000059.1 GCA_017518415.1 Clostridia bacterium
AGAACACCGACAGGCCCGCCGACGGAAAAACCGTCGCGTACGATTACAGCGCAGGGGCTCCCGGACGCCATATGCGCAGGACCATGCCGACTGTGTTGTATATCGACACGATAGACGCGGGCGTTGTAACGACGAAAGAGCCGGACGACGCACCGGATTTAGGTCACTACGATTCCGATTGCGTGGTCAAACCCGGCCACCTGTTTGCGGAGGCAATAGGAGATATCTGATAACATCGTATTTCGGCGCGGGGAGCTTTCCCCGCACTTTTTTATCGCCGGAAGTTTACATTTGTAGGATACATCTATTTTTGAGTTGACTATCGGAGAATATTTTGATATTATAATTATAAGAGGTTTATTGAAATCTTTGTGCATAGGAGGGTGTTTTATGACCAAGCGAACCCGGATATCCACCTGGCTGTCCTGCGTGTGCGCGGCGGCGCTGTTGGCGGTGCTGACGCTCTCTTTCGGCGGCTCGGCGGTCAACATCCCGAAACTGTCCGCTGATTTTACCGCCGACGCCACGGCGGTAACGGCCTACGGGGCCGCGGGCAACGGCTCGACCAACGACTACAACGCCGTTCTGTCCGCCGTTTCGGCCAAATCCACGCTGGAAAACGGCGGCACCGTTTACTTCCCGAACGGCGTGTACCGGCTCTCCTCTTCCATGACCGTACCGGCTAACGTGGAGCTGTTGTTTGCCGATGGCGCCAGCCTGCTGCTGGACAGCGGCGTGACGCTGACCCTCAACGGCTCGGTCAATGCCGGGGATCACGCCGTCTTTACCGGCAGCGGAACGGTAGCCGGCACGCCCAACATGACCGGCGGCAACCCGATGTGGTTCGGTGCCGTGGCTGACGGCGTGACCGATTGCAGCGCCGCCTTCCAGAAGACGGTCAACCTGTTCTCGCAGGTGGACGTGCCGTATACCGAAAACGGCTTCGGCCTGACGCGCGTCGACCTGAACAAGGCGGTCGTCGTCAAGGGCCGCGACGCGCAGCGCGCCAAAATTGTCGGCCTGGCCGGCGCAACGGGCGTCTTCGTGATCTCCGCCGTCAACGTCACGGTGTCCGACCTCTCCTTTAATATGAACGCCACCGGCACGGACGCCTGCTGTTTCTACTTTGACGACGTGGCGGCTTCCACCTACGGCATCTCGCACGTGTACCTGATGGATATGGACGCCGTCGGCGCTTACTGCTTTGTGAGGGACGCGCTGGTCAACACCTTCAAAATCAGCGTCACCCACTTTGAACGGATCACCTGCACGCAGGGCCGCGGCACCGCCTTCCGCACTAAGGCCATGTATGGCTTTATCTTCCTGACCGACGTAACGCTGGACTACTCGGCCTCCCCTGCCGTGATGACCTATCCGGCCATCAGCATCTCGAATAACGAAGGGATGATCCTCAACCGGGTGAACATCACCGGTAAGGCCGGCAGCACCTCCGCCGCGCACGGCATCGACGTGCAGGATTCGGTGGCCATGTGGTTTGAAAACTGCACCATCACCGGCATGACCGGCAACGGCATCAACCTGCGCCGACCCGATCATCTGGAACACATTTACATTTACAATAACACCGTTTCTTACTGTGCGAACGGCGTGTCCGTCGCAAACGGCACAGACGTACAGTTGCACCGCAACACGTTCAGCTGCAACACCGCCAACGGCATGAGCCTGAGCGGCCGGCGTATACAGGCATCCAAAAACATCTGCAACGCCAACGCCGCGCGCGGTATTTACAGCACCGCCACTTACAGCGTCTTTACCGAGAACACCTGCATCGGCAACGGCAGCAACGGCCTGTATTCCGGCGGGAACTACTGCTCGGCCGCCAACCACGGTTCCGCCGACAACGCCCTGGCCGACGTACTGACGGGAACCGGGAGCGGCTTCGTCCAGCTGCCCCCGATCGGCACCATACCGGATGAAGACCCCACACCTTCCGGTCCGCCTGCTCCGCAGGGAAATTATTACTGCTTTACCAACGCGTACGATATGGCCGTTGGCAGCAACATCACCGTTTCCGCTTACGGGAACGCCTTCGCGCTCAGTGCCACGGCTGCCTCCAATATCGTCATCCCGATTGTCGATACCTCTCTGTGGACATCAAAGCCCTATCTCGTGATTGACGCGGACAGCAGCAGCACGGGCGTCATGACGATGCGGATGGCCTGGAACAACGCCTCCTGGTTTGACGGCGACGCGCCCTTCTCGTCCGCCTCTGTCGACACCTACCAGGGGCGGACGGTCATCGACCTGTCCCCCTACATCAACGCGCACGGGGCGGATTCCATCTGGATCTACATCTATGATACGCCGGGTGCGGCGGGCGGGTCGATCCGGTTTGCCAACTTCTATCTGACCGACGTGAACCCGTTGGCGTAAGAAAGGAGCGTAAAGAAATGAAAAAGATCCGTTCCTCTGTCTCCTTCGTTTGTGTATGCGCTCTGCTGATGGCCGCAATATCCTGCCTGTCCCTTCCCGCAGCGGCGGACGGTCCCACGGACCATAACGCCAAGATTTCGATTCTGAAAGCGTCGGATATCGCCATACAAGGCGGCACCGTGACCGTGACCCCCCGCGGCGAAGCGTTTGACGTTTCCATCCCCGCCGGCGGCACCGTCGGCAGCACGTACGACAGCTGCGCCATTCCGATTTCTTACAATATCTGGAGCAAAATGCCCTATATCGTGACCGATATCAGCCCCTTCGGCAGCACGGCGCGGCTGCACATCTGGTTTTCCTGGAACAACACCACCTGGCTGACGAGTTCTCTGTTCCACACCGCCACACCGGACCAGTATGCGGGCATCCACTCCTTCGACCTTTCCTCTTATGTGGACAGCCACGCCGGCGACACGGTGTATATGTGCATCTATGTTATCACCGGTACCGACGGCGAACAGGTACGTTTTGACCACGTGTACGCCTCCTCAAAGGCGCCGACCGTGATGCAGCGTGAGGACCACGCTGTGACCTCGGACGATATTGTTTACACCAACTCGACGATTACCGGCAGCGGCACCGCCTTTTCCGCCACCGTGCCCGCCGGCGAAGCCGCCGGGTACTCCTGGGTGATCTTTGATGTGGACGCTGGCGCGCGCGCCCTGTACCGCTATCTTGACCTGGATCTGAGCGGCACGGCCTCGCTGCACGTGTGGCTGCGCTGGAAGAGTTCCGGCACCTACCTGACGTATGCGCCCCTGTCCACCGCCGCGCCCGCCGTATACGGCAGCGGCGTGCGGGTCGATCTGCAGCGGGAAGCGCCGGCGGCCGCCGATGAGACCATGCAGGTCTGCCTGGTAGTGCTGGGAACCCGCTGCGGCGTCAACGCCGCCGGCGAGGTGCTGAACGTCAACGGCATCGCGCTGCATCAGGATGCGGAATCGGCCGCCCCCTATTGCCGGCTGCTGCCGACTGTTTCCAGCACCCCGAACGCCAGCAATGACGGCGGTTATTACGCCGCGGCCGCCGACTTTGCCGCGGAAGATTACGGCCAGAGAGGCGTCAAGCTGTTCAACAACTCCACGTCGACCTACGTCAACGTCATCTGGGCGCTGCCGGCGGCGCAGATCGCGCAGCATCCGTACCTGGTGTTCGACGTCAATCAGGCGGACAGCACACAGCAGCAAATCCACCTGATGCTGTACGACACCAACGCCACGACCGGCGTGAAGAATTATTATTACTGGACGCAGGTCAGCACCATCACCGATCCGCAGATCATCGACATTTATGATCTGCTGGGCACGACCTCGCCCAACCAGTACGTGTACTTTGAAATCTACCTGCTGGGCAACAACAACGGCAGCGCGCTGGCGCTCAATTCCTTCTACCTGACGGCCAACGCGGACGGTTCCGTCGGCCTGCCGGCGGCCCGCGCGGCGCATCGTGTGACCTTCCATACCGACGGCGGCTCAGCCGAACCGATACAACTGGTATATGACGGCGACGCGGCGGACGCCGTTGCCGTACCCACCAAACCGGGCTACACCTTTGCCGGCTGGTATGCCGATGCGGCCCGCACCGTGCCGTTCTATTTCTCCGCCGCCATCCACGCCGACACCACGCTGTATGCCAAGTGGGCCGTCGACGGCATCTCCCGCGCGTATGCGCAGATCGCCAGCGGCACGACGCCCGGCAGCGAGCAGACCTCCATGCGGTTCATCGCGGCGCTGTCCTCTCTCAATTATGACGAGGTCGGCTTTATCTTCTCGCTGTCCAACACCTGC
This sequence comes from Clostridia bacterium, assembly GCA_017518415.1. Classification (GTDB taxonomy): domain Bacteria; phylum Bacillota; class Clostridia; order Oscillospirales; family Acutalibacteraceae; genus RGIG6098. Next base: position 4,242 of record JAFWVC010000059.1, read on the forward strand.
CCGACCATCGACGGCGCCAACTGCACCATTTTGCCCACCAACGTGGTATACACCTCTATTCTGGCAGGCGGCCATACCATTACCGCCGCCCAGATAGAAGGCCAGTATATCATTGCCTGCACCGTCAATGGCATCCCGAACGCACATTTCGGCACCACGATTTACGTGACCACCTATGCCAAACGCTACGACGGTACCTACGTATATGCGCAGACCAAAGGGCATTCCGTACTCTCCTGGTTCTCCGTCAACGTACTGGACTGCGGCGCGATCGGCAACGGCGTCAACAATGACACGGCCGCTTTCGCGTCGGCCGTTTCCCACGCAGCCGATCTCAACAACGCGATCGTCGTCCCGGCCGGCACATACTACCTGGCTGACGACCTGACGGTACCCTCGGGCATCACGATGATA
>JAFWVC010000060.1 GCA_017518415.1 Clostridia bacterium
GGCGGGCCGAAAAAACGCTGGACGACATGTGCCGCGACTCCTGGCGCTGGCAGTCCCTTAACCCGCAGGGGTACGACGCCTGACGCATCCTCCCGCCGTTTCCGCATAAAGAAAGACGCCGGCATGCCGGCGTCTTTTTATACGGTTACCGGGTTATTTGCGCTGTAAACCGGCCTGCTGCTCGGCCCGCCGGATCATCTGCGCGCACAGGGTCAGGAAGCCGTCGCGGAAGGCGTCGTACCCCTCGGGATGCCGCGAGCCCATGGCGGAGATGTGCGTACCCCCGGTAAATCTGAAGCAGAACTGGAACCACTCGCTGTCGTTCGCGTTGTCGAGATGCTCGTTCCAATCGTACCAGCGCATGACGTCGCAGGCGCGCAGCAGTTTGTCGATGCCTTCCAGATCCACGTACTGTTTGTCCGGTTGTGCGTAGTAGGTATACTCTCCTTTTTCAAAATACTGCCCGCTGACGGATTTGATCTCCGCCTCCAAACGGGCCTTTGAACTTCCCTCCTGCTGCGACAGAAGGAACTTGTACCGGTCCTCTCCCGCGGCGCCGCGCTGGATAAAGCATGCCAGCACCGAGTTGAGCGTGCCCGCGATGCCCTGCCGGATCTTCTCCTCCCGGGCCTGTGCGAGCGCGGCGTCGATCAGCGGCCGCAGCAGCGCGTCTCTCTCCTGGCAGAAAGCGGCATACCGCGGCGGGTAAGCGTTGCTGCCGTCGGCTTCCAGCCGGCCGCCGTCCGCAAAACGGATGGTCAGGCGGAACCCGTCCCCATCCAGCACGTGGCGCGCAAACTGGGAAAACCCGTTCCACTCGGCCAGCCGCAGGCGCAGATACATCTCTTTCAGCTGCCGCAGCAGCGCCGGATCGGCCGGCCGGCTCATCGTGCCGAAATCCTGCCACATCATCCCCTCGCAGGAAAAGACGCAGCCGTCCTCTTTCTGTTCCACGGTGCAGGAGTAGGAATCGCCGCCGATCGACCCGTTGTACCGGTACGCGAACGAAACGATGTCGCTCGCGTTATCGGCCGCCGAAGGGCCGGCGCCCGCCGGCCCTTCGATGCCGAGCGGATTGTCTCTGCGAAAAGGTTCTTCGCTTTTTCTCCGGAAAAGATCACGTATCTTCATCCTGTGCCTCCTCTTTCTTCTGCCGTCCGGCCGGGGACGCCGTGCGCCAGCTGCGGCGGTATTCCCGCGGGCCGACCCCCTCGATTTTTTTGAACAAACGCGAAAAATAGTACGGTTCTCCGATCCCGACCTGCCGGCCGATACGGTCCGCCGTCAGGTCGGTAAAACGCAGCAGCCGTTTTGCCTCGTTGAGCCGCCGCTGCTGCTGATATGCCAGCGGGGACAGGCCGTACTCCTTTTTGAACAGCCGTTCCAGATAATACTTGTTGACAAAGAACTGCGCCGCCAGCCCGTCGAGCGTCAGCCGCTCGGCAAAGCGGCGGTCGATATACGCCCGTATCGCCGCCGCGCTGACTTTGTCGCCCGGGGATGAAACCGTTGCGGGCCGGCTCTGCTGCATGATCTCGGCCAAAAGGGCCGTCAGTTCCCGGAAGATCAGCAGATCCTGCACGCCGTCTTCCTGCCCGGCTACACGATACAGATCGTCCAGAATGCCGGTGATCCGTTCCGGCGCCGCCGCACGGAACACCGGCCGCCCGGTCTGTTCGACAAAGCGGCGGTACAGCTTCGGCGCCGTCACCCCGTTGAAATGCACCCATTGCAGCTGCCAGAGGTGCTCGCCGCTGCGCTGGGAATACGGCTGCATACAGTCCGTAAAAAAGCAGTCCCCCGCCTGCACGGGATACGGCTTGCCCGCCGCCGTCACGACGCCCTCCCCCGCGCGCACAATAAAAAACAGGTAGGACGGCAGGCCGCTGCGGGCGGTGGTGTGCGGCTGTCTGGCCGTCAGAGTGCCGGTCTCCTGCAGATAAATCAGGGCTTCTTTGGCGAAGGCCGACGGCGTATATAAAATGCGGCGATCGCTCCCCGCCGCCGGGCGCAAGGCCTCCTTTTCCATCGGCTTGCCTCCTTTTTTCTTTCATTGTACTCCCCGGATCTGAAAAAGTCAATATTATGCAAGTAAGAATCAACGCCGTGTATGTTCTTCGCAGAGCTGTCCGGATATAATATAGAGGCATCGTGCGCCGGGCCGGGCGTACCGGCACTGATCCGGCGGCGTTTTCCTGCCGCAAGAAAAGTCAAATCAAAGGCAAAGGACGGGGTTTTTGATGAAGAAAGCATTGATCACCGGCATCACCGGGCAGGACGGCAGTTATCTGGCGGAACTGCTGTGCGACAAAGGCTACGAGGTGCACGGCATCATCCGGCGCGCTTCCTGCTCCCACACCGGGCGGATCGACCACCTGCTGCGTGCCGGCAAGGTGTGCCTGCACGACGGGGATCTGACCGATTCCACCTCGCTGATCCGGATCATCGGGCTGGTGCGGCCGGACGAGATCTACAACCTCGCGGCGCAGAGCCACGTGCAGGTGTCCTTTGACGTGCCGGAATACTCCGGCGACGTCGACGCCATCGGCGTGCTGCGCATTCTGGAAGCGATACGCATGCTGGGGCTGACGCATACCTGCCGGCTGTATCAGGCCTCCACCTCAGAGCTGTTCGGCAAGGTGGAAGAGATCCCGCAGCGGGAAACGACGCCCTTCCACCCGTACAGCCCGTATGCCATCGCCAAGCAGTACGCCTTCTGGATGATCAAGGAATACCGGGAGGCCTACGGCATGTTCGCCGCCAACGGCATCCTGTTCAACCACGAATCCGAACGCCGGGGCGAAACCTTTGTGACCCGCAAGATCACGCTGGCGGCCGGCCGCATCGCCGAAGGCCTGCAGGATCATCTGGAACTCGGCAATATGGATTCCCTGCGGGATTGGGGCTACGCCAAAGATTACGTGGAGTGCATGTGGCTGATCCTGCAGCAGGACAAACCGGACGACTTCGTCATCGCCACCGGCGAACAACACACCGTGCGCGATTTTACCGAAAAAGCCTTTGCCGCCAACGGCATCACGCTGCGTTGGGAGGGCGCCGGCCTGGATGAAAAGGGCTACGACGCGCAAACCGGCAAAATGCTGGTCTGCGTCAATCCGGCCTGGTTCCGCCCGACCGACGTGGACAATCTGTGGGGCGATCCCACCAAGGCGCGCACCGTTCTCGGCTGGAACCCCCAAAAGACCTCCTACGCGCAATTGATCGACATCATGGCCCGGCACGACCGGGAACTGGCCCGGCGGGAGCGCGCCCTGCGGGACGCCGGCGCCGACCAAATATGACCAAATATAAGGAAAAAGAAGGCATTGCATCATGATGAATCCAGACGCCAAAATCTATGTGGCCGGCCACCGGGGTATGGTCGGCTCCGCCATTGTGCGGGCCCTGCAAAAGCAGGGGTACGCCAACATCGTCACCCGCACCCACCAACAGCTGGACCTGTGCCGGCAAAGCGAAGTGGAGGCTTTCTTTGCCGCCGAACGGCCGGAATACGTCTTTCTGGCGGCGGCCAAGGTCGGCGGCATCGCCGCCAACGAGGCGGCGCTGGCGGACTTCATGTACCAGAACATGATGCTGGAAATGAACGTCATCCACGCCGCCTGGCAGAACGGCTGCAAAAAGCTGGAGTTTCTCGGTTCGTCCTGCATCTATCCCCGGCTGGCGCCGCAGCCCATGAAAGAGGATTGCCTGCTGACCGGCGCGCTGGAAAAGACCAACGAAGCGTACGCGCTGGCCAAAATCAGCGGCCTGAAATACTGCGAGTTCCTTAACCGGCAGTACGGCACCGATTACATATCCGTCATGCCGACCAACCTGTACGGGCCGAACGACAACTATCATCCCGAACACTCCCACGTGCTGCCCGCTCTCATCCGCCGCTTTCACGAAGCGAAGGAGCAGGACCTGCCTTTCGTGACCTGTTGGGGCGACGGCAGCCCTCTGCGCGAGTTTTTGTATGTCGACGACCTGGCGGACCTGTGCGTGTTCCTGATGAACCATTACAGCGGCAACGAGACGGTCAACGCCGGCACCGGTAAGGAGCTGAGCATCAAGGAACTGACCGGACTGGTGGCCGACGTCGTCGGCTATCGGGGGGAGATCCGCTGGGATACCTCCCGCCCCAACGGCACCCCCCGCAAGCTGCTGGACGTCAGTAAAGCGCAGGCGCTCGGCTGGCATTACAAAACTGAGTTGCGCGAGGGTATCGCCCTGGCGTACGACGATTTTCTGCATAACCCGATGCGGGCGGAAAGGTAAAGGGAACTTTTATGGATATCATTCTGTTGTCCGGCGGATCCGGCAAGCGATTATGGCCGCTTTCCAACGACATCCGCTCCAAACAGTTCATCAAGATCTTCAAGCACGGCGATGAGTATGAGTCGATGGTGCAGCGCGTCTTCCGGCAGATCCGGCAGGTCGATCCGGCGGCGGGCGTCACCATCGCCACCTCCAAAACGCAGGTGTCCTCCATCCACAACCAGTTGGGGGATGCGGTGGGCATTTCGGTCGAACCGTGCCGGCGGGACACCTTCCCGGCCATTGCGCTGGCCAGCGCCTACCTGCACGACGTGCGCGGCGTACCGGCCGACCGGGCCGTAGTGGTCTGCCCGGTAGACCCCTACGTGCAGGACGATTATTTCCGGGCGGTGCAGCTGCTGCACGCCGAGGCGGAAAAAGGGACGGCCAACCTGGTGCTCATGGGCATCGAACCGACCTATCCAAGCGAAAAATACGGCTATATCGTCCCGCAGGACGCCGGAGAGACGGCCCGCGTCGCCTGTTTTAAGGAGAAGCCGGACGCCGCCGCCGCACAGCGGTACATCGAGCAGGGCGCGCTGTGGAACGGCGGGGTATTCGCCTACCGGCTGGGCTACGTACTCGACAAAGCGCGGGAACTGCTCGGCACCGCCGATTATCGCACCCTGTTCGAAACATACGCCAACCTGCCGAAGATCAGTTTCGACTACGCCGTGGTGGAACACGAGCCGGACATCCGCGTCATGCGCTTCGCCGGTTCGTGGATGGACCTGGGCACCTGGAACACGCTGACCGAAGCGATGCAGGACAAGGTCGTCGGGCAGGGCGTGCTGGATGACACGTGCGACAACGTGCACATCGTCAACGAACTGGACCTGCCCGTGCTGTGCATGGGGCTGAAAAACGTCGTGGTATCCGCCAGCCCGGACGGCATCCTGGTATCAGACAAAGACCGGTCCAGCCACATCAAGCCGCTGGTCGACGCGCTGGACCGGCAGGTAATGTACGCCGAAAAATCCTGGGGCAGTTACCGGGTGCTGGACGTGCTGCACAACGCGCTGGTCATCAAGGTCACCCTCAAACCCGGGCACGGCATGAACTATCACTCGCACGATAAGAGAGATGAGACGTGGACCGTCGTCTCCGGCGAAGGCAAAGCCGTCCTGGACAACCGGGAGCGGCTGGTGCGGCCGGGCGACGTGATCAAGATGCCGGCCGGCTGCCGGCATACCCTGTTTGCCGAAACCGAGCTGCAAGTCATCGAAGTCCAGCTCGGGCAGGAGATCAGCGTGCACGACAAGCACAAATATTCCTTGGACCCGCATCGGATGATGCAACCATAACGCAACGGAGAGAGAGGAACAGTATGGATCAGACAATACAACAAACCTACAGCCGCTGGCTGCAGCGGGCCGAAGACAAAAGTATCCGGGCGCAGCTGCTCGCCATGCAGGGCGACGAAGCCGCCGTGGAGGACGCCTTTTTCCGCGAGCTGGCCTTCGGCACCGGCGGCCTGCGCGGCGTGCTGGGCGCCGGCACCAACCGCATGAATCTTTACACCGTGGGTAAGGCTTCGCAGGGGCTGGCCCGGTACGTGGTCGATCACTTTCCGCCGGCGCAGCGACGCATCGCCATCGCGTACGATTCCCGCCGCTGCTCCGACCTGTTTGCCCGCACAGCGGCCGGCGTGTTTGCCGCCAACGGGCTGACGGTGTTCCTGTATAAAGAGCTCATGCCCACCCCCTGCCTGTCCTTCGCGGTGCGGGATCTGGGCTGCGCCGCCGGCGTGGTCGTCACCGCGTCGCACAACCCGGCGGCGTACAACGGGTACAAAGTGTACGGCAGCGACGGCTGCCAGATCACGACCGAGGCCGCCGACGCGATCCTTGCCTGCATTCAACAGACCGACGTGTTCGACGGCGTGTGCCGGATGGATTTTGAACACGGCGTGCAGCTCGGTATGATCTCTTATATCCCGGACGAGGTGCTGGACCGCTTCCTGGCGGCGGTGCGGCGCTGCTCCGTCGCCCCGCCGGACCTGCGGCGCGACCTTTCCATCGTCTATACGCCGCTCAACGGCACCGGGCGCGTACCGGTCACCCGCGTGCTGCGGGAAAGCGGCTTTACCAACGTCTCGTTAGTGAAAGAGCAGGAGATGCCGGACGGCAGCTTCCCCACCTGCCCCTATCCCAACCCGGAGGTACGCGAGGCGCTGGCGCTCGGCCTGCGGGACGCGGACGCCCGGCAGGCGGACCTGCTGCTGGCCACCGACCCGGACTGCGACCGCGTGGGCATCGCCGTGCGCGACGAGCAGGGCGCCATGCGGCTGCTGACCGGCAACCAGGTGGGCGTACTGCTGCTGGACTATATCTGCCGGCAGCGGCTGGCGCAGCACACCATGCCGGCCGATCCGGTGATGATCAAGACCATTGTCACAACGGACATGGCACAGCGCGTGGCGGAGCACTACGGCGTGCGCACCCTCCACGTGCTGACCGGCTTCAAGTATATCGGCGAGCAGATCGGCCTGCTGGAAAAGCAGGGCAAGGCCGACAGCTATCTGTTCGGTTTTGAGGAAAGCTACGGCTATCTGTCCGGCACCCACGTACGGGACAAAGACGCCGTGAACGCCTCGCTGATGATCTGCGAGATGTACGCTTTTTACAAGCAGGCGGGCCTGACCCTGACGCAGCGGCTGGATGAACTGTACCGGACGTACGGGTTTTATCTGGATACGCTGCACTCGTACCAATTCGCCGGCAGCGCCGGTATGCAGCAGATGGCCCGCATCATGCAGGCGCTGCGCGGCGGCGTGGATACGCTGGGCGGCCTCCCCGTGGCGGAAACGCTGGACTATCTACCCGGTCGGAACGGCCTGCCCTCCTCCGACGTGCTGCAATTTTTGCTGGCCGGCGGCGGCTGGGTCGTAGTGCGCCCCTCCGGCACCGAACCGAAGCTGAAAGTGTACGTTTCCGTGTGTGCGGACGGCCCGGACAAAGCCGCCGCCGTCACCGCGGCGGTCGAGGCGGATATGCGCCGCCTGCTCGGCGTCTGATCCCGATACAGCAAAAGGCCTGCCGTCCCGATTATCGGGACGGCAGGCCTTGTTTTTTTCGGTTCAGCGGACCATCAGCCCGCATATACGGTTGGAAAACTCCACCGGATCGTCGATGGGCATGCCCTCCATCAGCAGCGCCTGCTGATACAGCAGGTCCGCATACGCCGTGAGAGTCTCCTTATCGTCGGCGGCGTACAGCGCCCGCAGCTTTTCAAACAGCGCGTGGCCGGTGTTGATTTCCAACACCCGCTCGGCGTGCACTTTATGGTCCGCCGGCAGGGAGTTGAGCACCTTTTCCATCTCCAGCGTCACTTCGCCCTCGGTGCTCAGGCACACCGGGTGGCTTTTGAGCCGGCGGGACAGCCGCACCGCCTTGACCTTGCCGCCCAACGCGCCCGTAAGGAAATCGGTCAGCGGTTTGTTGTCCTCTTCCTGTTTTTTCGCCTGCTCCTTTTCCTCATCGGTTTCCGGCGTTTCGAACTTTTCGCTGCTGGCGGAGACAAACTCCTTGCCGTCCCAGTCGTGCAGGGCCTTGACGGTAAACTCGTCCACGTCCTCGGTAAGCATCAGCAGCTCGTACCCGCGGTCGAGCAGCCACTCGGTCTGCGGCAGGCGGCGGATCTTCTCGACCGTTTCGCCGCAGGCGTAATAGATCGCCTTCTGCCCATCCTTCATACGGGAGACGTATTCCGCCAGCGTCACCGGCTTGTCCTCATAAGAAGAAGTGAACAGCAGCAGATCTTTCAGGCGGTCCTTATGCAGGCCGTATTCGCCGTACACGCCGTATTTCAGCTGCAGGCCGAACTCCTTGTAAAACGCCTCGTACTTTTCGCGGTCGTTTTGCAGCATGGCGGTCAATTCGGTGTGGATCTTTTTCTCAATGTGGGCGGCGATGCGTTTGAGCTGCTCGTCGTGCTGCAGCATCTCGCGCGAGATGTTCAGCGACAGATCCTGCGAATCTACCAACCCGCGCACGAAGCTGAAATAATCCGGCAGCAGATCAGCGCATTTATCCATGATCAGCACGCCGCTCGCATACAGCTGCAACCCCTTTTCGTACTCCCGGGAATAATAGTTGAACGGCTTGCGGGCCGGGATGAAGAGCAGCGCATGATAGGTGGCCGCCCCCTCGGTGTGAGAGTGGATCACCCGCAGCGGATCGGTAAAATCGAAAAACTTGTTTTTGTAAAACTCGTTGTATTCCTCGGGCTTGACCTCGTTTTTGTTCTTGCGCCACAGCGGCACCATGCTGTTGAGCGTCTGCTCCTCGGTCACGGTCTCGTACTCGTCGGGCTTGTCGGCCTTCGGGCGGCTGGTGGGCATATTCATCCGGATGGGATACCGGATATAATCCGAATACTTGCGTACGATGCCTGCCAGCCGGTAATCCTCCAGAAACTCGTCGCAGTTGTCCTCCCCCTGCACCGGACGGATATGCAGCACGATGTCGGTGCCGCGGTCTTCTTTTTCCGCCGGAGAAACGGTGAAACCGTCCACCCCGTCGGACACCCAGCAGTACGCCTGCTCGCTGCCCAGCGCGCGGCTGGTCACCTCAATGTGATCGGCCACCATAAAGGCGGAATAAAAGCCCACGCCGAACTGCCCGATCATCTCCATCGTTTCGTCGGGCTGCCCGGTCATCTCACCGCGAAAGGCGCGCGTGCCGCTGCCGGCGATGGTCCCGAGGTTCTGTTCCAGCTCCTCCCGGGTCATACCGATGCCGTTGTCGCTCACGGTGACGGTGCGGGCCTGCTTGTCCACCGCCAGACGGATCCCGAGATCTTCCCGGTCGATGCCGTCGATGTGCTCGGTAAGCGCTTTATAATACAGTTTGTCCAATGCGTCGCTGGCGTTGGAGATCAGCTCCCGCAGAAAAATCTCCCGCTGCGAATAAATGGAGTGGATCATCATATCCAGCAGCCGTTTGGACTCCGCTTTGAATTGTTTTTTTGCCATGGTCAAAGTACCTCCTGTGGTGTTTCTGTGTTCCACTATAATATATAATTGTTAACAATTCAAGAACAGGGGCAAAAAAAGACATAAAGTTTGCAAAAATCTCTTTATTCTTTTATAAAAGTGTGGTATACTGTCTGATAGAAGAAAATACGCGTTGGAAAGGGGCCTTTTACCATGCCTTTGCAGAAAATCAGGATGACCATCGCCGGTGCCGAATACGCCATTACCACGGATGAAGAGGAGGAGTACGTGCGCCGCCTGGGCGAAGAGGTGGACCGCGCCATGGCGGAGGCTATGAACGGCAACGCCCGCATTTCCGCCAATATGGCCGCCGTACTGGTCGCCATCACCAAGGCGGACCAGGCTCACAAGGCGGAAGAATCCGCCGACCGTCTGCGCGAGCAGATGAAGGGTTATCTGGATGACAACGCCCGCGCCCATCAGGAGGCGGACGCCGCCCGCCGCGAAGCCGACGCCCTGCGCCGCGAATTGCAGGATCTGCGCCGCCGCACGGTGTCCCCGTATCAGGGATGAGACCGGAGGTCCTGGCTCCTGCGTCCGCCAACTCGCTGCGCGCCGCCGTACTGGGCGGCGCGGATGCGGTGTATCTCGGCGCGCAGGGGTTCAATGCGCGCGCCTATGCCCATAATTTTGACGATGACACCCTGTGCCGGGCGGCAGCCTACTGCCACGTGCGCGGGGTGCGCGTTTATCTGACCCTCAACACGCTGGTGCGCCCGTCCGAAATGCCGGCGGCGCTGGCGCTGGCCAAAACCGCCTGTGAGGCCGGCGTGGACGCGCTGATCGTGCAGGATGTCGGCCTGGCCAGGCTGCTGCGCGCAGCCGCACCGGATATGCCGCTGCACGCCTCCACCCAGCTGTCCTGCCATTCCCCGGAAGGGGTCCGGCTGCTGCACGAAGCGGGCTTTTCCCGCGTCATCCTCAGCCGGGAGATGTCGCTCGACGAGATCCGGGCCTGCATCGGCCTCGGCTGCGAGGTAGAAGTGTTCGTGCACGGGGCGCTTTGCATGTCGGTATCCGGCCAGTGCTATCTTTCCTCCGTATGGGGCGGACGCAGCGGCAACCGGGGCACCTGCGCCCAGCCGTGCCGCCTGCCTTTCGCCGCCGGCCGCATCGCCGGCCCTGCCGCCAACACCTTTGCCCTGAGCCTGCGGGACAACTGCCAGTACGCCCACATAGCCGAACTGACGCAGGCGGGGGTCAAGGCATTGAAGATAGAAGGCCGCATGAAGCGGCCGGAATACGTCGCCGCAGCAGCCGCCGTGTACCGGGCCGCCGCGGAAGGCCGCCCCGCGCCGGAGCAGCTGCTGCATGACCTGCAGGCGGTCTTTTCCCGCTCCGGCTTTACCGACGGGTACCTCACCGGCAAACGGGGCGCACCGATGTTCGGCATCCGCAGCCGGGAGGACGTGACAGCAGCCGAAAGCGGCGTGCTGCGCCGGCTGGCCCGTTTGTACGAGAAGGAACAGCCCCGTATCCCGGTGCGTTTTGCTTTATCGGTACCGGCGCAGGGATCCTGTACCCTGACCGCCGCCGATGAGGACGGGCATACCGTCACCGTATCCGGCGCGCCGGCCGAACCGGCCCGCACCGCCCCGCTGCGGGAGGAATACGCGGCAGGGCAACTGCAAAAAACCGGCGGCACGCCCTACCGGGCCGACGCCGTCACCTGCGCCGCCGCGCCCGGCGTCACCCTGTCGGCCGGGGCGCTCAATGCCCTGCGCCGCACCGCTTTGGAGCAACTTTCCCTTGCCAGGGAGGCCGGGTATCAAAAACCGTTTGACCCCGCGCGCATCCCCGATTTTCTGCCGGCCGCGGCTCATCCGGCCCGCCCCGTGCTGGCGGTGCGGCTGGCTGACGCCGCCCAATTAGCCGCGGCGCTGGCCGCGCCGGATACCGCCGATTACTGGATCCTCCCGCTGGCGCTGATCCAAAAGGCCGCGGCGCTGCCGCCGGCCTTCGGTGCGGAGATCCCGCGGGGGACCTTCGGCCCGCAGCAGCCTCTGCTGGACGCCCTGTGCCTGGCAAAAGAAAAAGGCGCCCGTTTTGCCCTGTGCGGGCAGGCCGGCGCCGTCGGGCTGGCGCTGCGGGCGGGGCTGCCGCCGGTTGCGGGGTTCGGCTGTAACCTTTCCAACCGGCACGCGGCCGATGAGGCAGCCGCCCGCGGCGTGAAGGCCATGCTGTGGTCCTTCGAACTGCCGCCGGCGGAGATCCCGCGGCAGGCGCCGATCCCGGCCGGGCTGTTCGTCTACGGCCGGCAGCCGTTGATGCTGACCCGCAACTGCCCTGTTTCCGCGGCCCGCGGCTGTGCCGGCTGCGGCGGACACGGGCAGCTGACTGACCGCACCGGCACCGTTTTCCCCGTGATGTGCAGCGGCGGGTGCAGCGAACTGCTCAATGCGCATATCCTGTATATGGCCGACCGGCGGGACCGCCTCCCTCCGGCGGATTTCTGGTATCTCCACATGACGGATGAATCCCCGGCGCTGTGCATGGAAACGGTGCGGCAATACCGCACCGGCGGCCCGGCCCGTGCCGGTATTACCCGCGGTATTTACGGAAGGAGCGGCGTATGACACGCGACCACGTGACCCTCGAATTGCCCAAAATACTTGATTTGCTGGCCGAGCAGGTCTCCACTGCCGACGCGGCGGCCGCGGCCCGCAGCCTCGAACCGTCCGGCGACTACGACGCCGTGCTGCGCCTGCTGGATGAGACCGACGCCGCGTATCAGCTCATGGCCCGCTTCGGCGCCCCCTCCTTCGGCGGGACGGAGAGCGTTCTCAACGCGCTGCGCCGGGCCGAAGCCGGGGCATCGCTGTCCCTGCGGGAGCTGCTGCATGTAGCCGCCGTACTGCAAACCATCCGCGGCGTGAAGGATTGGCGCCGCCGCTGCGAAGGGGTGGAAACGGTCCTGGATGACCGGTTCGACACACTGGCCCCCAACGCCTTTCTCGAAAACGCCATTGTCACCTCCGTCGTCTCCGAAGAAGAGGTGGCGGACGCCGCCTCGGCCGAACTGAAAGAGATCCGCCGCAAAATGCGGGCCGCCAACACCAGGGCAAGGGATACGCTGGACAAAATCATCCACTCCCCCACCTACCAAAAAGCGCTGCAGGAACCGATCGTCACCATCCGCAACGGGCGTTTCGTCGTCCCGGTCAAGATGGAGTTTCGCTCCGCCGTCCCCGGCCTGGTACACGACACCTCCGCTTCCGGCGCGACGGTATTCATCGAGCCGATGGGCGCCGTGGAAGCCAATAACGAACTGCGCACCCTTGCACTGAAAGAACAGGCCGAGATCGAACGCATCATTGCGGCGCTGTCCGCCCAGGTCGGCCAGTTTGCCGAAAGCCTCGCCGCGGATTATCATATTCTGACGGAGCTGGACCTGATCTTCGGCAAGGCGCGGCTGGCCTATCAAATGCGCGCCGTGCGGCCGGAGCTTGCGCGGGACCGGCATTTAGTGCTGCGCAATGCCCGCCATCCGCTGCTTGACGCCAAAAAAGCGGTGCCCATCTCACTGGAACTGGGCGGCGCGTACGATACGCTGGTCATCACCGGGCCGAACACCGGCGGCAAAACAGTCACCCTCAAAACCGTCGGCCTGCTGAGCCTGATGACCGCCTGCGGCCTGATGCCCCCCGTCGGCGACAACAGCCGCGTTCCGGTATACGGGCAGGTGCTGGCCGATATCGGCGACGAGCAGTCCATCGAACAATCGCTGTCCACCTTCTCGGCCCACGTCAAAAATCTGGTGCGCATTCTCGGCACCGCCGACGACACGGCGCTGGTTCTCACCGACGAACTCGGCGCCGGGACCGACCCGGTGGAGGGCGCCGCGCTGGCCATCGCCGTGCTGGAACAGCTGCGCAGCCAGGGCGCCTGTATCGTGGCCACCACCCACTACGCCGAACTGAAAGCCTTCGCCCTGCGCGAGCCGGGCGTGGAAAACGGCAGCTGCGAGTTTGACGTGCAAACCCTGCAGCCCACCTATCGCCTGCTGATCGGCACGCCGGGGCGTTCAAACGCCTTTGCCATTTCCGAAAAGCTGGGGATGGATCCCTGCATTGTGGACCGGGCGCGCACCCTGGTATCGGGCGAGGCCCGGCGGATGGAGGACGTCGTCAACGACCTGGAAAACCGGCGCATCGCGCTGGAAGAACAGCTCGCCGCCACCAAGGAGGACCGCGAAACGGCCCGCCGCACCCGGGAAGAATGGGAACGCCTGCAGCAGACGCTGGAAAAGAATAAAGACAAAGAATTGGAGGCCGCTTCCGCACAGGCCGCCCGCATCATTGAGCGGGCCCGGGCCGACGCCGCCGCCCTGATGGAGGAGCTCAACGCCCTGCGCAAGGAAAAACAATCGGCCGACTTTGTCGACCGCGCCGAGCAGGCCCGCCACCGCCTCAAAGCCAGGTTGGACGAAATGGAACGCCGGGCCGACCCCGTGCGGGAGAAAAAAGCGGCGCCGGCCGCCCCCTCCCGCCCGCTGCAGGTAGGGGACGACGTGATCATCGTCGACCTCGACCGGCCGGCCAGGGTCCTCTCCCTGCCAGACGCGGAAGGGATGGTGGAAGTGCAGGCCGGCGTGATCCGCACCCGCCTGTCGGCCGACCGGCTGCAACTGCAGCCGGAACGGAAACAAAAGCAGCCCGCCGGCGCCGCCCGCAGCACGGCGGAGAGCCGGGCCACCCGCGCCGCCCGCAGTGAGATCGACCTGCGCGGCATGACAAGTGATGAGGCTATTATTGAAACCGACCGCTTTATCGACGCGGCGGTGATGTCCGGCCTGTCCGAGGTGGTGCTGATCCACGGCAAAGGCACCGGCGCGCTGCGCACCGCCATCGGCCAGCATCTGCGGCGGCATCCCTCGGTGGCCGCCTTCCGGCCCGGCACTTATGGCGAGGGAGAAACCGGCGTGACCGTCGTCACCTTAAAATAACAGAGACAGGAGGCGTTCTGCCATGACCATTCGTCCCGAAACGGTGCGGGCCCTGCTGCCGCGCCGTCCCGTCGACGCCCATAAAGGCTCCTGCGGCACCGTGCTGAGCGTGTGCGGCAGCTACGGCATGGCCGGCGCCGCCTATTTTGCCGCGGCCGCCGCCCTGCGCTGCGGCGCCGGTATGGTCCGGGCCGCGCTGCCCGGGTCGATCTACCCGATCTTTTCCGCCCTGCTGCCGGAGGCCGTCTGCCTGCCGGATCTGTCCGACCGGCAGCTGTGCGAACAGGTACCCGCGGCCGACAGCATGGTTATCGGCTGCGGGCTCGGCACCGCCGACGTAACCGCCGCGCGCCTGCGCGGCGTACTGGCCGCCGCCCGGCAGACCGAAACCCCGGTCGTGCTGGACGCCGACGGCATAAATCTGGCGGCCGCGCATACTGATATAGCGGAACAACTCGGTCCGCACTGCGTTCTGACGCCCCATCCGGGGGAGGCCGCCCGCCTGCTGCACTGCACGCCGGCCGATATCGCCCTCGACCGGCGCGGCACCGTCGACCGGCTGGTCCGGCTGACCGGAGCCGTCGTCGTGCTCAAAGGGCACGATTCCCTGGTTGCCGCGCCGGACGGCACCTGCCTGTGCAACCCCACCGGCAACCCCGGCATGGCTACCGCCGGCATGGGCGATGTGCTCGCCGGCATGATCGCCTCGCTGGCAGCGCAGGGCCTGACGCCCCGGGACGCCGCCGTCTGCGGTACCTATCTGCACGGGCTGGCCGGGGATGAAGCCGCCGCGGCCGTTTCGCAGCGGGCGCTGCTGCCCCGCGATTTGCTGCGGCAACTGACAAAAATCTTTCTGGCATGGGAGGCGTCGCCCGCATGAAGCATCGGCTGGCCGGATGTATCGTCTTGCTCCTTTTGATTGGCACCGGATGCGCCGGCCGGCCCGTTGTTCCGCAAACGACGGAACTGTGCGCTGCCGTGCAGGGCGTTTACGGCGCCTTGCAGGTGGAAGCCGCCGTGCAGCGGCACGGGATCGGCACCATGCAGCTGGATTTTTCCGCGCCGGATACGCTGGCCGGCCTGACGATGTTTTGCGCCGGCGACGAAACGACGCGGCTCGATTATCAGGGGCTGACCTACACCGCCGACGCCTTGCCGGCCGCTGCGCTGCCGCAGTTGCTGTGCGCCGTGCTGGACGACGCCGCCCGGCGCAGCGACGCGGTGCGGGACGGCTGCCTGACGGGGCGTGCGGCGGACGCCGCATACACCCTCTGCTTTGACGAGACGGGCCGGCCGGTCTCCCTCACGATCCCCTCACTGGGTGCGGCGCTGACCTTCACGATACAAACAGATCCAACTTCCGGATAAAAAAGGGCCCGGCCGCTGTGCGGCCGGGCTTTTGTATGTACGGTGTCCCGTCAGGTCACGTTCGGTTCGTCAAAGGAGTTCCCCAGATAATACAGTAACATATCCACCGGCACGTTGCCGTACCGCAGGCAGAAGTCCTGATACATGCCGTCGTTCCACAGCACCTCGTCGTTTTCCTCGTCATAGATCTGTTCCCAGATCTGTGTACAATAGACGTCGCTGATCACGGCGTCGACCATGTCGGCGTCGTACTGCTGGCACAATTCCTCATACGCGGCGGCGTCGATCGGCCGCAGTTCCCCCTGCTCGTCATACGCGGCGGCTTTCAGGCGGAAATATTGCATCAGCTGCGGCTGCGCCTCGTAGGTGTCGCTGTCTTCCGGCGGGGCGATGACCGGCGCCTGCCCCGGGTTGCGCTCGCAGCGCACCGTCAGGCCGATACGCGCCGGCGCCGTGCTTTCGGTGTTCAGATACGTTATGTTGCCTATGTCAGCGGAAAGGGCGAAGGACCCTTCCGCCAGCGTCAGCTGTTCCTTCTCATTAAAGGTAAAGGTAAAGACGAGATCTTCAAAAATCAGGTTCGCGTCATCGGTCGGCCGTTCTCCGTCCATCTTTTCGACGAACTGCCAGAAGACGGCTTCCAGATCCAGTGCCGTCATTTTGACCGTGAAGACCCGGCCGCTTTCGTCGACGGTCACCGTCATTTTATCCGGCAGGTTTTCCTTCAGCCACGTCTCCATCTCTTGCAGTTCGGTCTGCTCAGGCATCTCGTCCTCCAGCTGGGTCAGCTGCTGGTCGAGCCCGTTTATACCGAGCAGCTCGGTGACTCCCTGGACCAACAGCGGCACCTCTTCCGGCGCGAGCCG
Organism: Clostridia bacterium; assembly: GCA_017518415.1. Lineage (GTDB taxonomy): Bacteria > Bacillota > Clostridia > Oscillospirales > Acutalibacteraceae > RGIG6098. The sequence continues at coordinate 16,493 of JAFWVC010000060.1, forward strand.
GCACTTGGTCTCCTTTCCCAGGCCGAACATATCCGGCAGGCGGACGTAGACCTCGTCCGGGTCCGCGTAGGCGGAAATCGCCACGGCGGGACTGCCCGGCAGCTTGATTTCCAGACTGCCGGAGCCCTTGAACGCTTCGGGATGCTCCGGGTCATACGACACGGCCGCCTTCACCGTCAGGGGAATGGTCACCTTCACACCGTCGGTGTTGACCTCCATCGTGACCGTCAGCTTGATCTCCTCATTGACGCCCTTGCTCAGCGTTTCCGCCTCCTGCTCGATCCACCCGGTAAAGGTTTCCGCGGCGGTTTTGGGCTCCGGCTGTTCCGTGACGCTGCCCGACGGCGTATCGTCGGAAGGCCCGGCAGAGTCGACGGGCTTTTCTTCGCCGCATCCGGCCATCGCGAGCACCAGCAACAGGCAAAGCAACAAAGCGATGATCCGTTTGGTGTGTTTCATGTGATACTCCTCCTATTTTTGATACAAATACAATACTGTTTGTATTATACAGAAACAGCGCCCCGCTGTCAAGCACGGGCCGGGCCGGCCGGCGGGAGAAAGATTTCTCTTGACAAAGACAAAAAAATGTGTTTTAATAAGTCATCATGTAAAATACGATGACGGAATTATGCTTTTGTACCGAGCATACAGAGAGCCGGCGGGCGGTGCGAGCCGGTTGAGACGTACCAAGGCAGTCTGCTTCCCGAGTAGGTCTTCCCAACGCGTTCGCCAGTAGGAAGGCACGGTTGCCCCGTTACCGGCTTTGGACTTGTTTGAGTCCGAGAGATGTCTTCTCGTGAGAGGGACATGAACAGGGTGGTACCGCGAAACCGTTTCGCCCCTGAAGCTTACAAGGCTTCGGGGGCTTTACTGTTTTCCGCCTGTGTTTTCCGCCTGAAAGGAGAAAAAATATGGAACGCATCTGCATTACCGACATCACCATCCGGCAGGCCGGCAAAGCCGCCGGCTACGAACTGAGCTTTCGCGACAAGATCGAGCTGGCCAAGCTGCTTGACCGCGCCGGCGTCGACGTCATCGAACTGCACGGTCTGCTTTCTCCGCGGGCGGACAGCCTGTTGATCAAATCCATTGCTTCCGCGGTCGCTTCGAGCGCGGTCTGCGTGCCGATCGATCCGGATCCCGCACAGGCAGCCGCCGTCTGGCAGGCCCTGCGGGAGGCCAAACGTCCGCGTTTGCAGGTGTGTGCGCCGGTAAGCACGGTGCAGATGGAATACCTCGCCGGCAAAAAGCCGGAGGCGCTGCTGGCCGCCGTGGAACAGACGGTACAGGCCGCCGCGGCCCTGTGCCCGGAGGTGGAGTTTGCCGCCTGGGACGCCACCCGCGCCGAGCCCGCCTTCCTGGCCCGGGCGATCGATTGCGCCGTGCGCGCCGGCGCCGGCATTGTGACCTTGTGCGATACCGCCGGCGTATTGCTGCCGGATGAGATGAGCGCCTTTGTGAAGGCGACGGTGCAGGCCGCCCCGTGCCTGGCCAGCGTGCGGCTGGGCGTCAGCTGCGCCGACACCCTCTCGATGGCGGACGCCTGCGCGGCGGCGGCCGTGGCGGCCGGCGCACGGGAGGTCAAGGCGGCCGCATATCGGACCGATTCGGTGTCCCTGCGGCACCTGGCGGCGGTCCTGGCCGCGAAAGGCGCTGATTTCGGCGTGCAAAGCGGCGTCAATACGACCCAGCTGCACCGGCTGATCGAACAGATAGAACGCATCTGCCGCACCGAGCGCAGCAAAGGCTCCCCGTTTGAGCCTTCCGCCGCGCCGGATTCCGGCTTGCAGCTGACGGCCCGCAACACGCGGGAGGACGTCGTACGGGCAGCCGCCCGGCTGGGGTACGATCTGACGCAGGAAGACGGTGCCAAAGTGTACGAAGCCTTTTGCCGCATTGCCGAAAAGAAGGATACCGTCGGTGAAAAAGAATTGGACGCCATCATCGCCGCCGCGGCCATGCAGGTGCCGCCCATCTACCGGCTGGACAGCTACGTCATCAACACCGGCAACACCATCAGCGCGACGGCCCATGTGCGCCTGCGCAAAGGTGACGCGGTGCAGGAGGGCATCAGCCTCGGCGACGGGCCGATCGACGCGGTGTTCCTGGCCATCGAGCATATCGTCGGCTGCCATTACGAGCTGGACGATTTCCAGATCCAATCCGTCACCGAAGGGCGCGAGGCTATGGGCCAGGCCGTCGTACGGCTGCGCAACGGCGGCAAGCTGTATTCCGGCCGCGGCATTTCCACCGATATCATCGGCTCGGCTGTGCACGCCTACCTCGGCGCATTGAACAAGATCGCCTACGAAGAGGCAGGAGGGGATGAGGTATGAACCTGTCGTTTTCCACCCGCGGCTGGCAGGCCCTCAGCTGGGAGGAAACGCTCGCCATGGCGCAGGAGATGCAGTTTGCCGGCATTGAGCCGTACAACCTGCCTCTGCGCCCGGATTGGACCGGCCGGGGCGGCGCATTTGAAGCCAAACAGGTACCGGCGACCGCCCGCATCTTAAAGGAAAAAGGCCTGAGCATCCCCTGCCTGGACACCGGCTGCGACCTGAGCGACCCGGCCTGCCTGCCGGTGTTGACCGGGCTGATGGCCCTGGCGCACGAGCTGCACGCGCCCTGTGTGGCGGGTGCGGCGCTCGGCAGCGACGAAGCGGCCGTTTACGACGTGGTGCGCGCCCTGTTGGCTGAGGCGGAAAAGCAGCAGGTCACGCTGCTGATCAAAACCAGCGGCCTGTACACCGACACGGCCCGGCTGCGCACCCTGCTGGACTCCTTTGCCAGCGATTACCTCGGCGCCCTGTGGGACGTGCATCATCCCTGCCGCGAAGCCGGTGAAACGCCGGCCGACACCATCAAAAACCTCGGCGCCTACGTGCGCCACGTCCATCTGCGGGATTCCGAAGCCGGCGGCGGCTACGCCCTGCTCGGCGAAGGGACCCTGCCGTTGGCCGCCGTCATGGGCGCCCTCGGCTCGATCGATTACGACGGGTTCATTTCGGCGGAATGGAAGCCGGAATGGATGCGCGAACTGGATGACCCGAACATCATCTTCCCGCACTTTGTCAACTATATGCACCGGTTTGATTCGCCCCGCGGCAAAAAGAAGGCGCTGTACGACAACCACGACCATACCGGCAAATACGTTTGGAAAAAAGACGAGCTGATCGCCGAAACCTTCCCGCAGGTGCTGCACCGCATGGCGCAGGAGTTTCCGGACCAGTACGCTTTCCGGTACACCACGCTGGATTATACGCGCACCTACGCCGCCTTCGAGCGCGACGTCGACACCTTTGCCCGGGCGCTGTTGTCGCTCGGCGTGCGCCGCGGCAGCAAGATCGCCATCTGGGCCACCAACGTGCCGGCGTGGTACATCACCTTCTGGGCCACCACCAAGATCGGCGCGGTGCTGGTCAGCGTCAATACCGCGTATAAAATCCACGAGGCGGAATATCTGCTGCGCCAATCCGACACCCATACGCTGGTCATGGTCGACCACTGCCTGGATTCGGATTACGCCGGCATCATCCGCACCCTTTGCCCCGAACTGGAAAACACCCGTCCCGGGCAGCCGCTGCACAGCAAAAAACTGCCGTTTTTGCGCAACGTCATCACCGTCGGCTTCCGCATGAAGGGCTGCCTGACCTTTGAGCAGGCCATGGCCCGCAGCGAGCTGGTGCCGGCCGCCGAAGTGGCGCGCATGGCGGCGGCCGTCCGGCCGGACGACGTGTGCAATATGCAATACACCTCCGGCACCACCGGTTTCCCGAAGGGCGTCATGCTGACCCACTACAACGTGGTCAACAACGGCAAATGCATCGGCGACCGGATGGATCTTTCCACCGCGGACCGCATGATGATCCAGGTGCCGATGTTCCATTGCTTCGGCATGGTGCTGGCCATGACCGCTTCGATGACGCACGGCACCACGCTGTGCCCGCTGCCGTATTTTTCGGCCAAGGTCAGCCTGGCCTGCATCAATCAGGAGCGCATTACCTGCTTTCACGGCGTACCCACCATGTTCATCGCGATGTTTAATCATCCGGATTACCGCAAGACCGATTTTTCGTATATGCGCACCGGCATCATGGCCGGCTCCGGCTGCCCGCCGGAGCTCATGCGCCGCGCCGCCGACCCGCAGGAGATGAACATGACCGGCATCGTCAGCGTATACGGGCAGACCGAATCCTCCCCCGGCAGCACCATGACCGCTTGGGATGACCCGCTGGACGTGCGCTGCGGCACCGTCGGCTACGCTTTTCCGCACGTCGAATGCAAGGTCATTGACCCGGAAACCGGTGAAACGGTGCCGGACGGCGTCAACGGCGAGTTCTGCTCCCGCGGATACAACACCATGAAGGGCTATTACAAAATGCCGGAAGAAACCGCCGCCGCCGTCGATCAGGACGGCTGGCTGCATTCCGGCGACATGGCCTGCCGGGACGAACAGGGCAACTACCGCATCACCGGGCGGCTGAAAGATATGATCATCCGCGGCGGCGAGAATATCTATCCCAAGGAGATCGAAGAGTTCATCTACACCCACCCCGCCGTCAAGGACGTACAGGTCATCGGCGTGCCGGACAAAAAATACGGCGAGGAGATCATGGCCTGCGTTATCCTGAAAGAGCCCGGCTCGCTGACCGAGCAGCAGCTGCTCGACTACATCAAAGCCTCCCTGGCCCGGCACAAAGTGCCGCGGTATATCGAGTTTACCGACGCCTTCCCCATGAACGCCGCCGGCAAGATTCTCAAATATAAAATGCGGCAGCAGGCGATGGAAAAGCTCGGCCTGCGGGCGGAGGGCATCGACACCGCCTCCCGGCCGGAAAAACCGTAACGGCGAAAAAAATCGCACAGCGGCGAAAAAAGCCCTTGACAAACGATACGTGATGTGATAAAGTCTTAATCAATCAAATAAAATGGCTGTGACGAAGACGGTCGGAACCCGTCCCTTTCAGAGAGCCGGTGGTCGCTGTGAACCGGCAGGGCGTATTCCAAGGACCTATCCCTTCCGAGCCGAAAGCCTGAACGCACACCGTGCCAGTAAACGCTTTCCGTATTGCCCGCGTTAAGGGATAGGGCCTGTTAGGGCCTGAAGAGGCGGCGTCTTGCCGCAATTTGAGTGGTACCGCGGGCTTACAAGCTCGTCTCAAGACTTTATCTTGGGACGGGCATTTTTATTTTACCGGGGAGGTTTTATCACATGACGACGCATACGCAAGCAGCAGCCAACCAACTGGCGGAGGTCTCTCTGCGCATTAAGGAACTGCGCCGCATCGCCGGCTACACGCCGGAAGAGATGGCCGTGCAAACCGAAGTCAGCACGGAACAATATCTTTCCTATGAAAGCGGCACGGAAGACCTTCCCTTTACCTTCCTGCATAAATGCGCCCTGACCTTCGGCGTCGAACTGACCGAACTGCTGGAAGGCCAAAGCGCCAAACTGTCCGGGTACAGCATTACCCGCAAGGGCCACGGGCTGGTCACCGCATCGGAGGACGGCATCGTCATCCAGAACATGGCGGCCATGTTCCGGCAAAAGCTGGCCACGCCGTATTACGTGACCTATCAGTATTCCGAACAACTGCAAAACCAGCCCATCCATACCACCACCCACGCCGGGCAGGAGTTCGACCTGGTGCTCAAAGGCTCCCTCAAAATCCGCATCGGGGACCATACCGAGATCCTGCACGAAGGGGACAGCGTATTTTACAAAAGCTCCACCCCGCACGGCATGATCGCCATCGACGGGGCCGATTGCGTGTTTTTGGCCATGATCATGGCCGGCAGCGAGGACGAGCAGTCCTTCATCGTGCGGCCGCGGCAGACGGAAGCGCAGCAGCAGCCGCTGTTGTGTGAAAAATTCGTCCGGGCGGCGGAGGATGAGCACGGCGCGCTGCAAAAACTGTCCTTCTTCCATGAGAAGGAGTTCAACTTTGCCTTCGACATCGTGGACACCCTCGGCCGGCAAAAGCCGGATAAACTGGCCATGCTGCACGTGGCCGCCGACGGAACCGAACGCCGCTTTACTTTTAAGGATATCAAGGATGCCTCCGGGCAGGCGGCCAACTACTTCACCTCGCTGGGCATCAAACGGGGCGATCGGGTCATGCTGGTGCTGCGGCGCCACTATCAGTTCTGGTTTGCCATCCTCGGCCTGCACAAAATCGGCGCTATTGCCATTCCGGCCACCACTCAGTTGCTTTCACACGACTTTGAATATCGCTTCCAGGCGGCCGGCGTGTCGGCCATCCTCTGCACCGCAGAGGGCGACGTGGCCCGGCAGGTCGAGCTGGCACAGCAAACCGTCGGCTGCGACCTGACCCGTATCCTGGTCGGCGGCCGGCGGGAAGGCTGGCACGACTTTGATGCGGAATACTGCCTGTTCTCCCGCCGGTACACACGGCCGGACGACGCCCCCTGCGGCGACGACCCGATGCTGATGTTCTTTACCTCCGGCACCACCGGCTACCCGAAGATCGCGCTGCACACCTACCGCTACGCGCTGGGCCATTACGTCACCGCCAAATACTGGCATATGACCGAACCGGACGGCCTGCACTTCACCATTTCCGAAACCGGGTGGGGCAAGGCGCTGTGGGGCAAACTGTACGGCCAGTGGATGTGCGAATGCGCCGTCTTCGTGTACGATTTCGATCGCTTCGACGCCGAGAAGATTCTGCCGATGTTTGCCAAATACCACATCACCACCTTCTGCGCGCCGCCCACCATGTACCGCATGCTCATCAAGCAGGACCTGTCCCGCTTTGATCTTTCCTCCATCAAGCACGCCACCACCGCCGGCGAGGCGCTTAACCCCGAGGTGTTCCGCCAGTTCCGCAAAGCCACCGGGCTGGAGATTGCCGAGGGCTTCGGCCAGACCGAAACGACGCTGAGCATCGCCAACCTGGTCGGGCAGTCGCTCAAACCGGGCTCGATGGGCCGGCCGATCCCCGGCTACGGCATCGACCTGGCGGACAGCGACGGCAACCCGGTCGAGGACGGCGTCAACGGCGAGATTGTCGTGCATACCGACAGCGCCGTGCCCAACGGGCTGTTCGTAGGCTATTATCAGGATGAGGAGCGCACCAGGGCCGCCTGGCATGACGGGCTGTACCACACCGGCGACCTGGCCTGGCGCGATGAGGACGGATTCTACTGGTACGTCGGCCGGGCGGATGACGTCATCAAATCCTCCGGCTACCGCATCGGGCCGTTCGAGATCGAAAACGTCATCATGGAGCTGCCCTACGTGCTGGAATGCGGCGTATGCGCCGCGCCGGATGAACTGCGGGGCCAGGTGGTCAAGGCCAGCATCGTGCTCGTGCCCGGCACCGAAGGGACCGAGCAGCTGAAAAAAGAGATCCAGACGTACGTCAAAACGCACACGGCGCCTTATAAATACCCCCGCATCGTCACCTTCTGCGACAGTCTGCCCAAAACCATCAGCGGAAAAATCATCCGCAGCCAATTATAACGGGGTGATCCTATGCAGCCGAAGCGGCTGACGCTGTTTGCCGGCCATTACGGCAGCGGCAAGACCAGCATCGCCATCCAATACGCGCTGGCGCTGCGCCGCAGCGGCAAGGCTGTCACCGTAGCGGATCTGGATATCGTCAACCCTTATTTCCGCACCAAGGACAGCGAACAGCGTCTGCGCGCAGCCGGTATCGACCTGATCTGTTCACCGTACGCCGGCACCAATCTGGACGCACCGGCCATGCCGGCGCAGACCTACGCCCTCGTGGCGGACCGGGAGACCTACGGCGTGCTCGACGTCGGCGGGGACGACCGCGGCGCGCTGGCGCTGGGCCGGTACGCCGCCGCCATCCGGGAAGAGGACAACTACGAGATGCTGCTGGTCATCAACCGGTCCCGGCCGCTGACGGCCACACCGGAGGATACCGTGGCCGTCCTGCGCGAAATCGAAGCCGCCTGCGGCCTGCCTTTTACCGGAGTGGCACACAATACCAACCTCGGCCCCGCCACCACGGCGCAGGACGTGCTGGACGCCATCCCCTACGCACAGCAGGTCTGCCGGCTGGCCGGCCTGCCGCTGCGCATGACCTGTGCGCCGGCTCACCTGTGCCCGGCGCTGCAGGGGCGGGCGGAGCACCTGTTCCCTTTACAGATTCAACCCTTATATTACCAACTTTCGGAGGAGGACTCTTATGGCAAAGCTGACCTTTGAGCAGGAACTTTGCAAGGGCTGCGGCCTTTGCGTCAATGCCTGCCCCAAACACTTACTGGTTTTGTCCGCCACACGGCTGAACAAAAAGGGCCACACGCCCGTTGAACTGACCGATCCGGACGCCTGCATCGGCTGCGCCTTCTGCGCGACTATGTGCCCGGACTGCGTGATCACGGTGGAAAAGTGAGAAAGGAGCAGAGTATGCAGCAAAAAGTTTTGATGAAAGGCAATGAAGCCATTGCCGAAGCTGCCATCCGGGCTGGCTGCCGGCATTATCTCGGTTACCCGATTACGCCGCAGACCGAGGTGGCCGCCTATATGGCCAAACGCATGCCCAAGATCGGCGGCGTATTCCTGCAGGCGGAAAGCGAAATTGCGGCCATCAACATGGTGTACGGCGTCGCCTCCACCGGCAAGCGGGCGATGACCTCCTCTTCCAGCCCGGGCATCGCACTCAAATGCGAGGGTATCTCCTACCTGGCCGGGTCGGATCTGCCGGCGCTGATCGTCAACGTACAGCGCGGCGGGCCGGGCCTCGGCGGCATTCAACCGTCGCAGTCGGATTATTTTCTGGCGACCCGCGGCCCGGGTCACGGGGATTTTCACGTACTGGTCTTTGCGCCCGCCAGCGTACAGGAAATGGCTGATCTGACGGCCCGCGCTTTTGACCTGGCCGAGCAGTACCGCATGCCCGCGATGATCCTTGCGGACGGCACCATGGGCCAGATGATGGAGCCGGTCGTCCTGCCGGAGGCCAAAGAGCCCGACGCGGCCGAAAAGCCGTGGGCCACCACCGGCACCGGTCTGCGGCGCAAACATAACGTCATCACCTCCCTGTACCTTAACCCGGCCGAACTGGAACGCCGGAACGTCGAGCGTTTTCAGCGCTATGCCGAAATCGAGAAGAAGGAACCGATGTGGGAATCCTTTATGATGGAGGACGCCGAGGTTTGCGTCGTATCCTACGGCATCACGGCGCGCATTTCCCGCAACGCCATCGTCGAAGCCCGCCGGCAGGGCATCAAAGTCGGCATGATCCGGCCGATCACGCTGTGGCCCTTCCCGGAGCAGCCGCTGCTGGCCGCTGCCGGGCAGGTCAAGGGCTTTGTGTGCGTGGAGTTGAACATGGGCCAGATGAAACAGGACGTTGAACTGGCCGTGCGCTGCCGCAAACCGGTGGACCTGTGTTACCGCGTCGGCGGGATGATCCCGTCGCCGGATGAGGTGCTGCAGCACATCCGCACCATGGCGGAAGGAGGAGAGCGGAAATGATCGTCTTTCAAAAGCCGAAATCGCTGACCGATGCGGTTTTGCACTACTGCCCCGGCTGCACCCACGGCATCGTACACCGGCTGGTGGCCGAATGCATCGACGAACTGGGCATTGAAGGCCGCGCCATCGGCATTGCGCCGGTGGGCTGCGCCGTCATGGCGTACGACTATTTTACCTGTGATATGATCGAGGCCGCCCACGGCCGGGCTCCGGCGGTAGCCACCGGCGTCAAGCGCTCCCTGCCGGACCACGTGGTCTTTACCTATCAGGGGGACGGGGACCTGGCTTCCATCGGCCTGTGCGAAACGGTCAGCGCCGCCGCCCGCGGCGAGAATATCACCATCATCTTTATCAACAATGCCATTTACGGCATGACCGGCGGGCAGATGGCTCCCACCTCGCTGCCGGGGCAGGTCACGCAGACTTCGCCCTACGGCCGGGACGTCAAAACGCAAGGCTACCCCATCCGCATCTGCGAGCTGCTTTCCACGCTGGACGCGCCCGCCTACCTGGCACGGGTAACCGTCAACAACGTCAAAAACGTGCGGCAGGCAAAAAAGTCCATCCTCAAAGCATTCCGGAACCAGGTCGAAGGCAAAGGCTTTTCCCTCGTGGAGGTGCTCTCCGCCTGCCCGACCAACTGGGGCATGACGCCGCAGAAGGCACTGGAATGGATCGATGAAAAGATGATTCCCTACTATCCGCTGGGCGTGTACCGCGATAAGGAGGTGTGATGATGGCTGAACATCAAATCGTCATCGCCGGTTTCGGCGGGCAGGGGCTGCTGTTCTCCGGCAAGGTGTTGGCCTACGCCGGTCTGGAAGAGGGGCGCGAGCTGAGCTGGCTGCCCTCCTACGGGCCGGAAATGCGCGGCGGCACCGCCAACTGCAACGTCATTTTGTCCGATACGCCGGTGGGTTCCCCCATCGTGCAGCACCCCAACGTGCTGATGGTGATGAACAACCCCTCGCTCGACAAATATGAGGCGGCGGCCGTCCCCGGCGCCTGCATCTTTGTGGATTCCACCCTTGTCGGCCGCAAGGTACAGCGCAGCGACGTAACGGCCTGCTACATCCCCGCCACCCAGATGGCCAACGATATGGGGGCCCCCGGCCTGGCCAACATGATCCTGCTCGGCGCGCTGATCGCCAAAACGGGCTGCATCCGGTTCGACAGCCTGCCGGAGGCGCTGCACAAGGTCATCCCCGCCCGCAAGGCCGACCTGTTCGACGTGAACATGCGCGCCCTGCAAATGGGAAAGGATTTTACGGCATGAAACTATCGCTGCTGCAAATGAATATGGCGCTGGGCCGGCCGGAGGAAAACTTCCGCGCCGCGGAGCAGTTGATTCTCCAAGCGGCGCAGCGCAACCCCGACGTGCTGGTTTTGCCCGAAACGTGGAACACCGGCTTTTTCCCGCGGGAGCAGCTGGCCGACCTGTCGGACCGGGATTGCGAGCAGGTCCGCCTGCGCATCGGCGCCCTGGCGGCGCAGCTCGGCGTGAACATCGTCGCCGGCAGCGTCTCCAATGTCCGGAACGGGCGGGTATACAACACCGCCTGTGTGTTTGACCGTACCGGCGCCTGCATTGCTCAGTACGACAAGGCTCATTTGTTCACCCCGATGGGCGAGCAGGACTATTACACGCCCGGCGCTTCGCTGTGCCGCTTCACGCTCGACGGTGTGCCCTGCGGCCTGATCATCTGCTACGACGTGCGCTTTCCGGAATATATCCGCACGCTGGCGTTGCAGGGCATCCAACTGCTGTTCGTCGTCAGCCAGTGGCCGAAGGTCCGCACCGCGCATCTGCGGGCGCTGACCACGGCCCGCGCGATCGAAAACCAGATGTTCGTCGCCTGCTGCAATTCCTGCGGCACCGCCGGGGACACCGTATACGGCGGCGCCTCCGCCGTGATCGACCCCTGGGGGCAGACCCTGGCGCTCGCAGGCGAAACGCAGCAGATTCTGCCGACGGAACTGGACTTTTCCGTCGTCGAGCAGATTCGCAGCGCTATCAATGTGTTCCGCGACCGTCGTCCGGAATTATATGAGATAAAATAATGCAAAGGAGCGTATGACCATGAGTTACACCTTCCCCGTGACCCGTACCACCCACCCGAAAGCCCGTCCCGCCGATGAGACCAAGCTGGGCTTTGCCAAGTATTTTACCGACCACATGTTCGTCATGGACTATGACGAAGGTCAGGGCTGGCATGACGGCCGCATCGTCCCGCACGAGCCGTTCCTGATCGAGCCGGCGTCCTGCGTGCTGCACTATGCCCAGATGATGTTCGAGGGCATGAAAGCCTACCGCACGCCGGACGGCGGCATACAGCTCTTCCGGCCGGATATGAACATTGCCCGCATGGCCCGCACCAACGAGCGTATGTGCATCCCGGAGCTGCCCGGCGACCTGTTCCTGGCCGCCGTCAAGGCCGTCATCGAAACGGATAAGGACTGGATCCCCTCCGCGCCCGGCACGGCGCTGTACATCCGTCCCTTTATCTTCGGTGACGAAGTCTCTTTCTCGGTGCTGCCGGCCAAGCACTATAAGTTTATGATCATCCTCAGCCCGACCGGCTCTTACTATGCCGCCAACGACGGCGGCATCACCACCACCCGCATCTACGTGCAGGACCAGTACATCCGCGCCGCGCGCGGCGGCACCGGTTACGCCAAGGTCGGCGGCAACTACGGCGGCGGCATGCGCGCCTCGCAGGACGCCATGAAATACAACTGTAAAGACGTACTGTGGCTCGACGCCGCCGAGCACAAATACGTCGAAGAGATCGGCACCTCCAACGCCTTCTTCCGCATTGCCGATGAAGTGATCACTGCTCCGCTGGATTCCGGCACCATCCTGCCCGGCATCACGCGGGATTCCGTGATCCGGCTGCTGAAAAAATGGGGCGTCAAGGTGTCCGAGCGCAAGCTTTCCATCGACGAGATCGTAGCCGCGTCCCAAAACGGCACCCTGCAGGAGATCTTTGCCAGCGGTACCGCGGCCGTCATCTCCCCCATCGGCTGGCTGAACTACAACGGCAAAGACATCGAAGTGGCCGACACCAAAGTCGGCCCGGTCGCGCAAAAGCTGTACGACACGCTCTACGGCATCCAGACCGGTACGGTGGAAGACACCATGGGCTGGACCTACAAGCTGTAAAAACCGTTCAAACAAAAAGAGGAGCAGCCGGTGCTGCTCCTCTTTTTTGCGCTGTTGCGCCGCGGCAAACAAAGCGGCGGATACCGGCCGAAACCGGTATCCGCCGCTCTTTGTGCGGGTTTCAGAGGATCGCGATCAGTGCAGATCGCCGAAGTCGATGGTGCCCCCGGGGCCCTGACCGCCGCCGACCGTCAGGCTGGTGGTGATCAGATCTTCCGCGTCGAAGGACTCCACAGTCATCATAGGTTTCACATATTTCATCATTCGTGTTCTCCTTCCATCAGATTACAATCGAGCCGGATTACTCGAGGAAATCGTTGACGCAGTAGGATGCGGCGTTGGAATAATACACCAGATCGCCGCGCTTGGCGAACGCCTTAATGCCGATGGAGATGTTGAAACCGCCCTTCTTGGAGGGGATGTTGGTCACGGTCAGGCCGATGATGTAATTGCCGTCCAGCGCCTGCGCCGTGACGGCGGAACCGGCCGCATTGATCGATTCCCAAACCGTATCGGTCCGCCAGGTGTCGCATTCCGTCCCGTCGACGACCAGCGTGGTATTCATATCCGGATAATCCGGATAATCTTCCGCGTAGGACACCAGCACAAAGCCGACTTCGTCAAAGTTCAGGCTGTCGATCGCCGCGACAAAGCGGATATCGGTCTTGGCGGTGGTAGAGGTGGTACCGACTTTGACCTGCGCATACACGCGGGAGGTACCCTGCGTGACTTTCCAGCCGGCGTACAGCGTCAGGTCGGAGGTAACGGCCGCGTTGAAGTCATACGGCGTCGTGCATTCCGGATCGGTGTACCAGGTGGCGGTGTAGCTTTCTCTGGTGGTGGTCACCGGGTCGACTTTGCCGCCTTCTTGGACCAGCTGCGAGTACACCATGCTGCCGCCGTTGGTCACAAAGTTGACGTCATAGTAGGTAGCTTCCGGTTCGGCAGAGCCGGAGCCGGCAGCCGCCGGATCAAAAGCATCATCCGCCGAGAGGACGAGGTAGTCGAAGGAGGCGCCGTTCGGGAACCCGAACTGGATCAGCACTTCGCCGCCCTGAGCATACGCAGTGGTGGTGCGCAGGTCGACCACGTGGGCGTCGGTATCGTTCCACGGCAGGTTCGTGCCGTTCTCCCACCAGGTGGGGCCGTATACGCCGAACACGCCGGCGGTTGCCAAAGCGGCAGCCTTGTAGATCAGGTACGGACGGGCGTTGATTTCAGCCTGCGTAAACGCCCAGTAGACGATAGCATCGCCTTCGGCGGGCGCTTCAAAGGTCGCGCCGTAGTCGCCGACCTTGGTGCGGATCAGGGTATCCAGCGTCGAGTTATAGCCGGCCTTGTCGACCAGAGCGAGAGGCGCGGCGGGCGGATCCGCCTCATCGACGATGGAGGCCTGATCAGCCGCCAGATAAAGCAGCGTGAAGTTGACGTCGGCCGCAAAGGTGATGCGGAGCATCACGGCATTGCCGCCGTTGAGGGCGTTCAGGTCGATGATCTGCAGGTCCGTCGTCGGGGTAAAGGTCTGCAGTTCGGTCCAGATATCGTCCTTAAAGGCGCCGAAGATGCCGCCGATGTTGCCGAGGGAACCGTCCGCGGCCACCTTCAGGGCCAGGTACGGGGTCTTGGCGATCTGCGCCGCCGGGATCAGGGAGTAAATATAGCCGAAGCCCTCGGTCCCGGTCCAGGGGCCGTACGCCGTCATGCCGTGGCCGCTGGTGCCGAAGACGGCGCGGTTAATGTTGATATAGGGGTTATTGGCCCAGGTGGCGATCAGCTCAATGCCCGTTTCCTTTTCCGGAATACCGGGGTTGACGCTGGTCAGGTAGCAGCTCTTGACCGCGAAGGACTGGCCGGTCGTGCCGTAGCACCACAGCTGGCAGGTATAGTCCGGGCACAGCTCGCGCAGGTTGACCATGATCTTCTGGCTGGCGCCGGTCAGGTTGCCGGTGGAATAGTTGCCGGTGGTACCCCAACCGTAGAAAGCAACGGCCAGACCGGACGAACGGTCCGGATCGGGCTCGATCACCAGATACGGCATAGCCGACAGGATGCTGCCGTCAATGACGAAGTACGCGCCGACGGAATCGTTCGAACCGCCGGTGGCCCTGGTGATGGTAAAGCCTTTGTCATCGGTATGGTCGACGATATCGACCGGTGTATAGATTCCATCCGTATGAAGATTGCTGGAATTGATGCGATACACCAGCGCGTTTTTGGCATCCGCCGAGGCGGTGATGCCGGAGACGAGGACCATGGACAGCAACATGGCCGCCGCGAGGGTCAAGGACAGAACTTTCTTCCATCCTTTCATGATGGATCACCCTTTCATTAAAATAGGAGCATCGCCAGATACTCTTTGACACTATACAGTATATAAGCATATAGCCGAAAAATCAAGTCCTTTTATAAAAAATATTTATTGTTTTCAGTAATTTTATAAATCTTTGAATGTTTTCTTGTTCAACTTATACAAACAGCGGGCAAAAAAAGCGGCCCGCCAAACGGGCCGTTTCGGTAAATATCGTTCGGTTCAGGGATCGGCGCCCCACACGCCGACGGCAAAGGTCTGCACAGCGGAGCAGAAGACCTGCTCCCCGCACACGGCATAGGCGTACGCATGCAGGTACAGCGCCTGCTCCGGCGGCACGTCCGGCGGAGCAGGCAGCGTCAGCGCATACACGCAGGCGCCGCCGAGGTCCTGCGCGGGCACCGGCACACCGTCGGCATACACGCAGCCCCACACCGTATCGGTGCGCAGCAGCGAACAAAGCGGGCTGTCCGGCTCCGGCCACACGGCGCGGCTGTCGGTATCATACCGCACCGCAAAGCCGACTTCTTCGTAGGCAAGGCCGTCCAGCGCGGCGACCAGACGCACGGCATCCCCCTGTATCTGCCGCTGCGCATAGATGCGGGAAAAAAGCCCCACCGCGTGCCAGCGCGCGTACAGCGTCATATCCTGTGTAACCGGGTCGGTCTCAAAACAGAACAGCCGGCCGTCGGCGGTATACCAATCCGCTTCGTACCCCTCCCGCAAAGACGCGGGCGGTTCCGCCAGGCCGCCGGCCGGGACGGCCTGCGCCGGCACCGGCGTGCCGTCGGCGGCGTCAAAATCCACGTCGAACGTTTCGCCCGGCTCCGGCGGATCCGGCACGGTGACCGCGTCGGGATCAAAGGCGGGGTCGGCCGCAAGCACCATGCAGGAAAACTCCGTCTGCGGTACCCCGTTGAACCACAACTGCAGCAGCGCACCGTCCCCTTCGTACCCGGAAAAGGCGCGCAGATCGACGGCATGCAGCTCGCCGTCCAGCGGCAGCGCCTGATACCGGTTCCACCACGTACCGAAGGCGACCCCGAATGCGTCAGCCTGCGCCGGCACCTGCCGGAAACGATAGACCAGATAGGGGTACGTTTGCAGCAGAGATTCTTCTATCCTCCAATAGGTATACCCGCCGCCGGACAGGCTCAGGCCGCACCCGCCGTCCCCCCGGACGGTGTTGCCCTGATTGACGGCGGTGGAAAGCACCGCTAGCGCCTTGCCGTCAAACTCGGTTACACCGGGGTTGCAGCTGGTAAGATAACAATCGCGCACCGAAAAAGCCTGCCCCGCCGCACCGTAGCACCACAATTGGCAGGTGTAATCCGAACAAAAGGCCCCCAGATGCACCGCGAGCCGGCCGCTGTCTGCCGTCAGGTTGCCGGTGGAATATAAGCCGGCCGCCCCCCAGCCGTAAAAGTTGACCGAAAGCCCGGTACAGCCCTCCGGGTCCACCTCGATAACGAGGTACGGCATGGCGGCGAGCGTCGGCGCGTCGATGACAAAATAGGCTCCAACCGAATCCCGCACGCCTTCCCCGGTGGCGGTAACGGTAAAGCCGCGGTCCGCCTCGTGGTCGGTGACCGTCACGCCGGTATAACAGCCGGAGGTGATCAGCCGGTCCGCCCGCAGGCGGTAGACGTACTGCGCGGCGGCCGCGCCGGAGGAAAAAACGGCCGCGCTTGCCAGCGCCGTCAGCCATACGGCCAGCCACAGCGCCATCCTTTTGCTCCAGCGTTTCATGCCGTTTTTTTCCCCCCTTTTTTTTGTCCGCCCCCGCGGGCGGCGCCGTCAGGATTCCTTGCGCTTTTGCGCGTGCCAGCACAGACGCAGCAGCCATTTGTCCGGCAAAAAGCGGGCCCCGAAGCGCACCAGCTTCATCGTCAGGCCTGGCACAATGACCAGCTTGCCCCGGAACATCCCCCGCACGGCGGCACGGGCCACTTTGTCGCTCGGCAGACCTCTGGCGCTGAACGTCACGCCGGCCGTCGTATCAAACTCGGTCCGCACCGGGCCGGGGCACAGCGCGCTCACGCGCACATGGCTGCCGCTGCGGCGCAGTTCCTCATACAAAGCCTGCGTCAAACGCAGCACGTAAGCCTTGCCGGCGTAATACTCCGCCAGCAGCGGCCCGGGTAAAAAAGCCGCCGACGAGGCCACGTTGAGGATATATCCCGCGTCGCGCCGCTTGAAGTCGGTATAATACAGTTTGGTCAGCTCATGCAGGGCCGCCACGTTGACGGCCAGCATGGCCCGGTCACGGGCCAGCGGCGTTTCTTCAAACAAACCGAAGGCGCCGAACCCGGCGTTATTGACCAGAATATCCACCTGCCGGCCCTCCAGCCGGCGGTACAGCGCCTCCCCGGCGCCGGGTTCGGACAGGTCGGCCGGCACCACGGTGACGGGCACCGGCAGCTCCGCCGCCAACTGCTCCAGCCGATCCCGCCGCCGCGCCACAAGGATCAGCTCGTGCCCCTGCGCGGCCAGCAGCCGCGCGATATCCCGCCCGATACCGGAGGAGGCCCCGGTGATCAATGCCGTCATAAATCGTTCCCTCCGCAGCAAAAAGCGGCCGTGTACAGACACCGCCGCTTATGTATCAGATTTTATCGGCGCTGCCGAGTACGTTGAGGATCTTGCCGCGCACCACGTCGGTAATAAAGCCGCGCGCCTCGCCCAGATACTGGCGCGGGTCGAAATGCTCGGGATGCTCGGCAAAATGCTTGCGGATGCCGGCGGTCATCGCCAGGCGCAGGTCGGAATCGACGTTGATCTTGCATACGGCCATCGACGCCGCCTTGCGCAGCATCTCCTCCGGAATGCCGATGGCGTCCGCCATCCGGCCGCCGTTCCGGTTGACGATCTCGACGTATTGCGGCAGCACGGAGGATGCGCCGTGCAGCACGATGGGATAGTTCGGCAACCGGTCCATGACCTCCTGCAAAATGTCGAAGCGCAGCTGCGGCTTCTGCCCGGGTTTGAACTTGTACGCCCCGTGGCTGGTGCCGATCGCGATAGCCAGCGAGTCGACCCCTGTACGGCCGACAAAATCCTGCACCTGGGACGGGTCGGTATAATGGGCGCGGTCGGCGTCGACACTGACCTCGTCCTCCACGCCGGCGAGCTGCCCCAGCTCCCCTTCCACCGTCACGCCGCGCGCGTGGGCATACTCGACCACGCGGGCTGTTTCGGCCACGTTCTGCTCATACGGCAGGCTGGACCCGTCGATCATCACGGAGGTAAACCCGCCGTCGATACACTCCTTGCACAGTGCAAAATCGGCACCGTGGTCCAGATGCAGCGCAATGGGCAGGCCGGTCTCGGCCTCCGCGGCCTTGACCAGATTGACCAGGTATGCGTGGCGCGCATACTTGCGGGCCGACCCGGACACCTGCAAGATCACCGGCGAGCGCAGCTGCTGGCAGGCGTCGACGATCCCCTGCAGGATCTCCATATCATTGATGTTGAAAGCCCCGATGGCGTACCCGCCGGCGTAGGCTTTGGCAAACATTTCCTTTGTGTTGACAAGCGGCATGTTGATTTTCCTCCTTGCGATATATCTCTGCCTATATTCTACCGCAACCCGCCTCAAAAGAAAAGGGCTTTTTTCAAAAAAATCGGAAAAAGATGAAAAGTTGACCCGCTGCCGATTTTATGCTACAATAGGCCGCAAGAGGTGATCGGCTTGAGAGAGAGCATCGTGACCATCCCGCTGACAGAGGTACTGGAACCGCGGGACGGCTGCCCCGTCTGCCGCCTGCGCGACATGCTGGAAAAGCGGGTGGTGGACTATATCACCGGTTCCGCCCTGATGGAGCCGGACGTACGCGAACGTACCAACCGGGAGGGCTTCTGCCTGCCGCATTACCGGCAAATGCTCGCCGCCCGCAACCGGCTGGGAGTGGCGCTGATCCTGCAATCCCACCTGATCGAGGTGGAAAAGCAGCTTTTTTCCGGGCTGCCGCTGCCGGGCCGGATCGACAAAAAAGCGGTCCGCGGCGCCGACAAAGCTGGGCAGACCTGCTTTGTCTGCCGGGAGATCCGGCAGGCGACGGACCGGCTGCTGAACAACCTGTGCCTGCAATGGGAACAGCAGGCCGCCTTCCGGCGGCTGTGGGAGGAGCAGCCCGCGCTGTGTCTGCCCCACTTTTCCGCCGTCTGCGCCGCCGCGGAAGCCTCCCTGACCAAGGAGCATAAAAAAGAGTTCATCGCCGTGTCCCGCCGGCTGACACAGGCCACCCTGCAGCAGCTCCGGCAGGATATCGACAGTTTTACCCGCCTGTTTGACTACCGCACGACCGAGCAGGACGCCGCCGGGCAGGCCGGCGCCCGCGACGCCATCGAGCGCAGCATCGCCTACCTGACCGGCCGCCGTCCCTGACGACGGCCGCGGGGCGCAAAGCACGTTACCGCCGCCCGTCCGCCGGACGGGCGGTTTTTCATTTTGTATATTTACCTGCCTGCAAAAATGACTGCCGCCGGCCCCGGTTTCGTAAAGTAGGTTAAACGCTTTGTATGACGTTTTTCTTTTTTTCTCGACTTTTTTTGCCTTTTTTTGGAAGTCTCTCCCGGCAAAAGCCCTGCTTTTATGCGAATTATCCACCTTTTCCACATAGTTTTCCACATGCCGCCACCGAAACCCCGTTTTACAGACTGTTGTATTCAAATAAATGTTCTGCCTGCATACACGCATAACGGCGTCCGCGGCGGGCATACTCGCTGTATAGAAAACAGCCGAACGGAGGGAAAAAGATGATCCGAGGCGTCCAGCGGCAGGTCATTGAAATCAGCCACACCGACAACGCCTATTTTGAGCGGGCGCTGCTGGTCGTGCGCAGCACCTGCGGAGCCGACCATCAGACGCTGCGGCAGCAGGCACACCGTTATCTGGAGCAGACCGGTACCAGCAGTTTTTTGCGCCGCGGCAAGGTGTTTTATCTGCTGCACCGCATCCTGACGCTGCTGATCAGCGCCGGCCTGGGCGCACTGATCTGCAAATGGATCCTCCAATAAAGCAAGGCTCCCGGACCGGGAGCCTTGCTTTGTTTCGGAACAACTGTATCGGGCCGTTCACGTGTCGCCCTGTGCAAGCGCGGCAAACTTCTGCTGCAGCGACGGGGCGTTTTTGGTCAACTGCTTGATGCTCAGGTCTTCCGCCTTTGCGTTGGCACGGCGCAGATGTTCGCCGGATTTGAGCAGGTTTTCCTTGATCTTCTGCATTGCCTCGATGGTCTTGTCGATCTGGGCGACGGCCTCGTTGAAGCGGTTGCTGGCGTCCTGATAGTTTTTGGAAAAGGCGGTCTTGAACGCCTCCATATTCTGCTCGAACTGCTGCAGATCCACCTGCTGGCTGCGCATGCGTTCGAGCTCCCGCCGGAACTGCAGGGTGTTCAGCGCCGCGTTGCGCAGCAGCGTGATGATGGGAATAAAGCACTGCGGCCGCACAACGTACATTTTGGGGTATTTGTAGGACACGTCCACGATACCGTTGTTGTACAGTTCGTTGTCCGCTTCCAGCATCGATACCAGCACCGCGTACTCGCAGTTCTTCTCCCGGCGGTCCTTGTCCAACTCTTTGAAAAAGTCCTCGTTTTTGTGCTTGGCAGCCGTTTCCTGCTGCTCGTTCTTCATCTCGAACATAATAGAAATAAACTCGGTGCCGTCGAGCGATTCGCGGAAGATGAAATCCCCCTTGCTGCCGGTGCGCGCATCGTTGTCCTTCTCAAAATAAGCAGTGGGAAAAGCCGTCATCCGCAGGGCGTTGAACTGGATCAGGCAGTGCTGTTCCAGGCTCTCCCCCACCAGTTTGGTGGACATCCGGGCCCGGAAATCCTTATAGTACCGGATCTGCTCTTCCTTGGCCTGCAATTGGGTCTGATACTGTTCCTGCAAGGCTTTTTCCCGCAGCAGCGCCTCGTTTTCCCGCACCGACAGTTTGCCCTGCAGGCGAACGATCTCGTTGTCTTTTTCAGCCAGCTGCCGCTCTTTTTGCTGCACCGCCTCGGACACGGCCAGCTTTTTTTCGACGTCGCTGCCGTCAAGCCGGGTCTGCAGCCGTTCGATGATCCTGTCCTTATCGGCCAGCTCGCCGTCCTTGCGGGCCAGCAGCTGCTCCTGCGCCTGCGCCTGCTTGACGCGCATAACTTCCATGGCGCTTTGCTGCCGGTCGATCAGCAGTTTCTCGCGGCGGGCCAGCTCCTCCTCAAAGGTCTGGTCGCGCACCTGCTGCACGATCTGCGCATAGCCGCTCTCGTCAATCTGAAACAGTTCCCCGCAGTGCGGGCATTTGATCTGCTGCATACGTCAGGCGCTCCTTCCGGTGGATATATCGGCAGTTTCAGTATACCACAGTCCCCACCGGGAATCAAGCCGTATCCGGAAGCGAAAAAGAGGCGCCGGGCGCCTCTTTTTCAAACGGAAAGCTGCTCCTGCTGCGTGATGCCCGGATAGTCCAGATATTTTTCCGGCCGTGTGTGCTCAAAGCCCGGCAGGCCGGGTGCCTGCGCAGGAAACGAAAAAAGGGTCCGAAACCTTTCGGACCCTTTTTGCCGTTGGTGGAGATAAGCGGGATCGAACCGCTGACCTCTTGAATGCCATTCAAGCGCTCTCCCAGCTGAGCTATACCCCCATATCGGCGACGTGTACTAATATAGCACACTCGCCTGTGGTTGTCAATGCTTTTTTCAAAAATTATTCCTCTTTTTCGGCCTCGTCGCAAAACTCCTCCGGGTTGGTGCGGATGTATGCGCGGCACAGCGCCAGCGGCTGTTCCTCCTCCGCCGCCTCCAGAAAATCGGCGTGCAGCTGCGCCATTTCCTCGCTTTCGCCGTGCACGGGCCGCCTGGCCAGCACCTCGTCGACCACGGCGGCGCAGCGCTCGGCGCCGATCAGGCGCAGCCCGTCCCGCGCCAACTCGTCAAACACGGCGGAGGGCCCGGCGTAAAACCGCTCCCACCCGTCCTGCTCCAGCTCATGGCACAGCAGCCACACGGAGTACACCGCGCTGCGCCCGGGCGACAGGGGCGGAATATCCTTATACGGGTCCGGCCGGCGTGGATTCAGTTTTTCGTGCAGGTTGGCGATCACGGCGTCGACCAGCTCCTCGTCGGAGGCGGCGGCCAACAGTTCCGGCGTCATCACGCGGTATTTTTCACCCAGCATACGGCTGCGGCCGTCACGCGCCGGCTTGTCCTTCATCAGCAGCAGCGCTGCGCCGACCACGACGGCCAGGATGATCAGAATATACAGGTTTCTGTCCGTCTGGATGCCCAAAAAAGCGGTCAGATTCATAGTCATTCCTCCAACATCCGTTTATAGATTTCTCCGCGCGGCCATCCCGTATCCGCCGCGGCCTGCCGGGCGGCGGCGGAAGCGCTCATGCCCCCGGCGCGCAGCGTGCGCGCTCGTTCCACCGCGGTATCGAGCGTTGTTTCCTCCGGGGCGGCCGGCTCGGCACCGCCGACGATCAGCACGTATTCACCTCGCGGCTCCTTTTCTTCGGTCAGGCGGACGGCCTGCGCCAGCGTAGTATTGACGCATTCCTCATAGATTTTGGTCAGTTCCCGCACCAGTGCGACAGGCCGGTCACCGAAGGCGGCGTACAGGTCTTTCAGCGTCGTTTTAAGCTTGTGGGGCGCTTCGTAAAAAATCATGGTGCGCGTCTCGCCGCGCAGCGCCTCCAAATGTTCACGGCGGCTGCCCTTGTTGACGCTCAGAAAACCCTCGAAGGTAAACCGACCGGCCGGCATACCGGATAAAGCCAGCGCGGCCACCGCCGCGCACGGCCCGGGGATCACGGTAACGGGCACGCCGGCCTGATGGCAGCGAGCCACCAGATCCTGCCCGGGGTCCGAGATAGCCGGCATACCGGCATCGCTGACCAGTACCATCCGGCAGCCCTGCTGCAATTTTTGCAGCAGTTCCTCTCCGCGCATCAGCTTGTTGTGTTCAAAATAACTGATCAGCGGCTTGCGGATACCGAAATGATTCAGCAGCTTCAGCGTCACCCGCGTATCCTCCGCGGCGATCAGGTCGCAATTTTGCAGCGCTTCCAGCGCGCGCGGCGAAAGATCCGACAAATGGCCGATCGGCGTCCCGACCAAAATCAACTGTCCGCTCACCGGTACCGCCTCACTTTCGCGTGCAGTATAGCATATTTTCCGTGAAAAGGCAATAGACAACGCCGCAAAAAGCGTGTATACTGAAAACAGCAACAAAAAGAGGGGGTGTCGCCGATGAATCCGCATCTGTCCCGGCTGCGCAAAGCCGCCATGGCGCTGCCGCTGCGCCCGGGCGTGTATATCATGAAGGACGCGCACGGCCGCATCCTCTATATCGGCAAGGCCAAGGCGCTGAAAAACCGGGTCAGCCAATACTTCGGGTCGGACGCCAATCATTCCCCGAAGGTGCGCCGGATGGTCGAGCAGGTCGACCGGTTCGATTATCTGGTCGTCGGCAGCGAGTTTGAGGCGCTGGTACTGGAATGCTCGCTGATCAAGCAGCACCGGCCGCCGTACAACATCCTGCTGAAAGACGACAAAGGCTACCACTACGTCAAGGTGACCCCTCCCCCTTTTTCCCGGCTGGAGGAGGCCAAACAGGTCGCCGAGGACGGAGCCGCCTACATCGGGCCGTATATGAGCGGCTTTTCCGTCAAACAATCAGTCGACCAGGCGTGTCGTCTGTTCGGCCTGGCCACCTGCCGCCGGCCGCTGGCCTACGGCAAACCGGCCGGCCGGCCGTGTCTGAACGCCCATATCGGGCAATGCTGTGCCCCCTGCACCGGCCGCATCCGTGAGGAAGAATACGCCGCGCAGGTGTCGGCGGCGCTGGAATACCTGAAACAGGGCAGCGAAAAAACACTGCAAACGCTGACCGAACAGATGAACGCCGCCGCCGAACGGTTGGAGTTCGAGCAGGCCGCCCGCCTGCGGGACCGCATCGCCGCCATCCGCCGGATGACCGACAAGCAGCACGTCGTACTGCACACCGGCAAACGGCTGGACGTCGTGGCCGCCGTGCGGGAGGGGGAACGGCTCTGTTTTCAGGTGCTGCGCTTCCGGGACGGCCGCCTGCGCGAGCAGGAGCCCTTTATCGTGGGCGAATACGACGATCTGCCGGCCGCACGGGCCGAGTTCCTGCGCCGTTACTACACCCTGCGGCAGGACGTGCCGCCCCGCATTCTGCTGGACGGCGAAGCCGAGGATGCCGACCTGTTGGCGCAATGGCTGACTTCGCTGGCCGGGCGCAAGGTTCTGCTGACGGTCCCGCAAAAGGGCGAGGGTCTCTCTCTCGTCACGCTGTGCCGTGACAACGCAGCCGAATATATGGCCCGGCAGCAGGGCCGCGCCGGGCAGACCGTCAAGGCGCTCGACGAGATCGCGGCCCTGCTGGGGCTGGACCGCTCGCCCGAACGCATCGAATGTTACGATATCTCCCACACCGGCGGCACGCTGCCGGTAGCGGGCATGGTGGTATTTATCGGCGGCAAACCGTACCGGCGGGCCTACCGGCGCTTTACCGTTGCGCCCGAGCACGGCGGGGACGACGGCGCCGCCATGGCGGAGGTTGTGGGCCGCCGCCTGCGGGAATACCGGGACAGCCCGGAGGATGAAGCCTTCGGTACCCTGCCGGACCTGATGCTGCTCGACGGCGGACAGACGCAGGTGGCCGCCGTGCAGGCGGTACTGCGGCAGGCCGGCCTTTCGGTGCCGCTGTACGGTCTGGTCAAGGACGGACACCACCGCACCCGCGCCATCACCGACGGCGGCGACGAGGCGGTGCTCACCCACAAGCAGGCGGCCTTTGCCCTGCTGGGCACTATACAGGAGGAGGTACACCGTTTCGCCATCACTTACCACCGCAGCAAACGGGATAAAGGCCGCATCCGCACGGTACTGACCGAGGTGCCCGGCATCGGCCCCTCCAAAGCCAAAGCGCTGCTGCAACGCTTCGGCTCGGTGGCGCAGATCAAAGCGGCCTCGGTGCAGCAGCTCGGCGAAGTGCCCGGCATATCCGCCGCACTGGCGCAGGCGCTGCACGATCATTTACGGCAAAACGGATAAAAAAGGAAGCGGGCGGTCGCAGGACCGCCCGCTTGTTCTGTATGGCGGAGAATACTCAGACGGCGGAGTCGCCGTCCGGCTTTTCACCGGGAACCGTTTCGCCCTCGGGAGGTTCCGGAGGAACTTCGCCGTCCGGAGATTCCGGAGGATCCCCTCCGTCGGAGGAACCGGGCTGCTGACCGGCCGGTTTTTCCGGCGGCGTGCCGCCCTGCCTCGGGCCGTCGGGCCGCATACCGCCCGAATCACCCGAGCCGCCCGGCTGGTCCTGTCCAAACGGATCGAACGCGTCTCCGCCGGACCGCTGTCCGCCCTTGCCCATACCGGTGGCGGAGGCGGTCCCGGCCGTGGCGGTGGCGGCGGCGCTGTCCCCGTTTTTCAGGGTGTATGCGGCGCCGGCGGCCAACTGCGGATCGGCAAACAGGACGTAACCGGCGTTGCGCAGCGCCGTGGCGCTGTACAGGACGTTGCCGGCGGCGTCGGTGATTTGGATGGTGCTGCCGGCCGTCACGAGGTTGCTCTGTCCGCCGCCCATGCCGCCTTTACCGTCGGTACCGCCAAAGGTCACGTACGGCGTCTGAGCGGTATAGCCCTGCGGCATGCCCAGGTGCCCGACGGCGAGGACCGTCGCGCCCTCAAGGCTGGTGCCCTTGTCGGCGTCCAGCGGATCGCCGTCGCCCTGCGCAGGGGCGTACACTTCCAGCGTACCGCCCGCGAGCCGGATGGTCCCGTTGGAGTCAATACCGTCCCCGCCGGTGACGTTGACGTACACGTACCCGCCGTATTGTTCATAACTGAAAGCGTACCCGTTCAGATCCGAGTTGGCGGCGTTGATGCCGTCATTCGTCGCATTTACCCGGACCACGCCGGAATAAACGCGCAGGGTGGCCGCTTCGATGCCTTCGTTGGCCTGCGTGACGTCGATCGTCGGGCCTTGCTTGCCCTCGGCGCCGATATTCAGCACGTAGTCGGACTTAATGCCGTCATCCGCCGCGGATACCGTGATATTGCCGGAAAGCAGATTCAGTTCCTTGTCGGCTTTCAGGCCGTCGTTGACGGTGGCCGTGATTTGCAGCGTAACATTTTGTACCGTCAGTGAGGCTGCGGAGAGCAGCGTGTCGGTCACGTTGCCGTCCTCGTCCTCCTGGTACAGGTCGTACCCGCCCTTGACGCCGTTTTTGCCGTGGGCCGTGACGCAGATGGTCCCGGTGCCGCCGATGGTGACGTTGGAGCCGTCCTTGCACTTGATGACGGCGTTTTCGATATCGGGGTACAGTTCTTCATCAGTATAAACGTCGTCGTTGTTGTACTCGTCGTCTTCCAGATAATTGACGGAGCCCTCCGCCGCGACGATAGTGACGCCGCTGGCTTTATTGCAGGTGATCGGCGCGGTGGCCGAGGCGGAAAGCGTCAACCCGTCCAGTACGAGGACGACGCCGGTCACCCCTTTTTTGACCACGATGGTGCCGTTCCGGCAGCTGCCGGATACAACGTAGGTGCCGCCGTCCTTGATTGACAGCGCCGTGCCTTCCACCTTGTAGCCGTCGTACGCCCCTTCCGTCGCCTCGATGGCGTCGTCGGAAAATACGAAGCGCGTAGCGTCGGCCGTATCATAGACGGCGATATCCTCCGGCAGGGCGGCCTGCTCCTGCACCGCCGTGTCGGCGCTTATGCCTCCGGTCCGGCTTTGGCCGGAGGCGTCGGCGTTGTTCTGCGCCGGGGTTCCGGCGGCGCAGGCGGCAAGGAATACCGTAAACAGCAAAACCGATACGATGCTGAAAAACTTTTTCATATTTGTCTCCTCCTTTATAGTGCGGTTTGTTCTTGAAAAAGCGAGATGCGATCTGCTCCGCCGCCGGCGGACTTTTTGGTTCAGGAACAGCCCATATAAAATCCTCCCCTTCATCTGTTGACAACAGTATGACAGGGGAGGATTGAAGATACATTGAAGGTTTTGATTTTTTTCAGCCGCCGGTTTTCCGGAGCGGGAGCGACACCGTAAACACCGCCTCGCCGTTCCTCCAGGCGGCGCGGATTTCGCCGCCGTGCGCCTCGGCCACCGCTTTGGCGATAGGCAGCCCCAGGCCGTAATGGGCGTCCTCTCCGCCGCGCGCCTCGTCCGTTCGGTAGAACCGTTCAAACAGGTGAGAAAGCTGCCCGGCGCTCATCTCGTTTGCCCGGTTGGATACCCGCAGGACCGCCGCATTCTTTTCCCGGCGGAGCGTCAGGAGGATCGGTCCCTGCGTACTGTGGGACACAGCGTTGTCCAGCAGGATGGAGACCATCTGTTTCAGCTGACCGGGGGTTCCCTCCACCGTCAGCCCCGGGGCAATATCGGAGACGATCTGCCGCTCCTGTTCAAACGCATAGCTTTCAAACGGCAGCACCTCGCCGCCGACCAGCTGCGAAAAGTCCAGCGCCTGCCGCGGCAGCCCGCCGCTTTCGGCGCGCGAGAGGGTCAGCAGCTGCTGCACCAAATCGGACATTCTCTCGTTTTCATAATCGATATTCGCCAGCCACTCGTTTTCGCCGACCTGCCGCCGCAACAGTTCGCTGTTGGCGGAGATCACGGCGATCGGCGTTTTGAGCTCGTGCCCGGCGTCGGAAACAAAGCGCTTCTGCCGCCGGTCGTTCTCCTCCAACGGCCGGACGATCCACCGTGCCAAAAAGACCGACGCCGCACACAGCACCGCCAGCGCCAGCGAACCGAACAGCAGCATCTGGCGGATGAGGGTCTGCTGGTCGTGATCCATCATCGTCCGGTCGATCATAGCAACCAGCTGGTAGGCGCCGCGGTCCTGCGTCAGGAAGAGCACGCTGCCCAGCGCACCGCTTGTTTTTCCGCTTTGACGGATGCGGTCGGCCAGGGCGATCAGCGACTCGCGGCTCTGCATCGCCTGGTTGTCGTTGCGCACCGCCAGCACCTCGCCGTCCGGCCCGTAGGCAACCGAATAAAAGGTGGACAGCCGGAATGCCTCCTCGTTTTTGCCGGGGCCCTTTTTGTCCGGCGGCAGGTCGTTTACCGGCGGCAGGTCCGGCGAAGGCTCTTCCAGAGAATACCGTTCCGCGTACGTCCTGAGCCGCTCCTCGCTTTCGCGCCGCAGGGCCATGCGGTTGGACAGAAAGATCACCGTCAGCGTCACGGCCATCAGCGCCAACAGGGACAGCACGATCGCCAGCACGATCTTTCTCCTTGTTTTACGGAACATCGCGGCACCTCAATTCGTATCCGATTCCCCGCAGCGCCTTGATCTCGCACCGGGAACCGACGAAAGCCAGCTTTTTGCGTGCGAAGGACATATACACTTCCACGTTGTTGTACTCCGCCTCACTATCGTATCCCCAGATCTTGAGCGCCAGCTGCTCACGGGTCAGCACCCGCCCCCGGTTGGCAATGAGGTATTCGAGCAGACGCATCTCCTTCTCGCCCAGCCGCACGCTTTTCCCGTCGGCACCGTATAGCGTCGCGCTTTTGACGTCGAGCGTCAGATCCTCGTAGGTCAGGCTGCCGTCGTCGGAGGCGATCCGGCGCCGGCCGAGCGCCCGCAGCCGGGCGAGCAGTTCCTTCGTCAGGAACGGCTTGGTCAGATAATCGTCCGCCCCGCTGTCCAGGCCGGCGACCTTGTCGTCCACTTCGCTTTTGGCGGTCAGCATCAAAATCGGCGCAGTCACCCCGGCCCGGCGGGCCTGTTTTGCCACGTCGAAGCCGTTCAGGCCGGGCATCATCACGTCGAGCACGATCAGGTCATAGATCCCGGTTTCAACAGCGTCCAGCGCGTCCGTGCCGTTGCGCACGGCGTCCACGGCATACCCTTCCTGCCGCAGCAGCTCACACAGTGCGCGGTTCATCCTCGCCTCGTCCTCTGCCAGCAGAACTCTCATCGTCCATCCCTCCGTTCCGTCCTTTTATACGGCGATAACCTTGAAAATAGATTGAAGACGTCCGGGCCCGTGGCCGGACGCCTTCTTTTTTTGAGTTTTTCCCGCCCGGGTTATCGTTTTTCCCACGGCTTTTGCCGGCGCAGATATTCATATAACGCCAGATAACTCTGATACCGCGACGGGGCGATCTCTCCCTGTTCCGCCGCCTGCCGGACGGCGCAGCCCGGCTCCTTCGTGTGGGTACAGCCGCGGAAGCGGCAATGCTGTTCCCGGCCGGCAAACTCGCGGAAGCAGCCCTCCAGCGCCTCCGGCCGCATCTGCATATCCATCTCCAAAGAGGAAAAACCCGGCGTGTCCGCCAGATAACCGCCCGCAAAGGGCAGCAGTTCGGCCGAGCGGGTCGTATGGCGGCCGCGGCCGAGTTTCCGGCTGATCTCCCCCGTATCCCGCTGCCAGGCCGGATCGATCAGATTCAGCAGGCTGGATTTGCCCACCCCGGTATTGCCGGTAAAGGCGCAGATACGCCCTTGCAGGCAGGCGCGCAGCGGCCGGGCCGTTTCCGGGTCCTGCACGGTCACGGAAAACACCGGCAGCCCCGCTTTGCGGTAGATCTCCTCCCACGGGGCGGTATCTTCCAGATCCGCCTTGGTAAAGACCATCACCGGCTCGATATCCTGCTGTTCCGCCAGCGCGATCATTTTATCCAGCAGCAGCGCATCCGGCGCCGGATCCCGCACCGAGCTGACGATCAGCTGCACGTCGACGTTGGCCAGCGGGGGACGCCGCAGCTCGTTGCGCCGGGGCAGCAGTTCCCACACGGTGCCGGTCCCGTCCGGCTGCGGTTCGAACAGAGCCAGATCGCCGACCAGCGGCGTCTGTTTTTTCTGCCGGAACAGGCCGCACGCGCGGCACAGATAAACCGTACCGGCGGATTCTACCCGGTAGAATCCGCCGATGCTTTGCAAAATACGTCCCTGTTCCATCATTCCGGCGCGTCGGTCGGCTCGGTGGCGGGCTCTGAGGGATCGGTGGGGTCGGTCAATCCCGTCGGATCCTCCGGGCCGGTCGGCTCCGTCGGTCCGCCCGCCAGCTCATAGTACATCCAGCTTTCCGGATCGATGGTGCCGTCGACCCCGTTGACGGTGAAGGTCAGATACTTCTGCGGCGTGCCGCCGTCCACCGATATCTTGATCATGACCGGGTAGCTCGTCTTCTGTTCATGGAAGTTGAGCATGACCGATTTGATCTCATTGGCGATCATGGCCGAGAAGGTATACTCCTGCTCGGTACGCAGCAGCCCGCCGATAAACACCTGCAGCTGCACGGAAGAATCGTTATCCGGCAACTCGACGTACACGCCGGAAACATCCTGATACCCGCTGCTGACGTACAGCGTCACCGGCATATCCGGAGTAATCTTTTCCCCTTCCGCCGGCGATTGATCCATCACGATGCCGGCGGTCTTATAGGTGGGATCAGAGGTGTTCTGATACACTACGTTCGGCGCGCTGATAAAACCGGCCGCCTTCAGGGTGGCGGTCGCCACCTCTGCGCGGGAGTCGATCACGCGCGGCACCTCGATCGCCTCCATGCCGCTGCTGACGTAAATGCGCACGTCGCTGCCGACGCTGATGCGTTCGTTGGCCTTCGGCTCGGTACGGATGACCTGCCCGATGGGCACGCTGTGGTTGACTTCAAATGTGATCTTGGCCCTCAGTCCGGCCCGGCTGATGGCATTTTCCGCCTCGATCTGGTCGTGCCCGACGACGTCCGGCACGTTGACCTGCTCTTTGCCGGTGCTCACGTACAGCGTCACGAGCTTGCCCTTCTTGACCGAATGGCCCGCCTGCGGCAGCTGGGACACGACGTACCCGACGGTCACCAGATCGTCGGCGGTCTCTTTCATTTCAAAAGTAAAGTTTTCCGTATAGCGGGGATCATTGATAATCTCCTCATACAGCTTGCCCTCAAAGTGAGGCACGTCGATCTCATCGACCGCCGTATCGGGGTTGAGGAACTCGGTCGCCAGCAGGATCCCCACGAAGATCAGCGCCACCAGGATGCAGGCGCCGGCAATAGCCGCCAGAATCGGCAGCACCGGAATGCCGCGGCTTTCCTCCTCTTCCGGCTCGGACTGGACCGGCCGGGACGGAGCCGGCGCGACCGTCTCCACAAAGCGGGTAGGCGTTTCATCCTGAAAATAGGTGTATGCAAAATGAATCGACGGATCCTGCTTGAACTTATCGATATCATGCAGCATCTCCGCCGCCGACTGATACCGTTTGGCCGGATCCTTCTGCATGGCGCGGATGGTGATGTCCTCGAGCCCTTCCGGGATGTCGGGATTGACCTCGCGCGGCTTTCTCGGCTCGGATTGCAGCTGCATGATCGCCACCGAAACGGCGTTATCCGCCTCAAAGGGCAGCTGCCCGGTAAGCATTTCGTACATCATCACGCCGACGGAGTAGATGTCGGCCTTTTCGTCGGTCAATTCCCCGCGGGCCTGCTCCGGGCTGATATAGTGGACCGAACCGATTGCCTGATCGGTCAGCGCCGTCGCCCGGATATCGGTGCGGGAAAAGCGGGCGATGCCGAAATCCGTCACTTTGATGGTGCCGTCCGGCAGCAGCATGATGTTCTGCGGTTTGATGTCCCGGTGCACGATGCCCTTGTCATGGGCGTGCTGCAGGGCCCGCAGGATCTGCACGGTGAAGTGCACGGCCTCTTTCCATTTGACGATGTGCTGCCGGTCAATATACTCCTTGAGCGTGATGCCGTCGATATATTCCATCACGATATACTGCAGCGCGTCGCCGAAGCCCACGTCCAACACCTTGACGATGTTGGGATGGGACAGAATGGCGATGGCCTTGGATTCATTCTTGAACCGGCGGATAAAATCCTCGTTGGTCAGAAACTCCTCTTTCAGGATCTTGACGGCCACTACGCGGTCATCCACACTGTCATACGCACGGTACACGCAGGCCATACCGCCCACGCCGATGATATCCTTGATCACGTACCGTCCGTCCAGACGCTTGCCGATATATTTATCCATGCGTCATGCCTCCTGTCCGTTGTTGGTCAGATAAACCACGGTGATATTATCGCCCCCGCCGTTCCGGTTGGCTGCTGCAATCAGCTTGTCCGGCACGTAATCGGGCTGGTTGTCGGTTAATATTTCCTGTATGTCCTGCGCGCCGAGCATGTTGGTCAATCCGTCGGTACAAAGCAGCAATCCGTCGCCCTTGCGCAGCGGCTGGATCAGATAACCCGCCTGAATGTCGTCGGTCACGCCGAGTGCCTTGGTAATAAAGTTCTTGCGGGGATGGCTGCGGGCTTCTTCTTCCGTCAGCTGCCCTTTATCCACCATTTCCTGTACGATGGAGTCATCCCGCGTCAGCTGCTGCAGAACTCCGCCGGTATACAGATAGGCCCGGCTGTCCCCTGCGTGCGTGATCACGGCGTGTGCGTCGTCCGCTACTGCCACCACCGCTGTGGTGCCCATGCCCTGCAGCGCGGCGTCGTTCTGCGCCGCGTCGTATATCTCGATATTGGCGGCTGCCATCGTCGCCTCCAGCAGATTGAGCAGCGAGGAATCCTCCATGCCGGGACGGAACCCTTCCACCAGCCGGCCGGAGATCACGCGCACGGCCAGCGCACTCGCGACGTTGCCGCCGTTGGCGCCGCCCATCCCGTCGCACACCACGGCGAAACGCACCGTGTCCGACAGTTGACCGCACACAAACGCGTCCTGATTATTCGGCCGCACACGGCCGGTATCCGTCCTGCCGAAAATGTTCATTGGCTTTCCCTCTTTTCCGCCTGCAGACGGCGTCTGAGCTGCCCGCAGGATGCCTCTATATCAGCGCCAAGCGTCCGGCGCACCGTTGTCACAATACCTTTGCTTTCCAGCACTTTGGTAAAGGCGGCGATGCGCTGCCGGCTGCTGGCGCGCCACGGCGTGCCCTCCACGGTATTGATGGGAATCAGGTTGACGTGGCACAGCATGCCGCGCAGGCGGGCCGCCAGTTCGGCCGCGCAGGCGTCGGTGTCATTCACACCGTCGATCATTGCGTATTCGAACGAGATGCGCCGCCCGGTCTCCTCGGCGTAAGCCCGGCAGGCGGTCAGCAGCGTTTCGACCGGCCATTTGCGGTTGACCGGCATCAGCCGGTCGCGGATAGCGTTGTTCGGTGCGTGCAGCGAAACCGACAGCGTCAGCTGATAGCGGCGCTGCATAAGCTGTTCGATCCGGTCCACCAGACCACACGTGGAAAGCGAAATGTGCCGCATACCGATCTGCACGCCGCCCGGCTCCGCCAACCGGTCCAGAAAAGCGACCACGTGATCGTAATTGTCCAGCGGCTCCCCCATACCCATGAGTACCACCGACGACACGCGCACGCCGTGGTCGGCCTGAGCGGTCTCGATTTCGGAGAGCATCTCTCCCGCCGTCAGGTTGCGGCGCCACCCGTCCCTGCCGGTTGCGCAGAAAGCGCAGCCCATCCGGCAGCCGGCCTGGGTGGAAATACACTGGGACCAGCCGTGCCGGTACTGCATGAGCACCGATTCGATCCGCTCCCCGTCGGCCAGCAGAAAACCGTATTTGACGGTCCCGTCCGCTGCAGAGACGTATTTTTTCTCCACCGTCACACCGGCCAGGCTGTACCGCTCAGCCAACTGCTGCCGCAGCGCGGCCGGCAGATTGCTCATCTGCCCGAAATCCGCCCCTTTTTGCAGCCAGTCGACGACCTGCCTGGCGCGCCAGGCGGGCCATTCGGGCTGCAATTGCGCGGCCAGTTGTTCCACGGTCATCGCGCGGATATCCGGTTTGGCGTTCAAACAGATCTCTCCTTCGTAAACCCTGCGATAAAGAACCCGTCTGTCCCGTGCAGGTGCGGGAACAGCGTGATCCGGTCTGCCGGCGGCAGCCCGGCCGCCGTAAAGCACGGCGCGATCGGCAACAGCCGCGGCACAAAATCCGGCCGCAGGGCCAGGAAGCGGTCGACCACCTGCTCGTTCTCCGGCGGGTGCAGCGTGCAGGTGGAATATTGCAGCACCCCGCCCGGCCGGACCATCTCCGCCGCTTGCAGCAGAATCTGCAGCTGCGTCTCCGGCAGGCCGGCGAACTCCGCCGGCTTCTTATACCGGATCTCCGGCTTGCGGCGGATCACGCCGGTGCCCGAACAGGGCACGTCGCACAGAACCCGGTCAAACGCCTGCCGCCACGCCTCCGGCGCCGGCGTACAAGCGTCCCGGCAAACCGTCTCGATACAGTCCGCCCCGTAGCGGGCGGCCCGCTGCCGCAGCAGGCGGCATTTATGCTCGTACAAATCGCAGGCGACGATATGTCCGCGCCCCTGCATCCGCCCGGCCAGCGTCAGCGCTTTGCCGCCGGGCGCCGCGCACACGTCGGCCACCCGGTCGCCCGGCTGCGCGTCGAGCGCCGCACAATCCCACTGCGAAGCGGTATCTTGATAATAATACCAGTTTTGCGGTATTTTTGCAAGTTCTTTTATGCCGGCCTCCGGCGGCAGTACCAGACAATCCTGCAGCTGCGGATGCCGCGTGAACGGCACGCCTGCCTGTGCCAGCCGGTCCGGCAGCTGCCGGGCCTCCGGTACCAGCGTATTGAGCCGCAGCACCGCCGGAGCGGGCTGCTCCAGCGACAGCAGATACTGCTCCGTCGCCTGCTCCCCGTATTGCCGCTGCCATACCGTAATCCATTCCTCCGGGCAGGAGTACCGCACAGCCAGCCCGGCCGGGCCTTCCGGCCAGACCTGCGGCCAACGGATACCGGCCCGCAGTACCGCCCGCAGCACGCCGTTGACAAACCCGGCAGCCGATGTCTTGCCCAGTGCGCGGCATTGTTCTGCCGCCTGATAGACGACGGCCGCCGGCGGGATCCGGTCCATATAGTAAAGCTGATACATCGCCGCCCGCAGCACGTTGCGCACCGGCAGATCGAGCTTGTCCAGCGGCTTGCGGCAGTACGGCGCCAGCAGAAAATCCAGCGTCATGCGGTGTTCCAGCACACCGTACAGCAGGCGGGTGATCAGCGCCGCGTCCGCATCGGACCACGCCCCGTGCGACAGCATCTGTTCCAGCAGAATATGGGAATATCCCCCGTCCTGCTCCTGCCGGCACAAGGCCTTGACGGCGGCGGTGCGCGCATCCGGCTTCATCGGCGGCGGCCCCTGCCGCTGACCAGCAGCAACAGCCGCAGCAGCTGCGCGAGCAACACGGCCAGCGCGCCCACATAGGTCAGCGCAGCGGCCGTCAGCACCTTTTTCACGCCCCTGATCTCCTCATCGGTCAGCATCCGGCTGGCCTGCAAAGCCCGCACGGCGCGGGCGGAAGCGTTGAACTCCACCGGCAGCGTCACAATCTGGAACAGGGTCGATACGGAAAACAGCGCAACCCCCAGCCAGATCAGCCCCGGC
Source organism: Clostridia bacterium (assembly GCA_017518415.1). Lineage (GTDB taxonomy): Bacteria > Bacillota > Clostridia > Oscillospirales > Acutalibacteraceae > RGIG6098. The sequence continues at coordinate 51,831 of JAFWVC010000060.1, forward strand.
AGTGACAGAAAAATCCCGAGCAACAGCAGGACCGGCGTGATCGTGGCGGCGAACTGAGTCGGCTTGACCATGGCGGTACGCACCCGGATCGGCGTATATGCCTGCGCGTGTTGCAGCGCGTGCCCGGTCTCGTGCGCCGCCACCCCGACGGCCGCCACGGTACTGCGGGCATAGACCGGTTCCGAAAGGAACACGGCGTTGGACGACGGATCATAGTAGTCGGTCAGTTCCCCGGCCGTCGTCGTCACCGGCACCGACAGGCCGTTGGCCCGCTGGATCAGCAGCGACGCCTGCTCGCCCGTCAGGCCGCTTTGTACCTGCACGTTGCTGTACCGGTGAAAGGTGCTTTTGACCTTGAACTGCGCCCACAGTGACAGCAGAAGCGCCGGCAGCACAAACAAGATATACGTGCCGTACCCGCTGGACAGCAGCGTATCCCATATTCTGTCCCAATCCATCGGATCAAAACTCCTTTTCCGCGAGGATCTGCCCCGCCTTCAGCGGGTGCCCGCACAGGAAAGCCGCCGCCGGCATCCGTTTGCCGCCATCCGGCTGTACTTCCAGCAGTTCCAGGCCCGTTCCGTCTCCGCAGACGACGGTCAGCGGGGAGGTACTTGCCACCGTGCCCGGCCGGCCTTTGACCGGGCCGCCTGCCGCCGTGCGGTATATCTTGACCGGCAGCCCGGCCATCACGGTACGGGCGACCGGCGCGGGGTTGAGCCCCCGCACCTGATTGTGAAGCTGCTGCGCCGGCAGCGCCCAATTCAACTCCGCTTCCTGCTTGGTCAGCATCGGCGCATAAGTGGCCAGCGCGTCGTCCTGCGGGGTACCGGGCAGCCGCCCGGCCTGCCGTTCATCAAGGGTGCGCAGCAGCAGCTGCGCCCCGATATCGGCCAGTTTGTCAAACAATTCGCCCGCCGTCATATCCGGCGGAATCGGGCAGGCGGCCGTCAGCAGGATCGCGCCGGTATCCATGCCCTTATCCATCAGCATCGTCGTAATGCCGGACTGCGTTTCCCCGTTGAGTACCGCCCGCTGCACGGGCGCCGCCCCGCGGTAACGCGGCAGCAGCGAACCGTGAACGTTGATGCAGCCCAGCGGCGGAATATCCAGCACAGCCTGCGGCAGGATGCGGCCGTACGCCGCCACGACAATGGCGTCCGGCTGCTCGGCCCGGATGGCGTCCTGCACCGCCGGGTCTTTCAGCGTCAGCGGCTGCATCACCGGCACGCCGGCGGCCAGCGCCGCCTGCTTGACCGGCGGAAATTGTACTTTATTGCCGCGCCCCTTCGGTTTGTCGGGCTGCGTGACGGCCAGCGTCACCCGATGGCCGGCTTGCAGCAGCGCCTGCAGGGAGCGCACCGCAAAATCCGGCGTGCCCATAAACACGATACGCAAGCCGATCCCTCCTTACGCCTCGTCTACCATCCGGATCACGTGTTCGGTAAACAGCACGCCGTCCAGATGATCCTTTTCATGACAAATGCAGCGGGCCAGCAGATCGCTGCCGTGCAGATAATACCACTTGCCGTTGCGGTCCTGCGCTTTCAGGCGCACCCGGCGCGGCCGGCGCGTCACGCCCCATTTGCCCGGGCAGGACAGGCAGCCTTCGGTTTCCTCCTGTATTCCCTTGGCATCCACGATCTCGGGGTTGACCGCCTCGTAATGCTTACCGTCGATGTCCATGATGAATACGCGGCGCAGCACGCCTACCTGCGGCGCGGCCAGGCCGACGCCGCCGGCTTTTTGCAGGGTCTGCTCCATATCGTCCAGCAGCTGCCAAAGCCGCTCGTTGAACTCGGTCACCGGCCGTGAAACTTTAGTCAGCACCGGGTCTCCCTCTTTGACAATATTGCGGATCGCCATATACAGGCCTCCTTACAAAATATCGGCGGGATTGATATCCGCCGTCACGGCCGTACCGCGGCCCTCCGGCTGCGCCGCAAAGGTTTGCAGCAACCCCCGTATCATCTCCCGCAGGCGGGAGGAATTGCGTGTTTTCACAATGATCTTGTAGCGGTACCGCCCGGCCACCCGCAGCACCGAAGCCGGTACCGGATCGAGCGCGATCATCGGGATGCCGGCGTACGGGCCCTGCACGGCCGTGCGCAGCAGTTCCAGAAACCGGCGGGCGGCAGACTGCACCGCCTGCTCCTTTTCGCCGGAAAAGGCAAACTGGCACAAATCCGAAAACGGCGGATATTTGATCATCCGCCGGGTCGCGACCTCAGTCTCGTAAAACCGCCAGTAGTCCTGCCGGGCCGCCAGATGGATCACCGGATTTTCCGGCGTATACGTCTGTACTACCGCCAGCCCCGGCGTCTGCCGGCGGCCGGCGCGGCCGATCACCTGCGTCAGCAGAGAAAAGGCGGTTTCGTAACAACGGTAATCGTCGCCGTACAGCGCCTGATCCGCCGAAATCACGCCCACCAGCCCCACCTGGGGAAAATCCAGGCCCTTGGCCACCATCTGGGTGCCGATCATCAGCCGGTACTCCCCGGCGGCGAAGGCGGCGAACTTTTTTTCATAGGCAAAGCGGGACAGAGTCGTATCGGTATCCATCCGCAGCACCGGTACGCCGGGGAACAACTCCTGCACCTCCTCCTCGAGGCGCTGGGTCCCGAGGCCGGAATACCGCAGTTTGTCCGACCCGCAATGGGGGCACACCTTTTCCGGCTGCCGCATAGCCCCGCAATAATGGCACATCAGGCGGTGATTGGCCCGATGATACGTCATCGAGATGCTGCAAGACGGGCAGGACAGCACGTGCCCGCAACTGCGGCAGGAAATGAAAGTGTTGTACCCGCGCCGGTTGAGCAGCAGGATTGCCTGCCGGCCCTCGTCCAGGCATTGGCGGATCGCCGCTTCCAGCGTATGGCCGATGCTGCGGCCGGCCTGTTCCTCCGCCCGCATATCGGCCACCTGCACCTGCGGCAGTACGGCGCTGCCGTACCGGGCGTCCAGCTGATACAGGGTATAGCGGCCGCTGCGGGCGGCGTACGCCGTTTCGACCGACGGCGTGGCCGAAGCCAGCAGCAGCAGCGCCCCGTGCTGGACGCAGCGGTATTTGGCCACGTCCCTGGCGTGGTACCGGGGCGACGCTTCGGATTTGTAAGTGTTTTCCTGCTCTTCGTCCAGCACGATCAGGCCCAGCCGTTCGCATGGGGCGAACACGGCCGACCGGGTGCCGACCACGACGCCGGCATCCCCGCGCTTGATACGCTTCCACTCATCCATCCGTTCCCCGATGGATAAGGCGCTGTGCAGCACCGCTACCCGGCTGCCGTACCGTGCGTAAAAGGTTTGCAGCATCTGCGGCGTGAGCGATATTTCCGGCACCAGTACGATGGCCTGCCGGCCTTCTTCCAGCACCCGGTCGATCAGGTTCATATATACCTGCGTTTTGCCGCTGCCGGTCACACCGTACAACAGCGCCGCCGAGGCTTCCGGCCGCTGCATCTGGGCCAGCAATCCGTCGTACACGGCCTGCTGCGGCCCGCTGAGCGCCGCCGGCGCCGCCGGCTGTACCGCCGCGTGCCGCTCCGGCATGCGCAGCCTTTCCTCATCGGAACAGACGAGCATGCCCTTGTTCTCCAGCGTTTTGACCACAGCCTGCGTCACACCGCAAAAGTAGCATATCTCCCGCACGGCTGCCGTGCCGGTTTGTTCCAGCAATTGCAGCACGGCGGCCTGCTTGTCGGTCCATTTTTCCGTTTGCATACGCTGCTGCGCATCGTCGGAAAGGCGCGCCATGCGCATAGTCGCGTCCCCGGCCCGGCGCAGCGCGTCCTCGTCGCGGCGCAGCGCGCCGGCGGCCACCGCCTGTTCCGGCAGATCGCCGGCCGGATCCCATCCCATAAGGGCACACAGCTTTTCTCTGGTGCAGCCGGCCCGGCAGCGGCGCACCGCTGCCGCCGCGCCGCACCATTCCGGCAGACAATCCTCCGGCAGCGGCTGGACAGCGTAATACAGCGGCGTGATGCGCCAGTACAGGCCGGTAGGCAGCATGGCGCGCACGGCGTCGAACACGGTGCAGAAGGTCCTCTCTTTCAGCCAGAAGACCAGCTGCATCATCTTCTCATCCAGCAGCGGCTGCGGGTCCAGCACCGAAACGACCTCTTTCAGCGCCTTGCCCTCGCCCTCCTGCACCGATACCACGATACCCTGCCGGTAACGGTTTTTTGCGCCGAAAGGCGCCATCACCCGCGCGCCGGGCAGCACCGACAGCCCGTCGGGCAGCCGATAACTGTACAGCTTATCAAACGACAGCTGCGTGTGTTCCAGGGCCAGCTGTACGATCCGCATGCCGTTCAGGTCTTGTCGGATGCGGCCGCCTGCTCGTCCTCCTGCCGGTCGAACATCATTTTGTAGTCGCCCGAACGGAAGTCGTTGATCGCCAGGCTGACCGGCTTTTCAATCAGGATCGTGCCGGATGCCTCGGCGTCGGCGGAGATGTCGCGGGCGCGCTTGGCGACCGCGACCACCACCGCGTAGCGGCTGTTGTTTCCGCGGATCTGTTCAATGTCTGTGGGTTTCAGCATATCATTCATCCTCCCAATCGATACGCGCCCGGCTGTAACGCAGCCGTTCGGCGTCCAAAATAGCATGTATGTCCCTGACGGCTTTTTCCAGCACGTCGTTGATCACAAAAAACTGATACCGGTGCGCGTGGCTCATTTCCTGCCGGGCGATCGCCAGCCGGCGGGCCATGACGCTTTCCTCCTCGGTCCCGCGTTTGCGCAGGCGGCGGGCCAGTTCCTGCATGGAAGGCGGCGCCAGAAAGATGGTCACGGCGTCGGCGCCGCTGTCCATGATCTGCTCGGCGCCCTGCACGTCGATCTCCAGCACGACGTTTCTGCCGGCCAGCAGCTGCCGCTCCACCGCAGCGCGGGGCGTACCGTACAGGTTCCCGTTGTATTCGGCGTGTTCAAGCAGTTCGCCGGCGGCGACCATACGCTCGAACGCGTTCCGGTCAATGAAAAAATAGTCCTTCCCGTCGACCTCGCCGGGCCGCGGCGCGCGCGTCGTAACCGACACAGACATCGCAGTATCGTCCCGCTCGGCCAGCACCTGCGTCATCACCGTGCCTTTTCCGCATCCGGACGGACCGGAATACACGATCAGCGCCCCTTTTGCATCATTCTTCATCTTCATGGCTCTCCTGCGCGTCGGGGTCGCCGAGGCGGGCGGCCACCGTCTCCGGCTGTACGGCGGAAAGAATCACGTGCTCGCTGTCGGTAATCAGCACCGAACGCGTGCGGCGGCCGGCCGTCGCATCAATCAGACTGCCGCGCTCGCGGGCCTCCCCCACGATGCGCTTGATCGGCGCCGCCTCCGGCGCGACGATCGCGATCAGACGGTGGGCGGCCACCATGTTCCCGAACCCGATATTGATCAGTTTCACTTCTGCCACCTTCTTACTCGATGTTTTGAATCTGTTCCCGTATCTTTTCGATCTCGGCTTTCATATCGACCACGGTACGGGTCGTCTGCAAGTCCTGAATCTTCGAGCCGATGGTGTTGGTCTCCCGGTTAATCTCCTGCACCAGGAAGTCCAGCTTGCGGCCCACCGCCTGCTCGCCTTCCAGCATGTGACGCAACTGTTCGAGATGGCTGCGCAGCCGCACCGTTTCCTCCGCCACGGCGGTCTTGTCGGCATAAATGGCGGCCTCGGTCAGCAGCCGGGCTGGGTCGATCGCCGTGTCCTTGAGCAGTTCCTGCATGCGGGCCTGCATCTTTTCCATATGGTCGCGGGTCAGCTCCGGGCCGCGCTGTTCGACCAACGTGACCATTTTTTCGATCTCCGCGGCGCGGGCGGACACATCTTCGGCCAGTTTGCGGCCTTCCCGCTCCCGCATATCGACCAGCTGCTGCAATGCCCCGTCCAGCGCCTGCCGCACCAGCTGCCACAGTTCCTCCTCATCCGTTTCGGCCCGGGTGACCGACAGCACGTCCGGATACGACGCCAGCCGCCCCGGCGTGACGTCGGCCGTCAGCCCGTACCGTTCGGCCAACTGCTGCAGCGCCTGATAATAGGCGTCTGCCAGCGCGACGTTCAGCCGGATATCCGCCGCCTGCGTCTGCCGGTCGTCGACGGTGATGAACACGTCGGTCTTACCGCGGCTGACGGTCTGCTGTACATAGTTCTTGATCCGGTCGTCGAGAAAGCCGTAGGCCCGCGGCAACCGGGATGAATATTCAAAATAGCGATGGTTCACGGTACGGATCTCCGCGGTGATCTCCCAGCGGTCGGTCTGCAGCTGCCCGCGCCCGAACCCGGTCATGCTTTTGATCATACTGTTCCTCCCGTTATACCGGATGCACCTGCTGCGCCGCATGCAGATGGGCCCGGTCGATCCCGAGCTGCGCATCCCGGCGCTGCTCGAAAAACTTCAGCGCGACCGCGCCGAACTGCGCGTAGGTCAGCACGTCTTCCTCCTGCTGATACCACTCTTTCATCTCTTCCCGCAGTCTGGGAAGTTCCGGCGCCAGCCGGTCGGCGGGCCGGCAGGTCACGGGGGCTTCGTCGCCGATGATCTGCCGCACAAAGGCCGGATCGATGGGGACCGGCGTCTTGCCGTAATCGCCCCGCACGAGGCCGCGGAACTCCTTGGTGACCATTTTATAGCGTTCCCCGCCGATGACGTTGAATACCGCCTGCGTCCCTACGATCTGCGACGAGGGCGTGACCAGCGGCGGATATCCAGCGTCCGCCCGGACGCGCGGCACCTCCAGCAGGACCTCTTCCAGCAATTCTTCCCGGCCGGCCTGTTTGAGCTGGCTGACCAGGTTGGAGAGCATGCCTCCCGGCACCTGATAGATCAGGGCCCGCACGTCCACCTCCAGCACCTTCGGAGCGATCAGGCCCTCCTTCAGGTAGCGCTGGCGCAGGGCGGTGAAGTGCCGGCTCACACCGGTCAGCTGCACCAGGTCGAGTCCCGTGTCATACGGGGTGCCCTGCAACGCCGCCACCAGCGATTCCGTCGCCGGGTGGGAGGTGCCCAGCGCCAGCGGAGAAAGCGCGGTGTCCACCGCGTCGGCACCCGCTTCGATCGCCTTGAGCAGCGCCAGATCCGCCACGCCGGCGGTAAAATGCGAATGCACCTGGATCGGGACCCGCACCGTTTCCTTCAGCGCCTTGACCAGTTCGTACGCCGTGTAGGGCAGCAGCAGGCCCGCCATATCCTTGATACAGATCGAGTCCGCGCCCATCTCCTCGAGCTGTTTGGCGTACCGGACGTAATATTCGGTGTCGAACACAGGCCCGGTCGTGTACGAAACGGCCGCCTGCACGTGAGCGCCTTTTTCCGCCCGGGCGGCCTTGATGGAGGTCTCGAGATTGCGTACGTCGTTGAGCGCGTCAAAAACACGGATGACGTCGATGCCGTTGGCCACCGACTTCTGCACGAAATACTGCACTACATCGTCGGCGTAATGGCGGTACCCGAGCATATTCTGCCCACGGAACAACATCTGTAACGGGGTATGCGGCATATGCTGCTTCAATATACGCAGCCGCTGCCACGGGTCTTCGTTCAAAAACCGCAGGCAAGCGTCAAAGGTGGCGCCGCCCCAGCATTCCAGCGACCGGAAACCGACCGCGTCGAGCGCTTCCAGGGCCGGCAGCATATCCTCCGTTGTCATACGGGTGGCCAGCAGCGATTGGTGCGCGTCCCGCAGCACCGTTTCGGTGATCCCTATTTTTGCCATCTTCATTCACCGATCCTGACCAGCACGGCCCCGGTATCCACCATCTGCCCTTTGGCTGCCGGTACGGCCGTCACCTTGCCGGCGCAGGGGGCGAGGATCTCGTTCTCCATCTTCATGGCTTCGAGCATGATCAGAATATCGCCGGTCTTGACGGTATCGCCGACGGCGACGCGCACGTCCAGCACATTGCCGGGCATCGGCGCACAGACCGCCGTGCCGCCGGAGGGGGCCGCCTTCGGAGCAGCCGGGGCCGCGACCGGGGCCGCGGCTTTCGGGGCCGGGGCGCCGTCAGCCGTGATCTCTTCTACCTGTACGTCATACGGGGTGCCGTTGACCGTGATCTGAAAATGTTTCATCGTATAATCCCTTTCTCGTTTTCTCAACGGGTCGTGTGTTTTTTCGGCAGCAGCGACACGCGCTTGCCGGCCAGCATAGCGATACAGGTCCGCAATTGACGACCGGTATCCGCCGGTTCAATGACGTCGCTGACGTGTCCGCCGGCGGCGGCCTTTTTGGCCGATCCTTCGACGGCGGCGTATTCTTCCGCTAATTTTTTCTGTTCCTGCGGGGATAGGCCTGCGGCGCGTTCGCTCCACACGACGTGGATGGCCGCTTCCGGCGGCAGGGCGCAGATCGTCGCCTGCGGCCAGGCCAGCACAACGTCGGCCCCGGCCTGCCGGCCGGCCGCCGCAATATACACGCTGCCGTAGGCGCGCCCGGTCACAACGGTGATCTTCGGGCAGGTCGCTTCGGCGTACGCGTCAGACAGTACGGCCGCCGCCCGCATCCCGTCAAACCCCGCCGCATCGACAAAGGTGATCACCGGCAGCGAAAATGCGTCGCACAACCGCACGAAGCGGGCCAGACGGCGGCTTTCGCAGCAGCCGATCGCGTCGCCCTGCAGCGTCACGAACCCGGCCGGACGGCCGCCGATGCGGCCCAGCGCCGCCTGCCCTTCATACAAAGGCAGCAGCGTATCGGCGTCCGTCACCGCGGCGGCGGCGTTGGCAGCCCCGGTCGGGACCGTGTCGGCCGCGCCGGCTTCATACACGGCCGGCGCCGTCAGATTATTGGCCGGCAGCAGGTCGAGCGCGCGGCGCACGAGCGCCATCGCCTGCTCGGCCGTCGCGGCCGTACAGGCCGGCTTTGTCGGCTTTTCGTCTTTTTTCAGGTACCAGGCGGCCCCTTTCACGGCGACGGTCAGGTCCATATTGGCCGCCATCATGGCCGCCGAGCCGATGCACGGCCCGGCGATCACGGCGATCTGCGGTACCACGCCGGACAGGCGATTGGCGGCGCACAGCACCTCGGCCAGTGCGTCCATGGCATCGAGCCCTTCCTGCAGCTTCATTCCGTCGCTGTCAAAGCAGCCCACCAACGGCGAACCGGTCTGCGCTGCAAGTTGATACAGCCGGCCGATCTTCTCTGCCTGCTTGCGGCCGAAAGCGCCGCAGCGGACCGTTTGCTCCTGCGCGAACGCATATACCTGCGTCCCGTTGACCAGCCCGACCGCCGTCACGACCTCCGCCGCCCCGTCCGCATCCGCGGACAAACGGGACAGCTCCGTATATTCGCCGGCGTCGTACAGCGCCGTCAGCAGTTGTTTGCCTGCCATCCTATTCGCTCCTTATCTGCCGGATCTGCCGGGCGGTTTCCGGCAAATCTTCTTTATATTTTATAAATGCATAATCAAAGTAATTATAACATAAGCGCCGAAAAATGACAAGTCATTTTCCGGCGTCGATTTACAAAAATATAATATATTAAAAAATAATTCAGCGGGCAGAACGGCATCCCCGGCCGAAAAAGGCCTCCAGCATCACCAACGCCCCCTGCCCGTGCGGACAAAAGCCTTCACGGGCAATCAGCTGCGCCGCCAGATCCGGCTCCCGACAGACGGCGCACAGACAGCCGGCGGTCCGTCCCCTTTGGAGCGCAGCCCGGGCCAGCCCGTCCGCCACCGCGGGATCTTCCGCCGTCAGGCGCAGCAATTCGACCGTATCGCCGGCAATGCGGTACCATACGGTGCCGCACGCCCGTCCATCCTGCCCGGCTTGCAGGCATTGCGTGCCGGCCGGCGCGTCAGCCGGTACCGGCGCGGTAAGCAGCGCGATCATCTTCTGCGCCCTCTTTCTTCCTTTTCCGGCGTGATACCCGCCTTGATGTAAGCGGCCGCAATCTTCCCCTGCACCTGAGAAGCCACCAGCAACGCCCGTACCTCCCGCGGCTGCAGATAACGCCATTGCCCGGCCGGCAGCATACCCAGCTTCACCGGCCCGATAGCCGTGCGCCGCAGCCGCGCCACCTCCCATCCGAGCGCCTCGCACATCCGGCGGATCTGCCGGTTGCGGCCCTCGAACAGCGTCACTTCCAGCACGGTGCGCTCCGGATCGGAGAGGATCACCCGCAGTTCCGCCGGCGCGGTCGGCCGGCCGTCAAGCTCGATCCCGTTGCGGAACCGTTCGCATTGTTCATCCGTCACGGTACCGTGTACCGTAACGCGGTAATATTTCGGCACGTGCGCCGCCGGATGCATGATGGCGTTGGCAAAATCCCCGTCGCCGGTCATCAACAGCAGCCCTTCGGACTGCCGGTCCAACCGGCCGACCGGAAACACGCGGCCCGGCACGTCAGCCACCAGATCGGCCACGCACTTGCGATCCTGCTCGTCGCTCAGGGTGGTGATATATCCGCGCGGCTTGTGCAGCAGAATATACGCCGGCGCCTCCGCAGCCGCCAGCTTTTTGCCCTGTACGTGAATCACGTCCCGGCGGGCGTCCGCCTTGTCGCCGAGTTTGGCTACATGCCCGTTGACTTTTACTTTCCCCTGTTCGATGAGTTCCTCCGCCTTGCGGCGGGAGGCCACGCCCCGCTCGGACAGGATCTTCTGCAATCTTTCTTCCATACCGACTCCTCACAGCGCGACCATGTCGCGCAGTAATTGCAGCCACGTCTGCCGCAGCCGCCGCCAAAAAGAGGCAGACGGCCGGGCCGGCACCGCGTCCCGCGCTTGCAACGGCAGTTCACACAACAGCTGCCGGTCCGCAAACACCTGCATCACACCAAGCGTCTGCCCCTGCCGTACCGGCGCGAACAGCACGCCCGGCAGACAAATCCGGGTGCTCAACCGCTCCTCATCGAGCAGGACGAGCGGCGCGCCCGCATCCGCCGCGACCGCCACGCAGCCCTGCTCTCCGCCGATCACCGGAATCTGCCGCGGCGGCGGGGCCGGGCAATCGACCGTCCGCGTACGGGCAAAGCCTTCCTGATACAAACGGATATGGTCGTTCCAGTCGTCCGGCGCCCGGAGCGTCACGGCGACCAGCGTCACCCCGTCCTGCTCGGCGGCCGATACCAGACACCGGCCGGCCTGCCGGGTAAAGCCGGTTTTCAGCCCGATGCAGGCCGGATACAGCGATAAAAGGCGGTTGTGGTTTTTCAGCCATACCGTTTCCCCGCTGACCGTCACCGTCATGTTGCGGGTAGCGCACAACTCCCGCAACAGCGGAACCTGCAATACGGCGGCGCCCAACCGCGCCATATCCCGGGCGGTGGCCCCGTGCGCCCCTTCATCCAAACCGGAGGGAGTCACGAAAACCGTATTGTCCATCCCCAGCGCGGCGGCGCGGCGGTTCATCCTGTCCGCAAACGCCGGAAAAGAATTGTCCAGCAGCAGCGCGGCGGCATTGGCCGCGTCGTTGCCGGACGCCAGCAGCATACCGGCGCACAGAGCCTGTACGCTCAGCGTGTCGCCGGCCTTCAACCCCATGGAGGACCCCTCCGCCGGCAGCGCGCCGGCCGGGACCGTCACCGTTTGCGCGGCGGGCATCGCCTCGGCCAGCAGCAGCGCCGTCATCAGTTTGGTGGTGCTGGCCATCGGCCGCACGGTATCCGCCTGCTTTTCAAACAGGAACTGTTCTCGCTGCGGCAGATACAGCACCGCCGACGCGGCGGACACCTCCGCTGCGCCGGCCGGCAGCCGCACGCTGCCCAGCAGCACGCACAGAATCACCCACAGGGCTCGTTTCATCCTTTATCCCCTCCGCCCTATTGTATGGGCGCGGGGCGGCCGTTATTCGACCTTGTCTTCCCGGTCAGCCTTATCTTTGTCCTTGTGCACCAGCCCGCTGATCTTGTTGATCACGTCCGGCACCATGTTGATGATCTGATCCGCCGAGCCGGGCTTGGCCGCCACCGGCAGCAGACGCACGTCGTTTTTCTGCACGACGAGCATTGCGATCGGCGTGATGCTCACGCCGGCGCCGCTGCCGCCGCCAAACAGACCAGACGTATTTTTGGACGGCAGATCCGACCCGCCGCCGGCGAAACCGTAGGAGACCTTGGAAATCGGGATCACCGTCAGCTCGTCGCTCACGCGGATCTGATCGCCGACCACCGTACTGACGTCTACCATCTGTTTGATTTTTTCCATCGAGACGTTCAGCACCTCATTGACCTTGTTTTCCATCCTGTATTACCTCCTGCTTTTTCGGTCGTATACTACTCCATTTGAGATATCCGATCACCAGGCCCAGCAGCACGCCGAGCAGATGATACGGATAAAAATGCCCGTAGACCTGCGCCGTCACGCGGCTTTTGTCCGCGGTGAAATCCGGCTGTACCGCCACGTCGGCCCGGCGGATCCGCATGGCGTACTGCAGCACCGTGCGGGCGGGATACAATACCCCGCACACCTTGCCGTACAGCAGCGCCGTCTGATCCGGTTCCTCCTTTGCCGCGGTAACGTGCACCTGCACCCGGCGAAGGATCGGCACCCGCAGCAGCTTGCCGAGCGTGCCGACGGCCAGCCGGGCCAGCTCGGTATAAGCGGACAAAAGAGAACCGAGGCCGTCCTGTTTCCACTCCTTCGTCAGGCGGGCCAGCGTGCTTTCCTTCTTTTTCCCGGGTTCCTCCGGCTGCCGGTGCCGCTTCTTTTTCTCCTTTTCGGGCCTGTCCCGGGCCGGCAGCAGCGTGAAAGGAAGCCCGCAGACGCGCACGCGTGCGCGCGGCTGTTCCCCGTCGTACGTGAAGGAGAAAAACACCGGCAAACACAACAGCAGCAGTACCAGCGCCAGCAGCGCACCGACCCCGGCCAGCAGCCAGAGCAGCCCCTGCCCGATCGCGGCTAACACGCCCATCGCGTCACGGCCCCTTTCACTCCTCCTGTGCCTGTTCGGCCTCTTCGGCCTGTTCCGCCTGCTGTACCACGTCTTCCAGCGTGATCTCCGTCATGGAAGTGCCCTGCTGCTCCTCGGTGGGCAGCGGCGGCAATTGTTCCAGCGACGACAGGCCGAAGCTGCGCAGAAAATCCGGCGTAGTGCCGTAGATCAACGGGCGGCCCGGCAGTTCCAGCCGCCCCTTCTCCTCCACCAGCGCCTTGGATACCAGACCCTGCAGTACGGCGCCGCAATCAACGCCGCGCACCTGCTCGATAAACGCCCGCGTCACCGGCTGGTTATACGCCACAATGGACAGCACCTCCAGCGCCGCCTGCGTCAACGGCACGTTGCGGCGCAAATCCAGCGCGCGGCGCACCGGTTCGGCGTACGCTTTGTCGGTACACAACTGATAATTATCGTCCAGCTTGACCATGCGGATCCCGCCGCCGCGGGTATTGATATCCTGCATCAGGTCCTGCGCAAGCTGCTCAGTCGTTTCTCCGTCGAGTTCGATCGCTTCGGCCAGCCGGGCCAGCGGCAGCGGCTCCCCGCAGGCGAACAGCACCGCCTCTATCGCGGCTCGATATTCTTTAATTTCCATCTTCGGCGGTCCTCTTTTCCTTGTTGTGATGCCCTTCGTTGAGCAGAATATACGGATCCTCCGGCGTACCCTGCAGCGTGATCCGGTTGCCTTTGAGAAGTTCCAGCACCGCCAGGAAGGTCGCCACCATTTCCGACTTGCTGCCGACACTTTCAAACAGCGTATCATAGCGCACGCGATACCCGCTGCGCAGTGTGCGCAGCACCGAGATGATCTTGCTGTATACCGACACGATCTTGCGCTCAACAATGCCGCTGAACGCCTGCACCGGCGGCGGCAGACGGCGTCTGCCCCGGCCGGCGGCCGCCAGATAGGCCGCGTACAGTTCCTCAGGCTGATGCCGCAGCCGGTAGGTCTTGTCCGGCTGACAGGGCTGCGGTGCGCGCACGAACAGGTCGTACCCCACATGCAGACCGCCCAGCCGCCGCGCCGCCCGCTGGCACAGCTGATATTCGATCAGTTCGCCTTCCAGTTCGCGGCGCAGTTGTTCGGCGTCCTCCTGTCTGGGCAGCAACGAGGCCGATTTCATGTGCACCAGCCGGGCCGCCATCTCCAGGAAGGAAGATTCCACCTCCAGGTCCTGCTGCTGCATCTGCTCGATGGTCTGCATATATTGCTCCAGCAGTTCCCGGATGGGGATATCACAGATATTCAGTTTGTTTTTGCGGATCAGGAACAGCAGCAGATCCAGCGGCCCTTCAAAGTCGGGCAATTTGTAGGATATGGTGGTCATACAACGCCCCCGTCAATAACCAAGTATGGTAGCAAAAAAGTTGATCACCTGCGTATGGATAAACGTCATCGGCTTGTCAAACGCACCCAGGAAAACCAGCAGCAGCACCCCGTAGGTGATCCACTGATGATATTTTTCCAGCTGATAGGTCCATTTTTCCGGCAAAAAGAGGGAAAAGATGCGGAACCCGTCCAGCGGGAACAGGGGCAGCAGGTTGAACACCGCCAGCGAAATATTGACTGACGCGAGAATATTGATAAAAATAATATTACATACCAGCAGAACCGTTTCCGGCAGATCGAAAAGCAGGATCACGCGGAACACCGCCATACTGAGAAAGGCCAGCAGCAGGTTGGATAACGGGCCGGCGGCCGCCGTGAGCGCCATGCCCAGCTTGCGGTGCCGGAACCGGTACGGGCTGATCGGCACGGGCTTGGCAAAGCCGATGCCCGCAAGTACCAGCATCAGCGTGCCGATCAGATCCAGATGCGCCCCCGGGTGAAGCGTCAGACGCCCCTGCCGCTTGGCCGTATCATCCCCCAGGCAATACGCCGTCAGCGCGTGGGAAAACTCATGGAACGGCAGGCAGATCAGCACCAGCAGCCCATAGGACAGCAGCACGGCAAAAAACGCGGTCAACGAAACGTTGCCTCTGTTTTGGATCAAAAAAAACAGCATACCGGTTCCCCTTCACAAGAATTACATTCACAGTAAAGTATAACGGAAAAACCTCCTGATTACAAGAGGGTTGCCGCGCCTGTTCAAAAAAAATCAATTTTTTTCGGTTTTCTGAAAAAAAGCACTTGCTTTTTTCGGATTTATCTGTTAATATGCTTTTGTTATCGTCTGATGACAATGCTCCCGAAGGAGGTGCAGATTGATGGCAAAATGCGATTTTTGCGGAAAATGCGTCACATTCGGCATTCAGGTGTCGCACTCACACAGGCGTTCCAACCGCACCTGGAAGGCTAATATCCGCCGCGTCAAGGCGATCGTCGACGGTTCGCCGAAGAGAGTGTATGCCTGCACCCGGTGCCTGCGTTCGGGTAAAGTGACCCGCGCAGTCTGATCTGCCGCCGCACATAAACGGCCGTGTATTACACGGCCGTTTTTTCGTTGTCTGCCGTATCGTCAAAAAAAGTCCCGGGCGGCTGCCCGGGACTTTTGCTTGATACAGGGGATCAGTTGCAGATGGTGCGTTCGGTCTCTTTGTCGAACAGATGGATCTTGGTGCTGTCGAGCACAATGTCGACGGTATCGCTCGGGTGAGCGGTCGTGGTCGGCTCGACGCGGGCGGTGAAGTTGAAACCTTCGACGTTGACGTACAGGAACACTTCGGCGCCCATAAGCTCGGTCACTTCAACGTCAGCCTTGATCTTATAGTCGGCATACTGTTCGAGATAACGCGGCTCGTCGTGCACATCTTCCGGACGGATGCCCATGATGACGGTCTTGTCCTCGTAGGGTTCGAGCGCACCTTTGGCGTTCTTCTCGGCCGGCAGCTTGATCTGATACTTTTTGCCCTTGGTGGTCTTGGTATCCTCGGAGCCGAACTCCACAAAGAAGTCGTCGCCCTTTTTGATCAGCTTGCTTTCGACAAAGTTCATCTGCGGGCTGCCGATAAAGCCGGCAACGAAGATGTTGACCGGGTTCTTATACAGGTTGGTAGGCGTATCGACCTGCTGGATCAGGCCTTCCTTCATGACGACGATCCGGTCGGCCATCGTCATGGCTTCGGTCTGGTCGTGGGTAACGTAAATGAAGGTGGTACCCAGTTTCTGGTGCAGTTTGGACAGCTCGGTCCTCATCTGCGCACGCAGTTTGGCGTCCAGGTTGGACAGCGGTTCGTCCAGCAGGAAGACCTTCGGTTCACGCACGATGGCGCGGCCCAGAGCAACACGCTGACGCTGACCGCCGGACAAAGCCTTCGGCTTTCTGTCGAGCAGGTGAGCGATGTCGAGGATGCGGGCGGCCTCTTCCACGCGGCGGCGGATCTCATCCTTCGGGGTCTTGCGCAGTTTCAGGCCGAACGCCATGTTCTCGAACACCGTCATGTGCGGATACAGGGCGTAGTTCTGGAACACCATGGCGATGTCGCGGTCCTTCGGGGCCACGTCGTTGACCAGGCGGTCGCCGATGTACAGCTCGCCTTCGGTGATCTCTTCCAGGCCGGCGATCATACGCAGCGTGGTGGATTTACCGCAGCCGGAGGGGCCGACGAACACCAGAAACTCTTTATCCTTAATTTCCAGGTTGAAGTCGGAGACCGCCATCACGTTGCTGCCGCCGTATTTTTTGCAGATGTGTTTCAGACTAAGACTTGCCATATTTTTTTACCTCCAATTGATGAAAGCATCTTTTGCTCCATTAAAGTTAATAACACTATATCAAATCGGCCCGAAAAGGTCAACCGCATTTCTCAACAAACTTTTGACACGATAGTTATGGATTTTATCTAAATGCAATTTTCACAAAAATAATACACCGTTTTGCAGGCTGAGGTCGATTTCCGACGGCTTCAGCGGGCGGCATTCTCCCTCTTTCAGCGCGGGATCCAGCTCCAACGCGCCGATACGGCACCGTTTGAGCTGCTCGACGCCCAGCCCGATCGTGCCGAACATCCGCTTGATTTGATGGTATTTTCCTTCCGCAATTTCCACTTCCGCCAGTGCAGTAGATGTATCTTCTATAATTTTCAGTTCTGCCGGCAGACATTTTGTGCCATCCGCCAATTCCACACCGGCAGCGAACGCCTGCACGTGCGCCGGCAAAACCGGCCCGTCAAGCCGGACCAGATACCGCTTGCGGATCCCGCTGCGCGGCGCCAGCAGCCGATGGGCATACGCGCCGTCATTGGTCAAAATCACCAATCCGACGGTGTCCCGGTCCAGCCGGCCGGCCGGAAACAGCTGCCGGTGCTTCTCAGCCGGAGGCAGCAGATCAACCACCGTGCGTCGGTTCGGATCCCGGGATACGCACAAAATACCGGCCGGCTTATTGAGCATCCAGTACACAAAACGCCGGTACGTCAGCGGCTTGCCGTCCACCGTCAGGCTGTCCTGCTCCGGGTCCACCTTGGTTTCCGGCCGGCGGCAGGCTTGTCCGTTGACAAGGACCCGGCCGGCCCGGATGATCCGGCCGGCCTGTGTACGGGTGATATCGCTTTGTGAGCAGATCAGTTTATCCAATCTCTCCATAAGGATCCTCGTCCTTTCCGAGCGCCGTCAGGGCCTCCATGCGGGTGCCGTCCGGCGCGGATACGTCACCCGCCACCGGTTTGTCCCGGAAGGTATACAGATGCACCACGGCATCCCCTTCAGGCAGGTTGGTCACGGTATACGTCCAGCACTTGAGCCGTTTGCCCAAATAGGGCGTCAGGTCGAACCCGGCCTGCTGTTGCAGGGCGTTGTAGGTCTGCAGCGCCTCGTCCGGTTCCTCCGGCAGCAGCACCTCCTGCACACCGGCGCCGGCCTGCGCCTCATACCCCAGCCGACGCAGATAAGAAAGGCGCTGTGCCTCATCTGTCAGCATCACGCCGGCCGAAGCCCCCTTCTGCGGCAGGAATACCGACAGCAGCACCACCGCGATCAGCAGCAACAGACAGATCAGCAGCGAGATCAACTGCCTGCGATTGGTCTTAACGGAAAATACAAACATCATAAACCCCTCCTGTCGCTATTATGTATGCGGCAAAAAGGGGAACTATTACAGACAGATCAGCTGCTTGGGAGAAGCCGTCATATCGGCAAACCCCTGTTCGGTCACAACGCCCATATCCTCTATACGCACGCCGAAACGCCCGGGCAGATAGATGCCCGGTTCCACCGTAACCATACAGCCGGCCGGCAGTACCGTCGACGACAGAGAGGACAGGGTCGGCTTTTCGTGGATCTCCACACCCACGCCGTGCCCCGTCGAGTGGCCGAAGTACTCGCCGTACCCGGCCTGCCGGATGACCGACCGGGCCGCTTCGTCTGCCTGGGCGCCGGTGATGCCGGCGTGCAGCGCGGCGATCGCGGCCAGCTGTGCCTGCAAAACAATATCATATATCCGCCGCTGTTCCGCCTGCGGGGTACCCACGGCCACCGTACGGGTCATATCCGCATGGTATCCGTCCAGCAGAGCGCCGAAGTCCATTGTGACGAAATCACCGGCCTGCACGGCGTAATCTCCCGGCTGCGCGTGCGGAAGCGACGTCTGCGGTCCCGCCGCCGCAATGGTGCGGAAGGAGATATCCTGCGCACCGTGACGGCGCATATAACTGTCCAGTTCCACGGCGATGTCCCGCTCCCGCACACCGGGGCGCAGCACACCCAACACGTGGGTAAACGCCGCGTCGGTCAGCGCCTGCGCCTGCCGCAGCGTGGCCAGTTCCCGCTCGTCCTTGATGATACGCTGGCTCTCGATTTGCCGATCCAGCGCGCCGTCGGTCACGATCTCCGTGTCCGGCAGGTACCCTTTCAGGACGTTCAGCCGGGCCAGCGTCGTCTGTTCCGCCTCGATGAACACCCGGCGGATGCCCGCCGTGCGCAGCCATGCGGCCGCGTCGCTCAGCAGCCGCTGCGCCAGCCGGCAGACCACCGGTGCGCCGATGCGCTGCTGCGCCGCCTCGATATATCGTGAATCGGTCATAAACACCGCGTCTTCCCGCGTGATCAGCAGGGCGGCGGCGTCACAGATAAAGCCGGTATAATACAACGCGTTGTGTTCGCTGAAGATCAGCGCCGCGTCAGTCTTTTCCGGCAGCCAACGCGCCAGTACGGCGCACCGTCCGGCCGTCATCGCTCTGCCAGCGCCCGCAGCGCCAACACGTACCCCTGCGTGCCGAGCCCGCAGATCTGCCCGGCGCACACCGGTGCGATCACCGATTCGTGCCGGAACGGCTCACGGGCATAGACGTTGCTGATGTGTACCTCGATCACCGGGATGCCGATCGCCGCAATCGCATCCCGCAGGGCGTAACTGTAATGAGTATAGGCGCCGGCATTAAACACCACGCCGTCGTGCTCCGTGCGGGCCCGGTGCAGCAGATCGATCAGTTCTCCCTCGCTGTTGCTCTGGGCAAAAGCTACCTCGACGTGCAGTTCGTCCGCAGCGGCCTGCACCAGGCGGCACAGCGCGTCATACCCGTCGGTGCCGTAGATCTCCGGCTCGCGGATACCCAGCAGGTTCAGGTTCGGCCCGTTGAGGATCAGTATGCGTTTCATCGGATCGTCTCCTTACAAGCGCGATAGATTTCCGCCAGCGTCGCGGCGTCTTCCGCCTGCGTGCCGTCGGATTCACAAATGAAAACGGGTTCCCAGTCCCGTTCGGCTATCAGTTGCAGCAGCGGCGCCGGTTCCGGGCCGAACTGCGTGTCCGCCAGGGTCAGGTGATGGCTCTCCCCGCCCTGCGTATAGGCAATTTTGGAAAAATGCACGTGCATCCGCCGGGCGCGCTGCTCCCCGAGGGCGTTCGCCACCCGGTCCAGCACGGCGGCGTATTCTTCGCGGCCTTTCAGTCCGCCGAGCGTCCGGCAGTTCAGGTGCCCGAAATCCACGCACGGCAGAAACCGCTCGTCGCACAGGCACATATCCAGCACTTCCTGCAAATCGCCCAGCTGGTTGATCTTGCCCATCGTTTCGGGGCAGATATGTACCTGACCGAGCCCTTCCTCGTCGAGCACACGCTGCGCGCGGCGCAGCGTGTCGCAGGCCAGTGCCGTCGCCTGCGGGCGCGGCAGCCCGCACAGCCCGCCGGGGTGCACAACGATGCGGTCGCCCCCCATGTCGACCACCGCGCGGGCGCTGTCGCGGATATAGGTCAGGCTGTTGTCCCGCTTTTCCGCCTCAGCCGAGGCCAATGAAATAAAATACGGCGCGTGCACCGAAACACGGATCCCCGCGGCGGCGGCGTCCGCTTTGAGCACCGCCGCGGCGGCGGCGTTATACCGCACGCCCCGGCCGCATTGATACTCAAAAGCCGTCAGCCCGTGCCGGACCAGAAAAGCCGGGATTTCTTCCGTTTTTTTGTATCCTTCGGCCGCAAACAGCGCGCCGTTGCCGGCCGGCCCGAACCGCGTCATTTGACATTCTCCTTCCGGCGGCGATAGCGCCGCAGGATCCTTTTCTCAAAAATCCGTTTGAAAGCGAGGAACGGATGCCCCTTTTCCTCCTGAATCGGCAGTACCTGGATGCAGTACAGCCGGCTGAGCCGGGCGCCGAGCACGTCGGTAAACACCTGATCCCCGATGACGGCGCATTGCTGCCGCGTCAGCCCCAACGCCCGCCGGGCCCGCCGGAAACCGGAGGGCAGCGGCTTGTGCGCCTTGGACACAAAGGGCAGCCCCGTCAGCTGGGCGAAGGGCCTGGTCCGCTCAAAATTGTTGTTGGATATGATCACGGCCCGTATGCCGCAGGCCGCCACCTCGTCCAGCCACGTGCGCACCGCAGGGTCCAGCTGCTGGCTGTTGTGCGTGGTCAGGGTATTGTCCGCATCCAGCAGCAGGCCGCGCACGCCGCTTTCCGCCAGCTGCCGGGGATCAATATCGGTCACGCGCGGCACCAGCCGGTTCGGATAAAAAATCGACATTGCGTTCTCCTTATACGCAAAAAGCGGGCAAGTGCCCGCTTTTTGGTTGACGCTTATTTGAATTTTCTCTTGCGAGCGGCCTCGGATTTCTTTTTGCGGCGCACAGACGGCTTTTCGTAATGTTCTCTTTTACGGACTTCCGCAAGCGTACCGGCACGGGCGCAGGATTTCTTCCAGCGGCGCAGCGCGCTGTCAAGGCTCTCGTTCTCTTTTACGTGGACTTCAGACATTTTATTCCCTCCCTCCGCTTTGCAGCAGGGACTATTTTCCCATAGAACGCTTGTTAAGTATACAACAGCTTTTGTTTTTCGTCAAGCCCCTTGACCACAATTCTTGCAGGTAATTTTACAAAAAGTTTACTTTTGGCCGGGTTCCTTCCAAAAGAACGCCCCGCAGCGTGCTGCGAGGCGTTCGCGTTTAACCTTTGATAACGAAGTTGATCAGTTTGCCCGGTACGTACAACTCTTTGACCAGCTGCCCGCCCGCCAGCAGTGCCGCGATCTTTTCATCGGCCCTGGCGGCGGCGTAAGCCGTCGGAGCATCGGCGCCGTTGGGAATCATCACGCGCGCCTTGACCTTGCCGTTGACCTGCACCGCGATCTCCACCGTGTCGGCCACGCACTTGGCCTGGTCAAACACCGGCCACGGCGCGTACGCCAGCTGCGCGCCGTTGTCGCCGTAAGTTTCCCACAACTCCTCGGTCATATGCGGCGCAAACGGGTTGAGCAGTTTCAACAGGATGCGATATTCCCCGCGGGTCACACTGCCGGCGGCGGTCAACTCGTTGAGCAGCGCCATAAGCGCCGCGATGGCGGTGTTGAACTTGAGGTTCTCCACGTCCTCCCCGACTTTGCGGATCGTCTTGTGGAAGGCCAGCTCCAGCGCGGGGCGCACGGCGTCCCCGTCCGCCACGTTATCCTGCAGCGCCCAGACGCGTTCCAGAAAGCGGCGGGAACCGCGCACACTGTCGGTCGACCAGGGAGCGGCTTTTTCGAAATCGCCGATGAACATTTCATACACGCGCAGCGTATCGGCGCCGAACTCCCGCACGATATCGTCCGGATTGACGACGTTCCCGCGGGATTTGCTCATCTTTTCGCCGCCCTTGCCGAGAATCATCCCGTGGCTGGTACGCTTGGCGTACGGCTCCGCCGTCGGCACCTGCCCGATATCATACAGGAACTTGTACCAGAACCGGCTGTACAGCAGGTGCAGCGTGGTATGCTCCATCCCGCCGTTGTACCAGTCGACCGGCAGCCAGTAGTCCAGCGCTTTGCGGGAGGCGAAGCCCTGCGCGTCGTGCGGGTCGGTATACCGCAGAAAATACCAGGACGAACCGGCCCATTGCGGCATGGTATCGGTTTCCCGCTGCGCGGGCGCGCCGCAGTGCGGGCAGGGCACGTTGACCCAATCTTCTATCTGAGACAGCGGGCTTTCCCCGTTGTCCGTCGGCTCATAGCTGTCTACCTTCGGCAGGCGCACGGGCAGCTGATCCTCCGGCACCGGCACAAAGCCGCAGTGCGGACAATGCACGATCGGGATCGGCTCGCCCCAGTAACGCTGGCGGGAAAAGACCCAGTCGCGCAGCTTGTAGTTGACCTTTTTTTCACCTATACCTTTCTCGGTCAGGTACCTGATGATGGCCTGCTTGGCCTGCTCCACCGTCATCCCGTTGAGGAAGCCGGAGTTGACCATCACGCCGGTCTCACAGTCGGTAAAGGCTTCTTTTTCCACCTCGCCGCCCTTGACTACCTCCACGATGGGCAAACCGAACTTGCGGGCAAACTCCCAGTCTCTGGTGTCGTGGGCCGGCACCGCCATGATCGCGCCGGTACCGTAGGACGTCAGCACGTAGTCGGACGTAAAGATCGGGATCTTCTCTCCGTTGACGGGGTTGATCGCCTCCACGCCGCACAGGCGCACGCCGGTCTTCTCCTTGGCCACCTCGGTGCGCTCGAAGTCGGACTTCTGGTTGGCCAGTTTCTGATACGCAGCGATCTCGGCGGCGTTTTGCAGCAGTCCCTTTTCCATCCACTGCGCCAGCAGCGGATGCTCTGGCGAGACGACCATATACGTCGCGCCGAAAAGCGTATCCGGCCGGGTGGTGTAAATCAGCACCGGATCGCCGGCGGTCGTTTCAAAGCTCAGCTGCGCCCCTTCGGAGCGGCCGATCCAGTTGATCTGCTGCGCCTTGACGCGCTCGGGATAATCCACCAGCGCCAGGTCGTCGATCAGGCGCTGCGCATAAGCGGTGATCTTCAGCATCCACTGGCTTTTGACCTTGTGCACGACCTCGCCGCCGCAGCGCTCGCACACGCCGCCGACCACCTCTTCGTTGGCCAGCACGCATTTGCAGCCGGTGCACCAGTTGACGGCCATTTCTTTTTTATACGCCAGCCCGTGCTTGAACAGCTGCAGGAAGATCCATTGCGTCCATTTGTAATATGCCGGATCGGTCGTGTTGATCTCGCGGGTCCAATCGAAGGACAGGCCCAGCGACTGCAGCTGCGCCTTGAAGCGGGCCACGTTGTTGCGCGTGACGATTTCGGGATGGATGTGGTTTTTGATCGCAAAGTTCTCGGTCGGCAGGCCAAAAGCGTCCCATCCCATGGGATACAGCACGTTGTACCCCTGCATACGCCGCTTGCGCGCGATCACGTCCAGCGCCGTGTACGAGCGGGGATGCCCGACGTGCAGCCCCTGCCCGGACGGATAAGGAAACTCTACGAGTGCAAAATATTTCGGCTTATCGGAATCGTTGGAAGCGGCGAAGGTGTTCTTCTCCTCCCATTCCTGCTGCCACTTTTTTTCGATAACGGACGGATCATACGGTTTCATTGTTACTTCTCCCATTCAGCAGCTGTTCCACCGGCACGGGTTCCCCGTCCTGCCACAGCCGTTCCAGATTATAAAACTCCCGCATCTGCGGGGTAAACACATGAAGGATTACGCTGCCGTAATCCAGCAGCACCCACCCGCCCGAGGAATACCCTTCGGTGCGCAGCGGCCGCACGCCGGCCTGCCCGAGTTTTTCCTCCACGTAATCGCTCAAAGCGCGCACGTGGGTGTGCGAGGTGCCGGCGGCGATGATAAAATATTCGGCCAGTGACGATATTTTTTTGACCGACAGCACGCAGATCTCCTCCGCTTTATGCTCGTCCAGCGTGGCGACGGCCGTTTCCAGCAATTGTTGCGTCTGCATAGATCACTTTGCCTCCCGCGGGAGATATTCCGACAGCAGTTTGTATTCCGCCGGCTCCGTCGATATATCCGACAACTCCGGGATCCGCAGGTCGGACAGTGTCATCTTCGTCACGGGGTTGAAGCTCTGGTTGAACAGCTGCAGCAGCCCCTCCCGGTCCGCCGAATAATACTGCATGGCGCTTTTGGTCACGATCGCGCCGGGCATGGTATACACCAGCATCCGGTCGGTCTTGAGCGACTGCATCTGCAGTACGAAGGCAATCAGGTCGTCCGGCGGCAGATCGGTACGGATCGGGGTGGATCCTCTTTGCAGCGGACGCAGCGTGTCCTCGTTATAGGCGGCCGCATCGAGCGACAGCACCCTTTCCAGCACCGACGCCATGACGCTGCGCTGACGTTCCAGCAGCTGTATTTCGCCTTGTACGCCGGGTTTGTCCGCATGCGTCATATAATACAGCGCCGCCTCGCCGTCGACAATCTGGTCGCCCTTGCTGTACGTCAGTTCGCCCACCTTGATCTCACTGTCGAGGGTGATCATCACGTCGTCCATCAGGTTGATCAGCTTGACCAGCGCCTGCTGCGGCACCAGAAAGTAGTGGTCCACCGGCATGCCGAGCTGGTCGTTGAACACGCTCATCAGGCTCAGCACGGCCGACCCGGTCCGCTTGGAGACGGCGGTCCCGCAGGTCAGATGCTTGCCGTTTTGTATCTGGTTCTCACTCAGCCGCTGCTTACACAGGTCGCACCAGTCGTAATCCCTGGGCTGCCCGAAAGTCAGGCCGGCGGTATGCACGGTGCCCCAGATCGCCTCATTGTCGATATACGTGGAAGGCGGGATCTGCATCATCCGCAGCTGGTTGTCCCGCTTATCGTGACAAATCAGTGTCAGGGACGCCATTGCGGAGGTGTCCTCCTTCCCCAGCACGCCCAGCACGTAATAGGACACCTTGTCCTGATCCCTCTGCGCCGTGTGCTCGTACGGGCTCAGGTCCACCGACTCGGGCGCCTCGCCGTTGCCGGAAAAGATCTGCTTGTACACATACCGCCCCATAAGCACCATGAACAGTACCGAGGCGACCAGCAGCAGCACCATCAATACCATGACGATGATGCGGCCTTTGGCTTTTTTACGGCGTTTTTTGGGGCGGGCGGGGGAATCGGTCAACGCCACGCGGTTTCCGGCAGAATCTTTATTGCCCATGTTGCTCCCTTTCCCGGTCAGCCTGTCGCTGCCGTATGATCACTTCGTTGTACAATGCCAGCGTGTCGGGATGAATCACCCGGCGCTTATCAGCCAGATCGCGCAGCGTATACGCCAGCGCGTAACGCAGCGCCTCATCCGTGTCGGTCAGCACCAGCCGCCGCATCACGTCCACATCGGGATATTGCCGGTCTTCGGAGGTGAAGTCGGCCAGGAAGACCGCCGTTTCCAGCGGAGACATGCCGGCCCGGCCGGTGGTGTGATACCGCACGGCGTTGAGCACGTCCGGATCGTCGAAGCCGAGGATCCGCTCCAGAAAAGCAGCGCCCGCTTTGGCGTGCAGCAACTGCGGCGTTTCCCGTTCCGCCGGTTCTATCAGTATACCAAAATCCCCGAGCATTTGCAACAGGGTTTCGGCGGGTGTGTCCTTCAAAATATCGTGCATCAGCCCGGCCAGACGCGCCTTGGCGGGGTCTGCCCCGAGCCGCCCGGCCAGTTTCTGCGCCTGCTCGGCCACCGCCAGCGAGTGCGCGTAGCGCTGCTTGCCCAACCGGCCCGAAAGGATCTGCTTGTATTGCTCCTCCGGATCCATCCCGTGGCGGCGGCGGTACAGCCCTTTTTCCTTGATATACGCGGCAACGGCCGGCGGTGTGAGGCTTTCGGCCAGCGCCGGCTCCGCCCGCAGGGCGGTGGAACTGGCGGCGTACAGCGGCACCGGCTCGATCACGCAGACGGCGCCCCTTTCCTCCAGCTCGGCGGCATAGGCACGCAGCTGTTCAACGGTCACGTCGTCCCGCGGGGCGGCGCACAACACCGCCGTGCGGGCGATCTGCTCAAAGCGGTTCCAGGTGCCGACGGTCAGGAACATATCGGCCCCCATGAGCAGGTACAGCTGCGCCTGCGGATACACCTGCTGCAACTGTGCGAGAGTATCCGCGGTAAAACTGGCGCCGCCGCGCCGGATCTCCAGATCCGACACCTGCAGCACCGGATACGGCTGCGCGGCCAGCCGGCACATGGCCAGCCGGTCCTCCGCCGGCGCCAGATCGGTCTTGACCTTGTGCGGCGGCACAAAGGAAGGCATCAGCAGTACCGCATCCAGCTGCAAACGCTCGGCAAAAGCCAGCGCCAGCCGAACGTGCCCGTTGTGGATCGGGTCAAAGGTACCGCCGAGCACCGCTATTTTTTGCTGTTTCATATCCGGATCCCGTTTTCTTTCTTTTCGTTGCGGCGATACAGCACGAAAGTCCGGCCGATCACCTGAACCACGGCGGCGCCGGTCGCGTCCGCCAGCCGGGCGGCCGCGTCCCGCACGGAGAGGGGCGCTGTTTCCAGCAGTTTGCCCTTGACCAGTTCGCGGGCCAGCAAAGCGTCGTCCGCCTGCTTGATCAGGGTGTCGATCAGGCCGCCCTTGCCCACGAACAGGATCGGTTCCATCGTGTTGGCCATGCCGCGCAGCGCGGCGCGTTGCTTGCTCGTCATGTTTTCATCCCTTTCAGGTACTGTGCCAGCCGGTCGGCAAAGGCGCGCAGCGCCCGCCCCCGGTGGCTGATCCGGTCCTTTTCCTCCGGGGTCAGTTCGGCAAAGGTTTTTCCCGTTTCCGTCACGAAGATCGGGTCGTATCCGAAGCCGCCCGTTCCCCGACATTCCTGGCCGATACGGCCGAAGCAATGTCCCTCGGCGGTCACGGCGTCCCCGTTGGGGAACACGCAGCAGACTGCGCTGGTAAAGTGCGCCTGCCGGTGCTCGTCATCCACCGCCGCCAGTTTTTGCAGCACGGTCTTTTTCCGCTGCCCTTCGGGGGCGTACCGGGCGGAAAACACGCCCGGTTCGCCGTGCAGCGCGTCGATGCACAGGCCGGAATCGTCCGCCACGGCCGGCAGGCCGCTCTCCCGGCAGGCCAGTTCCGCCTTGATAAAGGCGTTTTCCGCAAAGGTACGGCCGGTCTCGTCGGCCTCAGTCAGCGTCAGGCCGAGGTCGCGGTCGGTCACCGCGTCGATCCCCAGCGGCAGCAGAATACGGCGCAGTTCTTCCAGCTTATGCGGGTTGTGGGTGGCGATGAGCATCTTCATGCCGGATCCTCCGTTTCGCCGAACAGGCCGGCGGCAAACGCCTCGGGGTCAAACGGCTGCAGATCGTCGATCCCTTCGCCGACGCCGACGAATTTGACCGGCACCTGCAATTCCTCCCAAATGGTCAGCACCACGCCGCCGCGCGCCGTGCCGTCCAGCTTGGTCAGCACGATGCCGGTGATATCCGCCGTATCGCGGAAGGCGCGGGCCTGCGCCACGGCGTTCTGTCCGGTGGTGGCGTCCACCACCAGCAGCACTTCTTTATCTGCCTCCGGCAGTTCCCGGTTAAGGATGCGGGCCATCTTCTGCAGCTCGTCCATCAGATTCTTTTTATTGTGCAGCCGGCCGGCCGTGTCGCAGATGATCACGTCGGCCCCGCGGGCCTTGGCGGCCGCCACGGTGTCGAACACCACCGCCGCCGGATCGGCCCCCTGCCCGTGTTTGACGATATCCACACCGGCCCGGTCTGCCCAGATATCCAGCTGTTCCACGGCGGCGGCCCGGAAGGTATCGGCCGCGCCGAGGATGACCTTTTTGCCTTCCGCCTTCAAGCGGGCGGCCAACTTGCCGATCGTCGTGGTCTTACCGACGCCGTTGACGCCGATGACCAGAATGACGGACGGCTTTGTGCCGAGCCGCAGCGGCTGGCCGCCGCGCAGCATATCGGCTGTTTCAGCCTCCAGCAGAGCGCGCACCTGCGCCGGATCGGAGATGCCTTCCCGGCGCACCTTTTCCTTCAAACGCTCGCACAACCGGCCGGCCGTGATGGCGCTGACGTCCGCCGTGATGAGGATCTCTTCCAGTTCCTCGAACAATTCCTCATCGATCTTGCTGAAGGAGCGGAGCATTCCGCCGATCGACTGCATCAGGGCCTGCCGGGTCTTTTTCAGCCCCTGCCCGATTTTTCCGAAAAAGCCCATGGGCTGTCTCTCCTTTACATTTCCATTTTACGGCCGCTGATGCCCAGGCGGGCTTCCACCTCGCTGGCGCGCAGCTCCAACAGTTTCGACACGCCCCGCTCCTGCATGGTCACGCCGTAGAGCAGGTCCGCCTCTTCCATCGTGCCGCGGCGGTGGGTGATGATGATGAACTGCGTCCTGTCGGACAGGCGGCGCAGATAAGCCGCATACCGGTCCACGTTGACGTCGTCCAGCGCCGCCTCGATCTCGTCGAAAATACAGAACGGCGCGTGCGTCACTTTCAGGATGGCGAACAGCAGCACAATAGCCGTCATTGCCTTTTCGCCGCCGGAGAGCGCCTCCAGATTGAGGATGACCTTTCCGGGCGGCTGCACGTGCAGCTCGATGCCGGTCTCCAGCACGTCCGACGGATCGCTCAGGGCCAGGTGCGCCGTACCGCCGCCGAACATCTCGGTGAAGATCTGCCCGAAATAGCGGTTGATCTCAGCAAACTTTTCCTCAAACAGTTCTTTCATCTGCCCGGTCAGCTCGCCGATCAGGCGCAGCAGTTCCCGGCGGGAGGACTCGACGTCCTCCGTCTGCTCTTTCAGCTGTGCGTAGCGGGTGCTGACCTCTTCGTACTCGGCAATGGCGTCGACGTTGACGCTGCCGAGCGCCTTGATCTTGTTCTTCAACTCGTTCAGGCGGCGGTTGGCGGCCGCGGGATCCTCCGGCGGCTGTGCGATCTCCTCCGCCTGGCTGCGGGTCAGTTCATATTCCTCGAACAGCCGGGCGGCCAGTTCCTCGGCACCGGTCCGGGTGGTACGGCACTTTTCCTCCAGCCGGGCGATCTCGCCGGCGGCCCGCTCCCGTTCGTCGGTCTTTTCCTTGGTTTTTTGCCGCAGTTCGGCCATCCGGCCCTCGCCTTTGGCCCGCTGCAGACGGTATTCTTCCGCCGTCTTTTCGCAGGCGGCGGCCTGTTGACGCAGCTGCTGCGCCGTCCGGACCGCCTGCTGCGCCTGCTCGTCGAGCCGGGTGATCTGCTCTTCCAGCTGTTGCTGCCGCTCGGCCATCTGCCCGATGAAACCGGCCTGATCCTCCCGGCGCTGCCGCAGTTGTTCCTTGGCGGCCAGCAAAGCTTCCTTTTCCTTTTCGACAGCCAGCACCTGCAGCTTGCACTCGCCGATGCGGGCGGCCAGCGCCTCCTGCTCTTCGCGGCGCTGTCGGCGGTCGCCGCTCAGGGCCTCCGCCTGCTGCTCGAGCTGTTGTTTCTTCTGCTGCAGGTCGGCCGTCTCCCCGGCGGCGGCGGCGGAAAGTTTGCGGTTCTCCTGCGCCCGGGCGCCGAGCGCCTTCTTTTCGGCCTCGGCAGCCGCCTGCGCCCGGTCGTACCCGTCCTGCAAACCGCTCAGGCGGCGGATCTCGCCTTCCAGCCGGATCTTGTCCTCCTGCGCGCTTGCCAGTTCGCCCCGGCTGCCGCTGAGGGAAGCCTGCACGGCGGCCACTTCCTGCTGACATTTTTTGAAGTGCTCGGCAGCCTGCTCCGCCTGCTGCTGCAGTTGTTCCTGCTGCTGCCGCAGCCGCTCGATCTCGGTGCGGCGGGACAACAGCCCCGCCCCTTTGACGGAAGAACCGCCCGTCATCGAACCGCCGGCGTTGATCAGCTGCCCGTCAAGCGACACGATACGGAACCGATATTTGTATTTGCGGGCCATGGCCATGGCGTTTTCCAGCGTCTCGGTCACGACGGTACGGCCCAGCAGGTTTTCCGCAATACCGCGGTATTTTTCATCAAAACGGACCAGATCCGCGGCGATCCCCACGAACCCTTCCTCCTGCTCCGGCCCGGTCTCGCTGAGCCGGTTGCCCCGGATGGAGGTCAACGGCAGGAAGGTCGCGCGGCCGGCGTTGTTCTGCTGCAGATATCGGATACCCTGCCTGGCGTCCTCCTCCCGCTCGCAGACGATGTGCTGCGCGGCGGCGCCCAATGCCGTTTCCACAGCCAGGGCGGTCTTGCTTTCCGCCTGCATCAGGGAGGATACCGGCCCGCAGATAC
Organism: Clostridia bacterium; assembly: GCA_017518415.1. Lineage (GTDB taxonomy): Bacteria > Bacillota > Clostridia > Oscillospirales > Acutalibacteraceae > RGIG6098. Next base: position 82,033 of record JAFWVC010000060.1, read on the forward strand.
CGCGCAGGGCGCCCCGCTCTGCCTGCCGGACAACGGCTTTGACGCTCTGCGCAAAGCCTTCCAGGTTACGCTGCATCTCTTCGAGCATGAACACGCGGCGCTTTTTCTCTTCGCCGTCGATGCGCAGCTTTTCCGCCTCGGTACGGGCTGCTTCCAACTTGCCCTGCCGGGCGTCGAAACGCATCTGCAGCCCGGCGACCATATTCTTCAATTCGGTGATGCGCTGCTCCTGCTGCGCCAGATCCTGCCGGCAGGCGGCCAGCTCCTGCTGATTGGCCTCGCTTTCGGCCTGACGGACCGCCTCTTCCTTCTGCATCTGTTCCAGCTGCAGGGCGATCTCCGCCAGGCTGTTGTCCGCCGTCACGCTCTGCACCCGCAGGTCGGACAGACGCAGGGCCAGCTCGGCCGTCTGCGCGGACAACTGCTCGATCTGCTGGGAAAAGGCGTCACGGATGCGGACCATCTCGCTCATCTGATCTTCCAGCGCCAGCCGTTGATCGACCTGACCGGCGATCTGCTGCGTTTTTTCCTCAATCTGCCGGTCATACAGATCCATCTGCCCGCTCAGGGAAAGATTGCCCTGCCGGGCCTGCTCGATCTGGCCGGCGATGCGTTCGATCTCCTCCCGGTCGTGCGCGATGTCGTTGCGCAGCAAACTTTCGCTGTTTTCGCTGCGCAGCGCCTGTTCCTCCAGCTGGGACGCCTGCTGCATCGCCTGCTCGGTCTGCACCGCCAGCAGCCGGCTCTGCTGCTCGATCTGCTCGGTGTCCCGGTCCGCCTGCTCCAGCGCGGCAGAAGCGTCGTCATACTGGTTGCGGATCAGCTCCAGCTTGCCCTCCAGCTGCCGCAGCGTGTTCTGCGTGGTGTGGATGGTGTGCAGCCACAGCCCGATCTCCAGGCCTTTTTTCTCGCCGTAATATTCCAGATATTTTTTTGCTTTTTTGGACTGCTGTTCCAACGGCCCGACGCGGCTTTCCAGTTCCTGCAGAATATCGCGCAGGCGCACCAGATTCTCCTCCGCCGCTTCCAACTGGCTTTCCGCCTTTTTCTTGCGGTGGCGGTATTTGGCAATGCCGGCCGCCTCTTCAAAAATCTCCCGGCGCTCCTCAGAGCGGGTGGAGACAAGGTCGCCGATCCGTCCCTGGCCGATGATGGAGTACCCGTCCCGGCCGAGACCGGTATCCATAAACAACAGACGCACGTCTTCCAAACGCACCTTGACGTTATTGAGCAGATACTCGCTCTCGCCCGAGCGATAATAGCGGCGCGTGACTTTGACGTCGTCCGCGTCGAAATCCAGCTGACGGTCGGTATTATCCACCATCAGCGACACTTCGGCAAAGCCCAGACTTTTGCGCTGCGCCGTGCCGTTGAAAATCACATCCTCCGATTTGCCGGAGCGCAGCGCTTTGTTCGACTGCTCCCCAAGCACCCAGCGGATGGCGTCGCTGATATTGGATTTGCCGCTTCCGTTCGGTCCGACGACGGCGGTCAGCCCGTGTTCAAAGTGGAGCACCGTCTTGTCCGGAAAGGATTTGAATCCCTGTATTTCCAATGATCTGAGGACCATCTGCCGGTCACCTCCTGTCGTTTCAGTATCCCATCAGCCGCAGCGCTTCCCGCGCCGCCTGCTGTTCCGCTTCTTTTTTGCTGTGGCCGCTGCCCCGGCCGATGACGTTGGAGTTCAGGTGTACCTCCACCTCGAAATGCTTGTCGTGGTCCGGCCCCTCTTCCTTCGTCAGTACGTAGGACAGCTGTTCCTCCGGGTTGTGCTGCACAATCACCTGCAGCTGGGTCTTATAATCGGTCGAGCGTTCCTTCCGGGCCGGGATCCCGGTGTGCAGGAAGGGCAGTACGAAGGCTTCCGCCGCTGTCAGCCCGCCGTCGAGATAAATCGCCGCCAGCAGCGCCTCAAATGCGTCAGACAAAATGGAGGCCCTCTCGGCGCCGCCGCCGGCGGCTTCCCCCTTGCCCAGCAGCAGCGCGCTGCCGAGTGCAATGCGGCGGGCATAAGAGGCCAGCGCCTTCTCGCACACCCGCTCCGCCCGGCGGACCGTCAGCGAACCTTCGTCCCCGTCGTCCTGTTCAAACAGCGCGCGGGCGCAGATGAAACCCAGCACCGCGTCGCCCAGAAACTCCAGGCGTTCGTTGCAACGCAGGCGGCGGTTGCTCTCATTGGCGTAAGAAGAATGGGTCAACGCCTCTTCCAGCAGCGCGGGATCCCGGAAAGTGTACCCGATCCGCTGCATCAGTTGCTGTGCCTGTGTACGCATTTATCCTTCCTCCTGCGGGGCCATTTGCCGGCTGATGGTCGCGATGGCGTCGGACGCGGCAAAGTCCGCCGCGATCCGGATGGCGCTGCGCACGGCCGCCGCCTTGGAGTTGCCGTGTGCCTTGATAACCGGGCGGCTCACGCCCAGCAGCGGGGCGCCGCCGTACTCCGACACGTCCAACTTCTTTTTGAAGCCGGCCATTCCGGGCTTGACCAGCAGATACGCCAGTTTGGTACGCAGGCCGGCACGGAACAGATCCTTGATCTGCCCGACCAGATAGCCGACCGTTCCCTCCATCAGTTTCAGGATGACGTTGCCGGTAAATCCGTCGGCCACCAATACCTGCGCGGCGCCGTTCGGGATTTCCCGGGCCTCGACGTTGCCGATAAAATCAAGGCCGCTCTGCTGCCGGAGCAGCGCGTAACTTTCCAGTTGCAGGCTGCCGCCCTTGGTATCCTCGGTACCGATGTTGACCAGCCCCACCGTGACCGGTTTGCCGTCGCCGATGACCTGCGACATATACACGCTGCCCATCTGCGCAAACTGCACCAGCATTTCCGGCCGGCACTCGGCGTTCGCGCCGCAGTCCAGCAGCAGGCAGGGTCCGGCCGCCGTCGGCAATACCGTCCCGATCGCCGGGCGGGATACGCCTTTGATCCGTTTGACCAGGAAGGTCGCACCCATGAGCAGCGCACCGGTGCTGCCGGCGCTGACAAAAGCATCGCCCTTGCCCTCCGCCAGCAGGTCCAGCCCCACCGCCATGGAGGAACGGCGCAGCTCCCGCAGGATCTTTTTGGGTTCGTCGTGCATATCCACCACGTCGGGTGCGTCGACGATCTCGATGCCGGCGTCCGGCAGCTGCTGTTCGCGCATCACGCGCAGAATCTCGTCCTGCCGCCCGGTGAGCACGACCGTATGTCCGTCACTCTGTGCGGCCTGTACCGCCCCTTTGACGATCTCCGCAGGGGCGTTGTCGCCGCCGAACGCATCCACGATTATCCGCATACCGTCTCCTCCGCTTCCTTCAAATATTTCCGCAGGCTTTCCAACGCACGGTCGGCCAGCCCGGCATATCTCATCTTTTTGTCCCGTATCGTCTCCGGCAGCGCGGGCAGCAGGCCGAAGTTGGCTCCCATCGGCTGAAAATCCGCCGTAGCGAAGCCCTCTTCCCCGCTGACGTAGGCCGCCAGCGCGCCGAGCATGGTATCCCGCGGCAGATGCAGCGGCGCCCGGCCCTGCACCAGCCGCACGGCGTTGCGCCCGGCCACGATGCCGGACCCGGCCGATTCCATATATCCTTCCACGCCGGTCATTTGTCCGGCGAAAAACAACGTATCCGACCCGCGCAGCCGGTACCCGGGCGTGAGCAGTTGCTGCGCGTGCAGGAAGGTGTTGCGGTGCATCACACCGTAGCGGTGGAACACCGCGTCGTGCAGGGCGGGGATCATGGAAAACACCCGCTTCTGCTCCGGAAAGGTCAGATTGGTCTGGAACCCCACCAGATTCAACAGCGTGCCCTGCGCGTTCTCCCGGCGCAGCTGCAGCACCGCCCAGGGGCGTCGGCCTGTGCGGGGATCCCGCAGGCCGACCGGTTTCATCGGCCCGAAACGAATGGCGTCCTCCCCGCGGGAGGCCAGCACTTCGATGGGCATACAGCCCTCGTATACGTCAAACGCATGGGTGTGCGCCCGCTGCGCGCGGATCAGTTCCTGACGGAAGGCGGTATACTGTTCCCGGTCCATCGGGCAGTTGACGTATTCCCCCTCGCCGGTTTGCTCCCGGTCATACCGGGAAGCCCGGAAGGACAGCGTTTCGTCCACGCTGTCGGCGGCGATGATGGGGGCCGCCGCGTCGTAAAAACTCAACATTCCGCCGCAACGCGCGGCGATCTGCCCGGCCAGGGCGTCCGCCGTCAGCGGCCCGGTCGCGATGACCGTCACCACGCCGTCGTCCGGCAGGTCGGTGATCTCCTCCCGCACCAGCCGGATGAGCGGATGGGCTGCGATCGCCTCGGTCACGAAGGCGGAAAACAGGTCTCTGTCCACCGCCAGCGCCCCGCCGGCCGGTACGGCGCACCGGTCCGCCGCACGCAAACACAGCGAACCGAGCAGCCGCATCTCTTCTTTCAGCAGGCCCGCGGCGCTGGCCAGGCGCGCGGCCTTGAAGGAGTTGGAGCACACCAGCTCCGCCAGCCCCTGCGTGTGATGGGCCGGCGAAAAGCGCCGCGGCTTCATCTCATACAGCGTCACCGGGATGCCGGCGCAGGCTGCCGCCCAGGCGGCTTCGCAGCCGGCCAGCCCGGCGCCCACGACGCGGATCTCAGCCTTCACCTCGGCACCCCTCTGTCAAACAGATCTTGCCGCCGTTTTTGCCTTTTTTGCGGAACAGCGTCTTGCCGCAAACCGGGCAGCGCTCGCTGGTCGGTTCATACCAGGTGATAAAATCGCAGCGCGGATAATTGGCGCAGCCGAAAAACTTGCGATTGTTGCGGGAATGCTTGGCCACCAGCGCACCGCCACACTTGGGGCACACGCCCGCGCTGGCTTCCACAATACGCTTGGTATTGCGGCAGGTCGGGTATCCCGGGCAGGCCAGGAACTTGCCGTACCGGCCGGTTTTGATCACCATCCGGCGGCCGCATTTTTCGCAGATCTCGTCGCTCTGCTCCTCCGGCACGGCGATCCTTTCGCCGGACAGGCTTTGCTCCGCCTGCTGCAACGTTTTGGAAAAGCCCGTGTAAAAGTTCTGCAGTACCGAAACCCAGTCGGCCGATCCGTTCTCGATCCGGTCCAGCTTCTGTTCCATCTGGGCGGTAAAATCCACGTCCACGATATCGGGAAACTGCTCTTTCATCAGCCGGGTCGTCACCTCGCCCAATGAGGTCGGCCGCAGCGCCTTGCCCTCGCGCTCGACGTAGTCGCGGGACAGAATGGTACTGACCGTCGGCGCATAGGTGGAGGGCCGGCCGATGCCGTTTTCCTCCATGGCCTTGATCAGCGTCGCCTCGGTATAGCGGGCGGGCGGCTGGGTGAAGTGCTGGGCGGAGCTGAGCTTTTTCAGGCGCAGCGTGTCGCCCGTGTGGATCACCGGCAGCGGCCCGTCTTCCTCATCGTCCTCGTCCCGGCTTTCGGTATACAGAACGGTGTAGCCGTCAAACCGCACGGTATAGCCGGACGCTTTGAACAGATACCCGTCCGCGTCGATCTCGACCTGAGAGGTGTCCTGCACACAGTTAGCCATCAGGCTGGCGATAAACCGCTCCCAAATCAACTTGTACAGTTTATACTGGTCCCCGGTCAGCGAGTTTTTGACCTGTTCCGGCGTCAGGGACGGTGTGGAGGGCCGGATAGCCTCGTGCGCGTCCTGCGCGTTGCTGCGCGATTTATAATACCGCGGTTTTTCCGGCAGATATTTTTTGCCGTAGCACCGGGCGATATATTCGTTGCCGGCGGCGCGGGCCTCTTCCGAAATGCGCAGCGAATCGGTCCTCATGTAGGTGATCAGACCGACGGCGCCCAACCCTTCGACTTCGACGCCTTCATACAATTCCTGCGCAGTCTTCATCGTGCGGCGGGAGGAAAAACCCAGTTTCCGGTTGGCCTCCTGCTGCATGGTGGAGGTGATAAAGGGCGGTGCCGGCGCCAACCGGCGCACGCCGCATTTGACGGCCGCGGCCGTAAAAGCGGCGTTTTTCAGTTCCGCCGTGATCGCTTCCGCCTGCTGCTGCGAGGTTACCGTCAGCTTTTTGCCGCCGCGGCCGTACAGCCGGGCGGTAAAGGCGCGGGTATGGTCCTGCACGGTCAGTTTTGCGTCGATGTTCCAGTATTCCTCGCTGACAAAGGCGCGGATGGCGTCCTCCCGGTCCACCAGCAGGCCCACGGCCGCCGATTGCACCCGGCCGGCGGACAGACCCTTGCGCACCTTTTTCCACAAAAAGGGGCTGAGTTTATAGCCCACGATACGGTCCAGAACCCGGCGTGCCTGCTGCGCGTTGACCAGGTCCATATCCAGCCGGCGCGGCGTCGCCATCCCCTGCGCCACGCCGCTGCGCGTGATCTCGTTGAAAGTGACCCGGTTGCGTTCCGCCGGGTTGCCCTTGAGCAGCTGGCAAAGATGCCACGAAATCGCCTCTCCCTCACGGTCCGGGTCGGTCGCGAGGATGACGCCGTCGCTGTGCGCGGCTTTGTCGCGCAACTGGCGGATCAAGGTCGATTTACCGGCTATATCCACATAGTGGGGCGCAAAATCATGCTCTATGTCCACGCCCAGCAGCGTTTTGGGCAGATCCCGTACGTGGCCCATGGAGGCAACGACCTCGTACCCGCTGCCTAAATATTTCTGAATAGTCTTCGCTTTGGCGGGCGATTCTACAATCACCAGTTTTGACACGTGTTTCACCTGTTCCTTCCCGTTTGTATCACCGAATACGTCGGTCCCGGCTGCGTGCGGATGCAGCCGGCAATTTCCAATTCCGTCAGCCGGACGAGCAGCTGTCCGGCGTCTTGCCCGGTTTGCTGCGTCAACTGCGCGAGCGAAGCGGGCCCTTTGAGCAAGATCTGATAAATCTGCGCGGCTTCGGCCGAAGCGTCAGCCGGGCAGGGCGCCGGTTCCGCCGGCCCTTCGGCGGGCGCCGGGGCGGCCGGTTCTTCCGGCAAAGGCGGCATTTGCTGTATCGTCATCTGGCGCATCGCCGCGGCCTGCAGATCCACCTGCCCGGTATACCGGCCGGCCACGCAGGCCAGCACCTGCGCCGCATCCAGCAAAACTTCCGCCCCGTCGCGTATCAGGGCGCGTGAGCCTTCGTACCGCTGGTCCATCAGGCTGCCGGCCACCGCAAACACGTCCCGGCCCTGATCGGCGGCCAACCGTGCGGTGATCAGGGCCCCGCTGACAGCGGGCGCCTCGACCACACAGGTGGCGGCGCAGATACCGGCGATAAGCCGGTTGCGTACGGCAAAACTGCCGCGGGTCACCGGCGTGCCGGGCGGATATTCACTGATCAGCAGGCCGCCGGTCTCCACAATCCTCTGCCGCATCGCCGCGTTTTTGGCGGGATACCGCATTTCGACCGAACAGGGCATCACGTCTACCGTGACGCCGCCGGCGTCCATAGCGCCTTCGTGCGCCGCCTGATCGATACCCACCGCGCCGCCGCTGACAACGATCGCCCCGCCGGCGGCAAGGCCCTGCGCCAGCATACCGGAGACTGCCAGGCCTTCCTGACTGCAGAAGCGGGTCCCCACCATGGCGACGGCCGGCTGTTTGGTCCAATCCGGCACCGTGCCGCGCAGATACAGCACCGCAGGCGGTGCATAGATCTGCCGCAGCAGAGGCGGGTATGCCTCATCCCACAGCGTGACCACGCGGATACCCAACCGATCGGCCCGATACAGGATGTCTTCCGCCTGAGCGGGCGTCATCCGGCTTTTCAGAGGCGGCAGGCCGCACCGTTTCATCTGCTCCGGATCCCACGCGTCCAACGGCGTCAGACCGGCTTTCCGTATTTTGGCGGGCAGTTTGGTTCCGGACCCTGCGGCCGCCTGCAAACACAACGCGGCCGTGAGTGCATTGAGTTCCCGTGTCACCGAAACATCTCCCATAAGATAATCGCGGCCGCCGTGCCGGCGTTGAGCGATTCCGCCCGCCCGTTCATCGGGATGGTCACGCTCGCATCGCAGGCCTGCACCGTTTCGGCGCGCAGGCCGTTACCCTCATTGCCGATCAGACAGACGCTGCCCGGCCCGAAGCGGACCGTCTGCACCGCCGTCGCGCCGTCGTCCGCCACGCAGGCGTAAAAGCGCATTCCGTGCGGGCGCAGCAGAGCCATGGTCTGCGCCGGGTCGTCCGTTTCGAACACCGGCAGACGGAACACGCCGCCCATACTGCTGCGCAGAACTTTTGGGTTGTACCGGTCGCAGCACTCGCCGATAAGGATCGCCCCGTCGACGCCGAGCGCTTCGGCCGTGCGGAAAATACCGCCCAGGTTGCCCGGATCCTGGATCCGTTCAAGCGCTATATATTTTCCTTTATACCTTATTGTATCGAAAGTCGTTTTTTTGTCAAGCATTTTACATAGGCAAAATACGCCCTGAGGCGACACGGTATCCCCTATATATGCCGCCAGCTCGGGGGTAAGGCATATTTGCTGCGCGGCGGCGGCCCGCAAAGCGTCCACCTCCGGATACCGGCTTTGCGCCTGCGGCGTATACAACACGCAGGCGATCCCCACGCCGGAAGCCAGTGCGTCGGCACACAGACGGACCCCTTCCGTCACAAACAGGCGGCTGCTTTCTCTCTCCTTACCGTCGCGCAGAAGGCGGCGGCATTGCTTGACGACCGGGTGGGCGCGGCTTGTCACATCCACGGCAGGGGACCTCCTTTGTATGAACAAACCGCCCACGGGCACCCCCGTGAGCGGAATGACAGCTTTTTATTGACGGGCCTCTTTGGCTTTTTCGCACAGAGCGGTGAACGCCTCCGCATCGGAGACGGCCAGCTCCGCCAGGACCTTCCGGTTCAACTCGATGTCGGCTTTCTTCAAACCGTTCATCAGGGTGGAGTAGTTCATACCGTTGAGCTTGGCGGCGGCGGAGATGCGGGTGATCCACAGACGGCGGAAATCTCTCTTCCTCTGCTTGCGGCCGATAAACGCGTATTGGCCGGATTTCATGACCGCCTGCTTGGCGGTGCGGAACAGTTTGGATTTTGCGCCGTAATAGCCTTTGGCCAGCTTGAGTACTTTCTTTCTTCTCTTGCGCGTCATCATCGCGCCTTTAATACGTGCCATGTTTCATATCCTCCGTTTCCGAACTGTTATTTATAAGGAATCATGCGCTTGATGGCCGCCAGGTTGGTCGCGTCGGCGGTCGTCGTCTTGCGCAGGTTGCGTTTGCGTTTGGTGGTCTTCTTGTTCAGAATGTGGGACTTGAACGCATGGGCGCGCAGGGCCTTGCCCGTTTTGGTCAGTTTGAAGCGCTTTTTGGCGCCGCTGTGTGTTTTGATCTTCGGCATAAAAGACATCCTCCTTAAAAGATTTTTACTTGTTGGTCTTCGGTGCAAGGAACATCAGCATATTCCGCCCTTCCAGCTTGGCCGGTTTCTCTACGTTGGCCGTTTCGGCACAGGCGGCTGCAAAGCGCTGCATAATCTCGGTCCCGATTTCGGGATGGCCCATCTCACGGCCGCGGAAACGGATAGAGACCTTTACCTTGTCCCCGTCCTGCAAAAAGCGCTGCGCATGGCGGAGCTTGGTATTGAAATCCGCCACGTCGATATTCAGCGACAGCCGGATCTCCTTGGTTTCCACAATGCGTTGATTTTTGCGGGCGTCCTTTTCCTTTTTGGCCTGCTCGAACCGATACTTACCGTAGTCCATCACCTTACATACCGGCGGGACGGCGGTCGGCGCGATTTTGACCAGATCCAACCCGCGCTCTTCGGCCTTCTGCAAGGCCTCCTGCGCAGACATCAGCCCCAGCTGCGTGCCATCCGCGTCGATGACGCGCACCTGTGCATCACGGATCTGTTCATTGATTTGCAGTTCTTTACTGGCTATGGGTATACACCTCCGATTTGATTTTCGGCAAAACAAAAAGCGGACACTTTGCCTGCCCGCTATGCGCCGCGCCCCGGCCGTACCGGCCTGCCGCGGTCTGCCATATTGACCTGTCGGGAACGAAATCCGCAGGTGAGAGCGGGCAAACGCTCTGCTTCGTTTTGTTGCTCAGCAAGTATAGCACGGCCGGCCGGCTTTGTCAAGTGCTTTTTTTGTTTTTTTCGCTGACTTCTTTCTGCTCCTCGCACCGCAGCCAGAAGCGGTATACCGGCGCCACGGCGGCAAAGGCCTGTTGCAGCGTGCCGGCCACCCGGTCGGAAAACAGCCATGCGAAGTCGGCGTCCTCGTGCATCAGGCACAGGTCCCGCCGGTCGAGCCAAAAGCGCAGCGCCTCCGGCTGATCCGGAAAGCGGGAGCGTTTATACAGCGGCCCTTCGAGCGTGAAGATCTTTTGCTTTTTCAGCGCCCGGTCGGCCGCCAGAAAAGCTTTGTCCCCGGCCAGTACCAGCCGGCGCATGCTGTCGAGCGTTGCGGAGTCGGCCTGATAGTACCCGCACCCGTAGCGGATCCGGTCGGGCGAAATCTCAAAGAAGAAGGCCGGCAGCCCGTGGTACAGTTTTTTGCTGCGCATAAACAGGCACCACGCCGTCTCCCGGTACAGCGATTTGTCCGCAGAGAACCGGGTATCCCGGTTGATGCGGGAGATGGTGTGCCCGATCGCCGGCACGCAATCGAAATGCGGGTCGATCTTCTCCATCGCCGGCGTAAGCGTCTCGACCAGTTCGGCAAAGGGACGGACCACCTTTTCGAGATACACGTCCCGGTGCTGCTGATACCAGGCGCGGTTGTTCTGCACCCGGTTTTCCGCCAAAAAGTCCAATGTTTCCGCTGTGAACATATCTTTCATCCTTCCCGACCGATCCGGTCCGAATCCAGTGTACCACAAACGGCGGCCGCCGTCAACGAAAAAAGCCGGCCGCAGCGGCCGGCTTTCGGTCCGGTTTTACAGCACCTTTGCCAGGAAGTCCCTGGCGCGGTCGGTTTTCGGCGCCGTAAAAAACACGGCCGGCGGCGCCTCCTCTACGATGGTACCGTTTTCCATAAACACCACCCGGGTCCCCACCTCGCGGGCAAAGCCCATCTCGTGGGTCACGACGATCATGGTCATCCCGTCCCGGGCCAGCTCTTTCATCACTTCCAGCACGTCGCCCACCATTTCGGGGTCGAGGGCGCTGGTCGGCTCGTCGAACAGCATCACGTCCGGGTTCATGGCCAGCGCCCGCATGATAGCGACCCGCTGCTTCTGCCCGCCGGACAGTTGGTTGGGGTAGGCGTGCGCCCGGTCGCGCA